>JBEBDN010000132.1:0-19224 GCA_041156945.1 Verrucomicrobiota bacterium | reverse complement strand
CGCCGTCGCTCCTGGCACCAGCGGCTGAAGCGCGAGGCGGGCGCGAGCTCGCCGAGGACGCGCCCGCCGTTGAGCCGGAGGCTGGCCCCTTGCGAGCGGACCCAGGCGTCGTAGCCCCGGGGGTCGGCGGGGAGGTTCGCGAGGTGGCCGGAGATCTTGAGTTCGGCGCCGTCCGCCGGCGTCGCTCCCCGTACCGAGAGCGCCAGTCGGCGCCGGAAGAGGCGGTCGTCGCGGTCCGCCACCCAGCCGAGCCCCGTCCAGCCGTCGCCGTCGCTCCGCTCCTGCGCCCGCTCGATGCGTACGGTGAGCTCGACGAAGGTCCGGCGCAGTTCGACCGGGCCCGGCGGCGGGGTGCGCGCCTGATGCCAAGCGGCGCCGAGCAGCGCTCCCGCGAGGGCGAGCGCGGCGGTCGCGGGGCGTTCGCGGTGGGCGAAGCCCCACGCGGCGGCCACGGCCATCGCCCCGCCGAGGAGCATGGCGGCGGCGTGCGGTCGCCAGCCTTGGTCGAGCGCGCACCCCAAGAGGAGCGGCAGGGCCAGCCAAAGGGCGGGGGCGTGCCCGCAGCGGGTAGGGTTCAGCCCGGGGTCGGGCGCCAAGGGATCGAGCCGTGCCATAAGCGCAGCCCTTCCTCGCCGGTCGGGGAGGGGGGGGCTGCGCGACGGAGCCAATCCCAGGCGGTCGCCGAAGCGAGGGCGGGCGATTGGAGCAGATGCCTCAGCGGAACGGTCACAAAACCCCGCTCCCTCCACCTAGGGTGGGGGAGGGTGAGTTCCGCAGTCTCGATGGCGCCTCCCTCCCAAAACAGGAGGTCGATATCCAAGGTCCGGGGTCCGTTCCTATTAGAGGTACGAAGTCGTCCCAGCTGCGTCTCGATCGTCAGCGTGTGTTTCAGGAGGTCGGAAGGTTTAAATTCACAAACCATTTCCAGACAAAGGTTTAAGAATGTTGGTTGGTCCGAAAAACCGACCGGGTCGGAATCAAAAACGGGGGAGATGGCCGTTATTTCGGCCTGAGGAAGCTCGCCGAGCAGCCTAATCGCTTCGTTCAGATGACCGACCCGGTCCCCGAGGTTACTGCCGAGCCCCAATAAGTAGCGTTGGCGGACCCCACTCACGCCCGCTCGCGCCGGATTTTCACCGATATCGCGTCAAATTCCGCCGCCACGGGGGCGAACGGTTTGGTCACCTCGACCGTCACGGCCTTGACCACCGGGAAGGTGCCGAGGATGCGGGCCGCGATTTGCTGGGCCAGCGTCTCGATGAGGTAGACCGGCTTGCCCGTCAATTGGGCCTCCACGGTGCGGATGACCTCCGCGTAATCGACCGTCAGCTTGAGGTCGTCGCCGGCGGCGGCCGGGCGGGTGTCGACTTCCAGGTCCACGGACACGGTGAAGCGCTGGCCGAGACGCTTTTCCTCGGGCAGGGCCCCGTGGTGTCCGAAGGACTTGATGCCGGCGATCCTGATGATGTCCACGGACCGATGAATGCCGGGACGGACCGCCCCTGCAAGCGCCTTCCGCATTTGTTAGAAGTCCCCACTTGACCACCCTTCCAAGGGTCGCTGACAGTCCGCCGAACACCATGCCTAAGAGGACCGATATCCGCACCATCCTCATCATCGGCTCGGGACCGATCATCATCGGCCAAGCCTGCGAATTCGATTATTCCGGGACCCAGGCGTGCAAGGCGCTCCGCGAGGAGGGCTACCGCGTGATCCTGGTCAACTCGAACCCGGCCACGATCATGACCGACCCGGAGACGGCGGACGTCACCTACGTGGAACCCCTCACGGTCGAGTCGGTGGAACGCATCATCGCCAAGGAGAAGCCCGACGCCCTCCTGCCGACCCTCGGCGGCCAGACCGCCCTCAACCTCTCGCTCAAGCTCGCCCGCACCGGCGTCCTCAAGAAGCACGGCGTCGAGCTCATCGGCGCCAAGGAGGCCGCCATCGAGCGCGGCGAGGACCGCGAGATCTTCAAGAAGCTGATGCTCGACATCGGCCTCGACGTCCCCCGCTCCCGCGTGGTCAAGACGCTCGACGCCGCGCGCGAGACGATCGCCCTCATCGGCGGCGAGTTCCCCGTCATCATCCGCCCGTCCTACACGCTCGGCGGCACCGGCGGCGGCATCGCCTACAACCGCGAGGAATTCGAGCGCATGGCCCAGGCCGGCCTCGACGCCTCGCCCGTCCACGAGGTCCTCATCGAGGAGTGCCTGCTCGGCTGGAAGGAATACGAGATGGAGGTCATGCGCGACCACAAGGACCAGTGCGTGATCATCTGCTCGATCGAGAACTTCGACCCGATGGGCGTCCACACCGGCGACTCCATCACCGTCGCCCCCGCGCTCACCCTGACCGACAAGGAGTACCAGCTGATGCGCGACGCCTCGTTCGCCGTCATCCGCGCGGTCGGCGTCGAGACCGGCGGCTCCAACATCCAGTTCTCGGTCAACCCGGCCAACGGCCGCATGATCGTGATCGAGATGAACCCGCGCGTCTCGCGTTCGTCCGCGCTCGCCTCGAAGGCCACCGGCTTCCCGATCGCCAAGATCGCCGCCAAGCTCGCCGTCGGCTACTCGCTCGACGAGCTCCAGAACGACATCACGAAGTCGACCCCGGCCTGCTTCGAGCCGACCATCGACTACGTCGTCACCAAGATCCCGCGCTTCACCTTCGAGAAGTTCGTCGGGGCCGACACCACGCTCACCTCCGCGATGAAGTCCGTCGGCGAGGCGATGGCCATCGGCCGCACGTTCAAGGAGTCCTTCCAGAAGGCGCTCCGCTCGCTCGAGATCGGCGCCTGGGGCTTCGGCTGCGGCGGCAAGCACGGCGACGCCGCCTTCCCCGACCTCACCGAGATCCGCGCGCGCCTCGCCCGCCCGAACCCCGAGCGCCCGTTCTTCCTCCGCTACGCGATGCTCGCGGGCCTCACCGAGAAGGAGATCTTCGACCTCTCCAGGATCGACCCGTGGTTCCTCCGCCAGCTCCGCCAGCTCGTCGACCTCGAGCTCGCGCTGAAGGCCGCCGGCAAGGGGGTCGGCGCCGACCTGCTCCGCCAGGCCAAGGAGGCCGGCTTCGCCGACCGCCAGATCGCCCACGCGACCGGCCTCGCCCCGGCGGACGTCCACGCGAAGCGCAACGCCGCCGGCATCCGGACGGTCTTCCGCCTCGTCGACACCTGCGCCGCGGAGTTCGAGTCCTTCACCCCGTACTTCTATTCCACCTACGGCGACGAGTCCGAGGTCCGGCCCTCGCCGAAGCAGAAGGTCATGATCCTCGGCGGCGGCCCCAACCGCATCGGCCAGGGCATCGAGTTCGACTACTGCTGCGTCCACGCCTCCTACGCGCTCCGCGCCGCGGGTTACGAGACCGTGATGGTGAACTCCAACCCGGAGACCGTCTCGACCGACTACGATACCTCCGACCGCCTCTACTTCGAGCCGCTCACCCTCGAGGACATCCTCGAGATCTACCGCACCGAGCAGTGCATCGGCGCGATCGTCCAGTTCGGCGGCCAGACCCCGCTCAACCTCGCGGCCGACCTCGAGGCCCACGGCGTCAAGGTCGTCGGCACCTCCCCGGCCAGCATCGCGCTCGCCGAGGACCGCCAGCTCTTCAAGGACATCCTCATCGAGCTCGGCATCCGCCAGCCGGTGAACAAGACCGCGCTCTCCGCCGAGGAGGCCTACCGCGCCGCCGAGGAGATCGGCTTCCCCGTGCTGCTGCGTCCCTCCTTCGTGCTCGGCGGCCGCGGCATGTTCATCGTCTACGGCATGGACGAGCTGAAGGCCGTCGTCCGCGAGGCCTTCGACGTCGCCCCGGGCAAGCCGGTGCTGCTCGACAAGTTCCTCGAGGACGCGATCGAGCTCGACGTCGACGCCATCTCCGACGGCGAGACCACCGTCATCGGCGGCATGCTCGAGCACGTCGAGCACGCGGGCGTGCACTCCGGCGACGCCGGCATGGTGCTCCCGCCCCACACGCTCTCCCCGGCCCTCGTCGACGAGGTCCGCCGCATCACGCACGCCCTCGCCAAGCGCCTCAAGGTCGTCGGCCTGATGAACATCCAGTTCGCCATCAAGGACGGCGTGGTGTTCATGCTCGAGGTCAACCCGCGCGCCTCCCGCACGATCCCGTTCGTGTCCAAGGCCATCGGCGTCCCCCTGGCCAAGCTCGCCTCGCTCTGCATGCTCGGCGCCAAGCTCAAGGACCTCGGCTTCACCCGCGAGATCCGTCCGCCCTACTGGTCCGTCAAGGAGTCCGTCTTCCCGTTCAGCCGCTTCCCCGGCGCCCCGGTCGCGCTCTCGCCCGAGATGCGTTCCACCGGCGAGGTGATGGGTTGCGACGACGACCTCGGCATGGCCTACGCCAAGGCGCAGATGGCCGCGCAGCCCGCGCTACCCGTCGCCGGCAACGCCTTCCTCTCGGTCAAGGACCGCGACAAGGACGGCGCCGTCGCCGTCGCCCGCGACCTGGCCGCGCTCGGCTTCGGCATCTACTCCACGAGCGGCACGGCCGCGGCCATCGAGGCCGCCGGCGTCAAGGTCACCAAGCTCGGCAAGATCTCGGAGGGCGCCCGCCCCAACGCGCTCGACCTCCTGAAGAACGGCCAGCTCCAGATGATCGTGAACACCGCCGCCGGCATGCTCCCGCGCAAGGACGAGAACGCCATGCGTTCCGAGGCCGTGCTCCGGGGCGTCTACATGGCCTCCACCATGAACGCGGCCCGCGCCGCCGTCCTGGGCATCCGTTCCCTCAAGGAACACCCCCTGACCGTCAGTTCCCTGCAGGAGCACGCAAAGGTGCTTCCCCCCAAGGCCTGATTCGGGTAGAACCTCCCTTCCCATGAACCATCCCCTCCTCGCCGCGCTGGCCATCGCCGCCGCGTCCCTCCACGCCGCCGATGAGGCCAAGCCCGCCGCCGCCCCCGCGGCCGCGCCGGCCGCCGCCCCTTCTCCCGCCGCCCAACCCAAGATGCTCACCCCCGAACAACAGAAACAGGCCTTCTACCTGCAGGGATTCTTCCTCGCCGGCCAGACGCCCCTGCCGCAGATCACCTCCCAGCTCGAGCTGAGCGACGAGGAGCTCGACCAGGTGCTCGCCGGCATGCGCGCCGCGGTGAAGGGCGAGCAGCCCAAGGTGAAGCCGGACGACGCCCTCATCGCGGGCGCCGAGAAGTTCTTCGCCGAGCGCGTCGCGGGCAAGTCCAAGCGCTGGGCTTCCCAGAACGAGGCCTTCCTCGCCAAGGTCGACGCCGACAAGGACGTCGTCAAGAGCCCGTCCGGCCTCCGCTACAAGATCGTCACCCCGGGCACCGACCCGAAGCCCGTCGCCACCAGCACCGTCAAGTGCCGCTACACCGGCAAGCTCGTCGACGGCAAGGTCTTCGACTCGACCGCCAACCGCGGCAATGAGCCCGCCGAGTTCGGCCTCGGCCAGGTCATCCCGGCCTGGACCGAAGGCGTGCAGAAGATCGGCAAGGGCGGCAAGATCGTCATCTACGCCCCGGCCGCCCTCGGCTACGGCAAGGAAGGCCAAGGCCCCATCCCCGGCGAGTCCGTCCTCGAGTTCGAGGTCGAACTGGTCGAGTTCAAGTAAGCCGAGCCGACCATCGCCGGTTCCCCGACGGCGCACCGCGAGGTGCGCCGTCTTGCTTGTCGGGGGGAACAAAACCCCCCATACCGATTACCTACCCCACGCATGCGTCGCCTTTTGCCCGCTCTCTTCCTCGCTTCCGCGGCCCTCCTCCGCGGCGAGGTCGAGGCGTTGGCGCGCCTGCCGGCGGTGACCTTCGCCGTCGATCGCGTGCTGCCCCTGGAGCAGGCCATCGACCGGGCGCTCAGCCATAACCTCGGCCTGGCCGTCAACCGACTGGACGCCGGCAACGCCCAGGATGCCGTGACCATCGCCGACGCCGAGTTCGACGCGGCCTTCGCCTGGACCAACGGTCTCCGCCGCGCGACGGACCCGACGAGACGCGCGGCGGGCGAGCCCGCCGCCGGCGGCTTCGATTCCGACCTGAGCCTGACGCGCAAGTTCACCTGGGGGGGGCGGCTCACCCTGGGCGCCGGCCTGACCCGCCAGTGGGATGACCCCGGCTTCACGGGGAGCCCCTCCCGCTACGACCTCGGCACCTCCATCACCTACGTCCAGCCGCTCCTCGCCGGCGGCTGGGGCCGCGTCAACCTCACCGCCCTCATCGGCGCGCGCCAGTCCGCGCTGCGCGGCCGGCTCGCCCTCCGCGCCGCCGCCCTCGACCTGATCCGCGACACCGAGGTCGCCTACTGGACGCTCGCCGGCGCCCGCACGCTGGTCGCGCTCCGCGAGACGAGCCTGCGCTCCGCCGAATCCCTGCTCGCGCAGATCCGGGCCCGCCGTTCGCTGGGCGACGCCACCATCCTCGACGAGCTCCAGGCCGAGGCCGAGGTGGCCGGTCAGCGCGTCGCCGTGCTGACGGCGGTCCAATCCGTCGACGGGGCGGAGATGGGCCTCCGCCGCCTCCTCGGCCGCGGCACCGTCGAGGACGTGCAGGTCGCGATCGCGGTCCCGCCGCTGGCGCCCGCGACGGCGCCGGCCGTCGGGGATTTCGCGCCGTGGGTCCGCACCGTCGCGGCGTTCGATTTCGCCACGGCCATCCAGCTCGCCCAGTTGGCGCAGGCCGAGGCCAACCTAGCCCAGGCCGACCAGAACGACCAGGCCCGGCTCGACCTCACGCTGTCCGGCGCGAGCTACGGCGACCCCGCGCTCGGGCTGGGCGGCGGCTTCGACAATTACCGCAACCGCGCCGGTTGGAGCAATTCCGTCTCGCTCGCCTACCGGATCCCGCTGGGCGCGCGCGAGAACGCCGCGAACCTCCGGGTGGCTTCCCGCGCGAAGCGGCAGGCCGAACTCCGCCTCGCCGACGTCCGCCAGTCGCTGGTCTTCACCGCGCGCGCCGCCTGGCGCGACCTCGAGGCCACCCGGGCCCGCGTCGCCGCCGCCACCTCCGCCCTCGGCCTCCAGCGCAAAGCGTACGAAGGCGAGCGCGCCCGCTACCAGGCGGGCCAGTCCGACCTTCCCCGCGTGCTCCAGGCGCAGGCCGCCTTGGACGCGGCCCAGCTCGGTTGGCTCCAGGCGGTGCTCGACCAACGCGCCGCCGCCGTCCGCGCCGCCCGGCTCGACGGCTCCATCCTGGCCGCGCATGGCTTCGCGATGGAGGCCGTCGAGGCCCGGTCCGGCGACGGCTTGGGCGCCCTGGACCCGCTCCCCCCCTTGCCCGAAACCCCATGAAGTACCTCAAGCCCTTGTTCCTGGTCGCGCTCGTCGGCGGGCTCGCGTTCGCCTTCTGGCCGGACCGACGCCCCAAAGGTCGCCCGGTGGTGGGCATCTCCGAGGCCCGGGCCGAGCGGCGCGACATCAAGGAGACGGTGGAGGCCGCGGGCTTCGTCCGCGCCGTCACCTTCAGCACCATCCGGGCCCAGGTCAGCGGTCCGATCCTGAAGCTCAACGTCCAGACCGGGGACATGGTCAAGAAGGACCAGGTCCTGGTCGAACTCGACCCCGTGCTGGCCAATGCCGACGAAGAACAGGCCCGCCGCTCGCTCCAGCTGCAGGTCCTCACCCTGGAGCGGCTCGAACGCGACCTCCGCCGCGTCGAGGTGCTCGTGAAGGAAGGCTTCGTCTCGGAACGCGAGGTGCTCGACCACCGCACCGCGTACGACGTCGCCAAGCTGCAGCGCGACATCGCCCAGGCCAAGCTCGACACCGCCGTCGAGATGGTGCGCCGCACGGTCATCCGCGCCCCGCACGACGGCCAGATCTCCGACTGCACCGTGCTCGTCGGGCAGATCGTCATCGGCGCCCAGTCGATCAACAACGGGACGCCCCTGATGACGGTCTCCGACACCTCCGTCCTGCGCGTCGACGTCAACCTGAACGAATTCGCCGCCACCCGCGTCGAGCTCGGCAAGGACGCCGTGGTCACGTTCGACTCGATCCCGGGTCTGCGCAAGGCCGGCAAGATCAGCTTCATGACGCCCTTCGGCACCGCCGACCTCAAGGTGCCGGACCTGCGGGTCTTCCCGACCCAGGTCTCCTTCCCCGCGGGCGACGGCGTCCGCCCCGGCATCAGCGCGAACATCACCGTCACCGTCGACAGCGTGAAGGGCTGCGTGGCGGTGCCCGTCTCCGCCGTCTTCATCGAGGGCGCCGACCGCCTGGTCTACGTCCGCGGCGCGGACGGCGAGTGGGAGGCCCGCAAGGTCCGCCTCGGCCTCAGCGACGCGGGGTGGTCCCAGGTGCGCGAGGGCGTCGAGCCCGGCGCCGTCGTCAGCCTGGTCCGGCCCTCCCTGGTCCGCTAGATGGCGTCGCTCATCTCCATCCGCGGCCTCCGCAAGACCTACCGCATGGGCGACGAGAACGTCCATGCCCTCGCCGGGGTCGACCTCGATTTCGCCGCGGGCGAGTTCGTCGCCATCCTCGGTCCCTCCGGCTCCGGCAAGTCCACGTTGATGCACATCCTCGGCTTCATGGATACCCCGAGCGCGGGCAGCATCGTCTTCGAGGGCGAGGAGGTCGCGCGGCTCGGCGCGGACCGCCGCGCCTGGTACCGCTCCAACCGCGTCGGTTTCGTCTTCCAGTCCTTCAACCTCCTCCCGCGCCTCACCGTGCTGGAGAACGTCGCCTTGCCCCTGCTCTACCGGGAACGTCCCGACGCGGCGGCGGCCGCCGCCGCCGCGCGCGCCGCCCTGGAGCGCGTCGGGATGTCGCACCGGCTCGACCATCGCCCCGGCCAGCTGTCCGGCGGCGAGCGCCAGCGCGTGGCGATCGCCCGCGCCATCGTCGGCTCGCCCGCCATCATCTTCGCGGACGAACCCACCGGCAACCTCGACGTCCGCAACGTGGACCTCGTGCTCGACCTCCTCGGGTCGCTCATCCGGGAAGGCATCACGGTCGTGCTGGTCACCCATGACCTCTCCGTCGCCGAACGGGCGCGCCGGGTGATCACGATGCGGGCCGGCCTCGTCCAGGAGGACCGCCAACGATGAACTTCCTCGAACGGCTCCGCCCCGCGGTCGTGAACGGCCTGCGCGAACTCCGCGCGAACAAGGTCCGCTCCCTGCTCTCGATGTCGGGCATCATCCTCGGCGTCGCCTCGCTCGTCGCGATGGTGACCGTCGTGCAGGGGATGGTCGGCAATTTCCGCCAGTTCGTCGACGCCATGGGCGGCATCGAGAAGATCACCGTCGACAAGCAGCCGCTCCCGAAGGAGCAGGAGCACCTCGCCGAACTTTCCGAGGGCATCACGATGCGCGACGTCGACCGCCTCCGGCGCACCGTCCCGCTGGTGCGCAACATCTCGCCCGAGGCCCGCGTGGGCTTCGAGAAGCTCGCCTTCGAGGGGCGCGAGACCAGCACCTACGTCAACGGCGTCACCGCGGACTACCTGCCCGTGGCCAAGCGCTGGGTCGATCCCGGCCAGGGCCGCTTCCTCAGCGACCTCGACGTGCTCAACCTCAACGACGTGATCGTGCTCGGCTCCGCGGTGGTGCCGGAGCTCTTCCCCGCCAACGTCGACCCCGTGGGCCAGGTGGTCAAGGTCCGCGGCCGGCGGTTCACGGTCATCGGCGTCCTCAACAACATCGAAGGCTCCGGCATGCAGATCCGTTCCGCCAGTTCGCGCGGTTCGGGCGGCTCCTGGCGCTGGCGCAACAGCGGGGTCTTCATCCCCGTGAGCACCGCCCTGACCAAGTTCAACGGCAACGACCGCCTGAGCGGACTGGGCCTGCGCATCGCCGACCCGGAGCAGCTCCGCGACGCCGTCGAGCAGACCGAGCGCACCCTGCTCGCCGCCCACAAGGGCCTCCGCGACTTCTCCATCTCCACCAACGAGCAGACGCTGGAGGACTTCCGCAAGACGGAGTCCGCCTTCAAGCTTTCGCTGGGCGGCGTCGCCGGCATCTCCCTGTTCGTCGGCGGGATCGGCATCATGAACGTCATGCTGGCGTCGATCAACGAGCGCATCCGCGAGATCGGCGTGCGCAAGGCGGTCGGCGCCCGCGGCTCCGACCTGTTCCTCCAGTTCCTGGCCGAGGCGGCGGTGGTCTCGGTGGTGGGCGGCCTCCTCGGCCTGCTCGTCTCCACCGGCATCGTCGGCCTCATGAACTACGTCCTCACCCAGGCCCTCCCGACCGGCGCGGTCGCGACCCTGGACTGGGCGATCATGGCCCAAGGCCTCGCCTTTTCGGTCGTGATCGGCCTCATCGCCGGCGTCTACCCGGCGTTGCGCGCCGCCCGACTCGACCCCATCGAAGCCCTCCGACACGAATGAAGACCATGCTCCTCGCCGGCCTGACCCTGCCGGCCTTCCTGCTGGCCGAACCCTTGGCCCCGCTCCCCGTCTGGAAGGACGCTCCGCCCGCGGAGACGCTCGCGCCCAAGCCGGGCCAGGATCCGAAGGGCATCCTCAACAAGAACGGCCACCGCACCGACGTGATGATCCCGGAGTTCATCGTCTGGCCCGCGGCCAAGCCGGGCTCCCCGCTGATCGTCGTCTGCCCCGGCGGGGGCTACGGCATCCTCGCCGAGGAGCATGAGGGCGCCGAGGTCGCCCGTCGCCTCAATGCCGCGGGCGTCGGCGCCGTCGTCCTCCGCTACCGCGTCCCCCGCCGCAGCAACGACCAGCCGTGGGTCGTCCCCGTGCTCGACGCCCGTCGGACGCTCGAGCTGGTCCGCGCGCGCGCGGCCGAGTGGAACGCCGACCCGAAGAAGATCGGGATCCTCGGCTTCTCCGCCGGCGGCAACCTCGCGGCCCGCGTGGCCTACTCGCCCGCCGCCGCCGACGCGGCCCGCCCGGACTTCGCCGTCATGGTCTACCCGGCCTACCTCTTCGAGAAGGACAAGCCCGACAGCGTGCTCCGGGAAGGTCCGGACGGCGTGGTGCCGCCCAAGGGCCCCAAGCCGGTCCCGGCCTTCTTCGCGCACAGCGCCGACGACCCCTATCCCTCCGAAGGTTCCATGGCCCTCGCCGCGAAGCTCAAGTCGCTCGGCGGCAGCGCCGAGGTGCATGTCTGGGCCAAGGGCGGCCATGGCTGGGGCGCCTCCGACCGTTGCCTCGCCGCGAAGGAGTGGACCAACGTGCTCGTCGCGTGGATGAAGGAGCGCGGCCTGCTGACGCCCTGAGCACCCGCTTCATCCGGGCATGAAAAAGCCGCCCCGACCGGGGCGGCTTTCTTTTGGGCCGGTCGGGCGATTACTTGGCCTTCGCGTCCTTCGCCGGGGCTTCGCCCACGACTTCGATGGACTTGATCTCGACGCGCTCGGTCGGCGTGGAGCGTTCCTGGCCGACGCACGGGACGGCGGCGATCTTGTCCAGGACGTCCTGGCCGGCGACCAGCTTGCCGAAGGCGGTGTACTTGTTGTTCAGGAAGTCGGCGTTGCCGTGGCAGATGAAGAACTGGCTGCCGGCGCTGTCCGGGTCGGCGGAGCGGGCCATGGAGAGCACGCCGCGGACGTGGGAGCGGTTGTTGAACTCGGCCTTGATCTGGTAGCCGGGGCCGCCGGTGCCGGCGACGCCGCGGGCGCCGACCTTCGAGTTCGGGCAGCCGCCCTGGATCATGAAGCCCTTGATGATGCGGTGGAACGCGGTGCCCGTGTAGTAGCCCTCGCGGGACAGCTTCAGGAAGTTGGCGACGGTCTTGGGGGCCACGTCGGGCCAGAACTCGACGGTCATATCGCCGTAGTTCGTGTGGATGATGACGTTGGGCGCGGCTTCGGTGGTTTCTTTCATGGGAGAAGGGGTCGGCTGGGCGGCGGGCTTGTCGGCCGTGGTCTGGCCGGTGCAGGCCGTCGCGGCTAGGGCGCAGAGGCAGAGGAGGCGGATGGGGCTCATGCCACCGAGGGAAAGCCCCGCCTTCCGCCCCGCAACCCCAAACCTCCGCTTGCCACCCGCCCCGGGCGGGGGCACGTTGTCCCCACGCATGCGCGTCCACGTCAACGACGAGCCCCGGGAAACCGCCGCCGCCCACCTCGCCGCCCTCCTCCAGGAGCTGGGCGTCGCGCAGGAGCCCGCCGTCGCCGCCGCCGTCGACGGCCAGGTCGTCCCGCGCTCGCGCTGGTCCGAACAACCGCTTTCCGAGGGCGCCCAGGTCCTCGTCATCCGCGCCGCCCAAGGCGGCTGAACCCATGCTCCGCTTCGTCAAGGAACTCTTCGCGTCGAAACCCGAGGCCCCCGCCCCGGCCAACCTCGTGCTCATCAGCCCCAACGGCAAGTACGTCGATGGGCGCGCCCTGCTGAAGGGCACGCGCGCGCTGCTCGACGCCGGCCTCGCCCGCTTCCACCTCCGCGAGTACGATTGGACCGACGCCCAGCACCTCGAGTTCATCGACGCGCTGCCCAAGGCCTATTGGCCGCGGATCGTGCTGCACGGTCGGCCCGAGCTCGCGCTCGCCCGGCCGCTCGGCGGGGTGCACCTCCGCGCCGGCGAACGCCGCCACCGCGCCTGGCCCAAGGAGCTCGCCCTGAGCTGCTCCTGCCATTCGTACGACGAACTGCAGCAGACGGCCGGACCCTGCGCCTACGCGCTGTTGAGCCCGCTCTTCCCGTCCGTCTCCAAGTCCGGCTACCAGCCCCAGCGCACCACGCTCGAGCTCGCCGCGATCCGCAGCCATTGGCGCGCGCAGGGCGGCTGCCCGGTCTACGCGCTCGGCGGCATCACGGCGCAGACCGCGCCGCAGGCCCGCGAACTCGGCTTCGACGGCGTGGCCTTCCTCGGCGAGGTCTGGGGCGCGGAGAATCCGGTGAAGGCCTTCCTGGAGATCGAGCGCGCCTGGTCCAAGACCCCGCGCCCGCTCCTGCGCAAGTACTGAGCCCCGCGCCATGGCGCCGCGCCTGCAGTTCCTGACGCTGGACGCCTCGCCGCTCTCGCATCCGGAGCAGGCGCGCGCCGCCCTGCGCGGCGGCGTCCGCTGGATCCAGGTCCGCGCCAAGGGCCGCGCCGAGGACGAGTGGGTCGCGCTCGCCCGCGAGGTCGTCGCCCTCTGCCGCGCGCACGGCGCCACCTGCGTCGTCAACGATTCGCCCCGCGTCGCCCGGCTCGCCGGCGCCGATGGCGTGCACCTCGGCCCCGAGGATGCGGCGCCCGCCGACGCCCGCCGCGAACTGGGCGAGGCGGCGATCGTCGGCGCGACCCTGAACTTCCCCGCGCACCTCGCCCGCCTCGGCGACGTCCGGATCGACTACGTGGGGGTCGGCCCGTTCCGTCCCACGACCAGCAAGGCGAAGCTGGCCCCGGTGCACTCGGCGGATTCGCTCGCGGCCTTGATCGCCGCGGCCGCCCCACGCCCGGCGTTCGCCATCGGCGGCGTGGCGGCGGCGGACTTCCCCGCCTTGCGGGCCCTCGGCGCCTACGGCATCGCGGTCAGCGGCGCCATCGCCCTGGCGGCCGACCCGGAGGCCGCGGCCCGCGCCCTCGTCGCGGCGGTCGGCGACTAGTTTCGTGCGCGTGGGCTGGACAAGCCCGCCGGGTCTGGGATTGTGTGCCCTCCGATGGCTTCCCTCCGCATCGCCGACCGCACCTTCGCCTCGCGCCTCCTGACGGGCACGGGCAAGTACGCCTCCGCGGCCCAGCTGCGCGCCGTGCTCGACGCGTCCGGCGCCGAGGTCGTCACGATGGCCATCAAGCGCGTGCGTTTCGACGCGGCCGACGACGGCATCCTGTCCGCCCTCGACCGCTCCCGGCACCTGATCCTGCCGAACACCTCCGGGGTCCGCACGGCCAAGGAGGCGGTCTTCGCCGCCGAACTCGCCCGCGAGGCGCTGCAGACTTCCTGGCTCAAGCTCGAGATCCACCCGGACCCGAAGTACCTGATGCCCGACCCGGTCGAGACCCTCGAGGCCTGCCGCGAGCTGGTGAAGAAGGGCTTCACCGTCCTGCCGTACATCCACGCCGATCCCGTGCTGGCCAAGCGCCTCGAGGAGGTCGGCGCGTCCGCGGTCATGCCGCTCGGCGCCCCCATCGGCTCCAACCGGGGCCTGCTGTCCCGCGACTTCCTCCGCATCATCGTCGAGCAGGCCCGCGTGCCCGTGATCGTCGACGCCGGCCTCGGCGCGCCTTCGCACGCCGCCGAAGCCCTGGAGCTGGGCGCCGATGCGGTGCTCGTGAACACCGCGATCGCCTCGTCCGGCGATCCGCTCGCGATGGCCCGCGCGTTCCGCCTCGCCGTCGAAGCCGGTCGCGCCGCCCGCGAGGCCGGCCTGGGCGCCGGTTCCGTCGTCGCGCAGCCGACTTCGCCGCTGACGGGTTTCCTCGACTGAGGCCATGGCCGCCAAGCCCGGCAGAATCCGCGCCGACGAGCTCCTCGTGAAGCTCGGCCTCGCGCCTTCCCGGTCGATGGCCCAGGCCCTGATCCTCGGCGGCAAGGTCCGTTCCGGCCCCGACAGCGTCGTGCAGAAGGCCTCGCAATCCTTCCCCGAGGACGCCGTGCTGATCGTCGAGCAGCCGCCCCGCTTTGTTTCCCGCGGCGGCGAGAAGCTGACCGCGGCGCTCGACCATTTCGCCATCCCCGTCGCCGGCCTCCATGGCCTCGACGTCGGCGCCTCGACCGGCGGCTTCACGGACTGCCTCCTGCAGCGCGGCGTGGCCGACATGACGTGCGTCGACGTCGGCACCGCCCAGCTGCACGCGAAGCTCCGGTCGGACCCGCGCGTGCGCAACTTCGAGAAGTTCAACGCCCGCGAACTCAACGCCGTCGAGCTGCCCCATGCCGACTACGGCATCGTCGTGATGGACCTCTCCTTCATCTCGCTGAACCTCATCCTGCCGGTCGCCTGGGGGCGGGTGGGGCAGGGCGGCCATCTCGTCGCGCTCATCAAGCCGCAGTTCGAGGCGACCAAGGCCGAGGCCGACAAGGGCCGCGGGATCATCAAGGACCCCGCCATCCACGCCCGGGTGGTCGAGTCCCTGACCGCCACCGGCGCCGGCCTGCCCGGGGCCACCGTCCTCGGTGTCATCCCTTCCCCCATCGAAGGCGGGGAGGGCAATAAGGAGTTCTTGATCGGGTTGAGGAGAGGCTGAGGGAGGGCCAGGGCTGGGGCTAGGGCCAGGGCTGGGAAACGTGGGAAAATCGAAAAAGCCCCGTTTTAGGGCGGTTTTCTGCTCCTGTCCCTAGCCCTGGCCCTGCGCCGCCGGCGCCCACCCCATTTCTCCTTGCCCTCGGCCTTCCTCCCCTTACTTCCAAACCTCCCATGACCACCGAAGGTAAGCTCAAGCGCTCCCGCAACCCCCTCGACTTCGATTTCACCGAACCCGAGGCCTTGACGCGCTACGTCACCGAGACGGGCAAGATCCTGCCCCGTAAGCTGACCGGCCTCACCGCCCGCCAGCAGCGTCATATTGCCAAGGCCGTGAAGCGCGCCCGCAATATGATCACGATGAAGTAAACGGTCGCCCGCCGACCTGACGAGGCCGCCTACTGGGCGGCCTTTTTGTTGCCCGGGATGGAGGGTTGCCCCTGTCCAGGCCACGGGGTAAAACGGGCGGGACAATCCCGCCGTCTCCGCCTATCCGCTTCCTGTCCTTGGACTCGCCCAATCCCAGCCCGCTCACGACCTCGGCGACCGACCTCGCGCGGGCGGCGGAGCTCCTGCGCGCGGGCCAGTGCGTGGCGCTGCCGACCGAGACGGTCTACGGCTTGGCCGCCGATGCGTTGAACCCGACGGCGGTGGCCCAAGTCTTCACGATCAAGGGGCGCCCGCTGCTGGATCCGCTCATCGTGCACGTGCCCGACCTCGCCGGCCTCGCGCAAGTGGCCGAGCCGGAGGCGCGCCTGGATAAGCTCGCCGCGCTTTGGCCCGGTCCGCTCACGGTCGTCCTCCGCCGCAAGGCGGGGGTGCCCGACCTCGTCACCGCAGGCAAGGACACGGTGGCGGTCCGCCTGCCGGCCCACCCGGTCTTCCGCGAGGTCCTCCGGCTCGCCGGCCGGCCGCTCGCGGCGCCGAGCGCCAACCCCTTCGGTTACGTGAGTCCGACCCGCGCCGCGCACGTCGTCGACTCGCTCGGCGCGCGTTGTCCCTGGGTCGTCGACGGCGGTCCCTGCGAGCATGGCCTGGAGTCGACGATCATCGACCTATCCGTCCCGGGCCGCGCGCGCCTGCTTCGCCCGGGCCCGATCCCGGTCGAGCAACTGCGCGCTTTGCTGGGCGACGTCGAGGTCGTCACCCGGGCCGCCAGCGAGCACGCCCCGCAGGACGCGCCGGGCATGCTCGAGCGCCACTATAGTCCCGCGACGAAGGTCGCGCTCTTCCCGGTCGGCTCGCTGCCGGTCATCGCGAACCTGCGTTCGGCCGTGGTCTTCCTCGGTCGCCGCGCGTCGCCGCCCGCGAACGCCGATGTCTTCCTGCTCTCGGAGTCGGGCGCGGTCGCGGAGGCCGCGCACCACCTGTTCGACCTGCTCCGCCGTCTCGACGGACGCGGCTACGAGACGATCCACGTCGAACTCGCCGAGCCCGCCGGGGTGGGCGCCGCCTACAACGACCGGCTGAACCGCGCCGCCGCCCGCTGATGCAGAACCTCCTCGAGACGCTGAAGAAGTCGACCGACTTCCTGGGCCGCAAGGGCCTGGCGAAGCCGCGCGCCGAGGCGGAGCACCTCTTCGCCGCCGCGCTCGGGCTCAAGCGGCTCGACCTCTACCTGCAGTTCGAGCGCCTGCTCACCGACGCCGAGGCCGATCGCCTCCGCGGGTTCGTGGTGCGGCGCGGCAACCGCGAGCCCCTCCAGCACATCGTCGGCCAGGTGGAGTTCCGCGACCTCGTCCTGAAGTCCGATAAGCGCGCCCTCGTGCCGCGGCCCGAGACGGAGGAACTCATCGACCTAGCCCTCGCGTTGTTCCCCGCCGACCAGGCCGTGCGCGTGCTCGACCTCGGCACGGGTTCCGGCGCCATCGCGCTGGCGCTCGCCGCCGAACGCCCGGCCTGGAAGGTCGAGGCCGTCGACCGTTCGCCCGACGCCTTGGCCCTCGCCCGGGAGAACGCCGCGCACTGCGGCCTCGCCGAGCGCGTCGCGTTCGCGGAGTCCGACTGGTTCGCCGCGGTCACCGATGCCTATGACCTGGTCGTCGCGAACCCGCCGTACCTGACGGAGGCCGAGGTGGCCGCCGCCGAGCCCGAGGTGCGGGAGTTCGACCCGAAGTCCGCCCTCATCGCGCCCGAAGAGGGGCTCGCCGACCTTCGCCGCATCCTCACCGATACCCCGCGCTTCCTGCGCGCCGGCGGGTGGGTGCTCCTCGAGACGGGCATCGACCAGCACGCGGCCTTGGCGACCTTGTCCGCCCAGCTTGGGTATGCCGAGTCCGCGGGGTGTCCCGACATGAGCGGACGTCCGCGGTTTTGGCAGGCGAGGAAAGGCTAACTCAATCAGGGCTAGGGCCAGGGCCGGGGACAGGAGTGTTCGTCGGCACACGCGGATCAGCCGATCGCGCCTTGGACCTTTCTTGCTCTCGTCCTAGCCCCAGCCCCGGCCCTAGCCCCGGCCCTCTGGAGCTTGGCCCTCCTTTCTTGCCCTTCCTCGTTCCTTCCCTCTTTACTGACCCCATGTCCCAGCCGCCCGCCGCCAAGCCCAAGACCGCCATCACGCCGACCCGCGCCGAAGATTACCCGGAGTGGTACCTCCAGGTCATCCGCCATGCCGACCTGGCCGAGAACAGCGCGGTCCGCGGTTGCATGGTGATCAAGCCGTGGGGCTATGCGCTCTGGGAGAACATCCAGCGCGACCTCGACGCGATGTTCAAGGAGACGGGCCACGTGAACGCCTACTTCCCGCTCTTCATCCCGGTCAGCTACATCCAGAAGGAAGCCGCGCACGTCGACGGCTTCGCCAAGGAGTGCGCCGTCGTCACCCACTCGCGCCTCGAGGCCGGTCCCGACGGCAAGCTCGTCCCCGCAGGCGAACTCGAGGAGCCCCTCATCGTCCGCCCGACCTCCGAGACCATCATCGGCGAGACGTACGCCAAGTGGGTGCAGTCCTACCGCGACCTCCCGATCCTCATCAACCAGTGGGCCAACGTCGTCCGCTGGGAGATGCGCACCCGCCTCTTCCTGCGCACCGCCGAGTTCCTCTGGCAGGAAGGCCACACCGTCCACGCCACCGAGGCCGAGGCCATCGAGGAGACCAACAGGATGCTCGAGGTCTACGCCGACTTCGCCGAGAACTACATGGCGATGCCCGTCATCAAGGGCCGCAAGACCGAGGGCGAGCGCTTCCCCGGCGCCGTCGACACGCTCTGCATCGAGTCGATGATGCAGGACCGCAAGGCCCTCCAGGCCGGCACCTCGCACTACCTCGGCCAGAACTTCGCCAAGTCCTGCGGCATCCAGTTCCAGGACGCCCAGGGCACCCAGCAGCACGCGCACACCACCTCCTGGGGCGTCTCCACCCGCCTCATCGGCGGCATGATCATGACGCATTCCGACGACGACGGCTTCGTCGCCCCGCCGCGCCTGGCCCCCCAGCACGTCGTCATCTGCCCCATCTACAAGGACGACGCCACCAAGGCCGACATCCTCGCCTATTGCCAGTCGCTCCAGAAGGAGCTCGCCGCCCAGCGCTTCCACGACCGCAAGATCGTCGTGACCGTCGACAACCGCGACCTCCGCGGGGGCGACAAGGCCTGGGGCTGGATCAAGAAGGGCGTGCCCCTGCGCGTCGAGGTCGGCCCGCGCGACTTCGCCGCCGGCGCGGTCTTCGTGGCCCGCCGCGACACCGGCGAGAAGGCCGGCGTCCCGCGCGCCGAGTTCGTCGCGACCATCACGCAGCGCCTGCAGGCCATCCAGGACAACCTCCTGGCCCGCGCCAAGGCCCACCGCGCCGCCCACACCCGCACGATCGACACCTGGGAGGAGCTCAAGGCCTACTTCACGCCGCAGAACCCCGAGCGCCCCGAGATCCACGGCGGCTTCGCGCTCTGCCACTGGAACGGCAGCAAGGCGGTCGAGAAGCGCCTCAAGGAGGAGCTCAAGGTCACCATCCGCTGCATCCCGCTCGACGCCCCGGACGAGCCCGGCAAGTGCGTCGTCACCGGCGAGCCCAGCGCCCGCCGCGTCGTGATGGCGAAGGCGTACTGAGCGGACCGGCGGGCGGAGGGATGGGGACGCCGGCGCGTCGTCCCGGCTCGGACGGCCGTGCCCGTTTTTGGACCCCGTTGGCCGTTCTTTGGCAAATCGCTCTTATCAGCGATATTATGGTCGTAGAG
>JBEBDN010000131.1:0-9082 GCA_041156945.1 Verrucomicrobiota bacterium | reverse complement strand
CGGGCGTCGTTGGGCTCGAAGATGCCGGCCAGTTCGGCGCCGGGCAGGGTCGAGTAGATGCGGGCGTGGTGCTGGCCGAGCGAACCCGTGCCGGCCACCCCGCAGCGGATGCGCGTAGCGGTCATGGCCGACAGGATTCAGCGGGCGCGGGGCTTCTTCAATCCGAAAACCCGCCGGCGGCGACCTCGAAGGCGAGGGCTTCCTTGTCGCGGCGGACCCGGACGAGGCTGCCGTCCGGGATCTTGCCGCCGAGGAGGTCGCGCGCCAGGGGCGTCTCGAGCTCGCGCTGCAGGAAGCGGCGCAGCGGGCGGGCGCCATAGACGATGTCGAAGCCGCGGGCGGCGATCCAGGCGAGGGCCTCGGGCGTGAGCTCGAGGCGGATGCGCTTGGCCGCCAGGCGGGCGTTGAGGCCCTGCAGCAGCAGGCCGGCGATGGTCGCCACCTGCTCCTCGCCGAGCGGCCGGAAGAGCACGACCTCGTCGATGCGGTTGAGGAATTCCGGACGGAAATGGCCGCGGAGGTCGGTCATGACGGCCTCGCGAACGCCTTCGGTCAGGCCGAAGCCCGCCTGCTCGGCGATGTGGCGGCTGCCGATGTTGGAGGTGAGGATGAAGATCGCGTTGCGGCAATCGACGGTCCGGCCCTGCGAGTCGGTCAGGCGACCGTCGTCGAGGACCTGGAGCAGGATGTTGAAGACCTCGGGGTGCGCCTTCTCGACCTCGTCGAGCAGGACCACGGCGTAGGGATGGCGGCGGAGCGCCTCCGTGAGCTGGCCGCCCTCCTCGTGGCCGATGTAGCCGGGAGGGGCGCCGACCAGCCGCGAGACCGCGTGCTTCTCCATGTATTCCGACATGTCGAGGCGGATCATGGCCTTCTCGTTGTCGAAGAGCTCGACGGCCAGGGCCTTGGCGAGCTCGGTCTTGCCCACGCCGGTGGGTCCGAGGAAGAGGAAGGAGCCGACCGGACGGCGCGGATCCTGGACGCCGGCGCGGGAGCGCTGCACGGCCTCGGCGACGGCGCGCACGGCGTCGTCCTGCCCGATCACGCGGGCCTTGAGGTTGTCGGCGAGGCGGAGGATCTTCTCGCGCTCGCCCGCCAGCAGCTTGCTGACCGGCACGCCGGTCCACCGGGCGACGACCTCGGCCACCTCCTCGGGGGTGACGGTCTCGCGGAAGAGGCCGGTGGCGGACTTCGCCCCGGACTCGAGGCGGGCGGCCTCCTTCTCCAGTTCGGGGATCGCGCCGTAGCGGAGCTTGGCGACCTCCTCGAGCCTGCCCGCGCGTTCGGCGCGGGCCATCTCGGCGCGGGCGGCCTCCAGCTTCTCGCGCACGTCGCGGACCTTCGTCACGGCCTGCTTGTCGGCCTGCCAGCGGGCGCGGAACTCCGTCTGCTCCTCGCGGGCCTGGGCCAGCTCCTTGCGGAGGGCGGCGAGGCGCGCCTTGGAACCGTCGTCCTTCTCGTGCTTGAGCGCGGATTCCTCGACGTCGAGCTGGAGCACCCGGCGGTTGAGCGCGTCGAGCTCGGACGGCACGCTGTCGATCTCCGTGCGGATCTGGGCGCAGGCCTCGTCGATCAGGTCGATGGCCTTGTCCGGCAGGAAGCGCGCGGTGATGTAGCGGTCCGAGAGCGCGGCGGCCTCGACCAGCGCGGCGTCCTCGATGCGCACGCCGTGGTGGACCTCGAAGCGGTCCTTGAGGCCGCGGAGGATGGAGACCGTGTCGGCCACGCTCGGCGGCTCGACCAGCACCTGCTGGAAGCGGCGCTCGAGGGCGGGATCCTTCTCCACGTGTTCGCGGAACTCCTTGAGGGTGGTCGCGCCGATGCAATGCAGCTCGCCGCGGGCCAGCATGGGCTTGAGCAGGTTGGCGGCGTCCATCGCGCCGTCGGCCTTGCCGGCGCCGACCAGCGTGTGCATCTCGTCGATGAACAGCAGGATCCGGCCTTCGGCGTTCTTGACCTCGGCCAGCACGGCCTTGAGGCGTTCCTCGAACTCCCCGCGGTACTTCGCGCCCGCGAGCAGCGCGCCCAGGTCGAGCGAGAAGACGGTCTTGTCGCGCAGCCCCTCGGGGACGTCGCCGTTGACGATGCGCTGGGCCAGCCCCTCGACGACGGCGGTCTTGCCGACGCCGGGTTCGCCGATGAGCACGGGGTTGTTCTTGGTGCGGCGGGAAAGGATGCGGATGACGCGCCGGATCTCCTCGTCGCGCCCGATCACGGGATCCATCTTGCCGGTGCGGGCCCGGGCGGTGAGGTCCAGGCCGTACTTCTCGAGCGCCTCGTAGGTGGCCTCGGGGTTGGCGGAGGTGACGCGCTGGGCGCCGCGGACGGCCTGGAGCGCGCCGAGGATGTTGCGGCGGCCGAAGGCCTGCTGCTCGAAGGCCGCGCGGAGCGACGGGGTCTCGGCGAGGGCGAGCAGGACGTGCTCCGCGGACACGAAGGCGTCCTTCATGGTCTCGGCCTCCTCCTTCGCCTTCAGCAACAGCTGGTGCGTGTCGGCGGAAAGGTTCGGCTGGCCGGGACTCTGCGCGAGCTTGGGGAGGCGGGCGAGCGCCCCGGCGGCGGCCGCGGCGATGGCCTGCTCATCCTTGCCGGCGCGGCGGAACAGCGAGGGCACGACGCCGCCGTCCTGGGCGAGGAGGGCGACGAGCACGTGGGCGGGCTCGAGGGAGGCGTGGCGACGGTTGAGCGCGTCGGTCGTCGCCAGCTGCAACGCCTCGGTGGTCTTGTCGGTCAGGTTGCCGTAGGGAGTGGTCATGGGACAGGGGTTGCACGAACCGTTCCAACCGACGGAAGCCATTCTGGGTGGGTTTTTCCGCCCGCGCAACCCAGCCGGGGGACAAACCGCCGTTTCCCGGGCCCTTTCCGAGGGACAGCGGGAGCGACAACGCGTCGCCAGCGGGACGAGTTGTCGCCCTCCGCCGCCGACCGCCGGAGCAGTCCCGTGTTGCCCGCGGCGGGACGCCGCCTAAACTGGGCCGACGCATGACTTCCGATGCGCAGTTGGCCGCCCTCGAGCGCCTGCTCGACGACCCCTCCCCGGTCGTCCGGCAAGCCGTGGTCGCCCGCGTGAAGGCGGCCGGCACCGCCGGCATCCTCTGGCTGGAGAAGGTGGCCGCCAAAGCCGAGCTGGCCCCGCACGCCCACTCCTTGTTGGCGGACCTCCGGACGGTCGAAGCCTCGGCCCAGGCCTTCCTGGCCTACCTGCGCGCGGGCGAGATCGACCTGGAGCAGGCCTGCCTCCTCCTGGAACGGGTCTCCACGCCTTCCCTCCCCCCGCGGGCCTACGGGGCCGAGCTCGACCGGCTCGCGGTCCGGACCGGCGAACTGATCGCCGAACCGCTGGACCTGCGCGCGAAATGCCGGCTGCTCTGCCGCGTCCTCTTCGGCGAGGAAGGCTACCGTGGCGCGCAGGAAAGTTTCTCCGCCCCGGCCTCCTCCCTGCTCTCGCGGGTGATCGCGACCAAACGCGGCATCCCCATCTCGCTCTGCCTGATTTTCCTGCTCGTCGGCCGCCGGCTCGGGCTCCCGCTGCAGCCGGTCGGCCTGCCGGGGCGCTTCATGGTGGGGATTTTCCGGGGCCGCGAACCGCTCTACATCGACTGCTACGAAGGCGGCGCCTTCCGCACCCGCGCGGACGTGCAGCTGATGCTCCTGGACAACCACCTGCCGGCCGACGAGGCGTTCCTCGGCCCGGTCTCGGTCGAACAGACGTTGGCGCGCTGCTGCCGCAACCTGGTCTCCCAGTGCGAGGCGCAGGGCGACGACCGCAGCAGCCGCCTCTACCTGGGCTTCGTCCGGGCCCTGGAACAACTCGATGAGCGCGCCTGAGACCCTCACGGCGGCGACGCTGGCCGCGGCGTCCTTCACCGGACCGCAGCTCGGCGTGCTCGGCGACCCGATCGCGCATTCGCTCAGCCCCGCGATGCACGGCGCCGCGCTCGCCGCGCTCCTCCCGACCCACCCCGCATTGGCGGGCTGGCGCTACCACCGCCTCCACATCGCCGCGGCGGAACTCCCCGCGGCGCTCCGGACGCTGCACGCGAAGGGCTTCCGCGGGCTCAACCTGACCGTGCCGCACAAGGTCCAGGCCCTCGGGCTCGTCGAATCGCTCTCGCCGGAAGCCCGGCGCGCCGCTTCGGTGAACACGCTCGTCGCCACCCCGACCGGCTGGGCGGGCCATACCACGGATGGGCAAGGCTTCCTGGCCGCGCTGCGGGAACGCGCGGGCCGGTCGGTCGAGGGTCTCCCGGTGGTGCTCCTCGGCGCCGGGGGCGCGGCCCGCGCCGTCGCGGCGGCCTGCCTGGATGCGGGCTGCGCGAGCTTGGCGGTCCACAACCGGGACGAGGCGAAGGCGGCGGAACTCGCCACGGCCCTCGCCGACCCGCGGGCCCGGGGCGCCGGGCTCGCCGCGCTGACGGACCTGCCCACCGGCGCGATCGTCGTCAACTGCACGACGCTGGGCCTCAAGGCCGACGACCCTTCGCCGCTGGGCGCCGTCCCGCTGCGCCCGGGCCACTTCGTCTTCGACACCACCTACGCGGCGGCGCCCTCGCGCCTGCTGCGAGACGCCCACGCGGCCGGCGCCGCGGGCTGCGACGGCCGTCCGATGCTCCGTTGGCAGGGCGCCCTCGCGTTCCGCCTCTGGACCGGCGTGCTGCCGCCCGCCGAGCCCATGCGCCAGGCGCTGTCCGAAACCGCCCCCTGACCATGCTCGCCGAACTGCAACGCTTCTCCGCCGACTACCCGCGCCTCGCCGCGGTCTTCGCGGGCCTGCTCGGCGCCTGCGTCGGCAGCTTCCTCAACGTCTGCCTCCACCGGATGCCGAAGGGCGAGTCGGTCGTGACGCCGGCGTCGCGCTGCGCCTGCGGTCAACCGATCCCCTTCTGGCTCAACCTGCCGGTGGTCGGCTGGCTGATGCTCCGGGGGCGGGCGCGCTGCTGCGGCGGCGCGATTTCCCTCCGCTACCCGCTGGTCGAACTGATCACCGCGGCGCTCTTCGCCTCGGCGTGGACCTTGCTGCCGGCCCCCAAGGCGGCCGTGGCGTTCGTCCTCCTGCCCCTGCTGGTGCTGCTCGCCGGCTGCGACCTCGACGATATGACCGTGCCGGACGGCCCCAACTTCGCCCTCGTCGGCGCCGGAATCTTCCTCTCGGTCCTGGTGCCTAGCCTGCACGGCCATGCGGGCAACGTGGAGATGCCGATCCTCGACCGGGTGCTCTCGCTGACCGATAGCCTCATCGGCGTCGCCGTCGGCACGGCGCTCGTCTGGTGGATCCGCACCATCGGCACCCTGTTCGCCGGACGCGAGGCCATGGGCGAGGCCGACATCATCCTCTGCGCGGGCGTCGGGGCTTTCTGCGGGTGGCAAGGCGCCCTGTTCTGCGTCTTCGGCGGTTCGGTCATCGGGGTCGTGACCGCCCTGCCCGGCCTGATTTCGGCCAAATTCATCAAAGGGGAGGAGTATGCGGGGGTCGTCCCCTTCGTGCCCAGCATGGCGGCCGCGGGGGCCCTGTGGTTCTTCCGGGGGCCTGAGTTGGTGACCGCCTGGCACCATTGGGTGAATGGCTGAGGTTTCTGGCTTGTCACCCCCCTCCCCCCTCCCAAATCTCACCGCCTCCCCACCATGAAGCAGCTCGCCCTAGCCACTTTCCTCGCCGCCTCCGCCCTCGTGGGCTGCCACACCTACGACACCCCGAACCACGGCAAGGGCGTGTCCCTGGAACCCAGCCACAATTTCTTGGGCATCCTGAAGACCGAGCCCTCCTCCTACGCCCCGGTCAACAAGGCTTCGATCAGCCTGACGACCAACGAGCTCTTCACCCACCGCACGACCACCGGCGACCGCTACACCCTCTTCTGGGGAGCGATCACCATCACCGACTACTGAGTCGGGATTTCGACTAGCCTTGCAGAAGCCCCGGATTCGGGGCTTCTTCGTTGATAGGTCCATGATCGTCCCCGGAAGCAACGTCGCCCGCCACCTGCGCCAAGCCGCGCAGGATCAGCCCGACGCCCTGGCGACACTCACCCCCCTTTCGGTCGGCCCCGACGGAAAGGTCGTGCACGAGCGCTGCACCTTCCGGCGACTCGACCAGGAAAGCGATGCGGCGGCGCGCATCTTCCACGCCGAAGGCATCGCCGAAGGGACCCGCGCCCTGCTGGCCGTGCGGCCCGGCCACGACCTGATCGTCGCGATGTTCGGACTCCTCAAGCTCGGGGCCGTACCGATCGCGATCGACCCCGGCATGGGCTGGCCGGCTTTCCTGCGCTGCGTCCGCCACACCGAGCCGGAGGCCTTGGTCGGCGTCCGGGCGGCGAACTGGCTGAGCCGCGCCCCCCTGCCGGCCTTCCGCAGCCTGCGCATCCGCATCCCGGTCGGCACGCCGAAGTGGCGCCGGCTCCGCTCGCAGTGCGTCTCCACCGACCCGCGGCCGCTGGCCGAAGTCACGCCCGCCTCGCCGGCGGCCATCCTGTTCACGTCGGGCTCGACCGGCGCGCCCAAGGGCGTCGACTACACGCATGGGATGTTCGACGCGCAGATCGACCTGATCCGCCGGACCTACGCCGTCCAACCCGGCGAGATCGACATGCCGATGCTGCCGCTCTTCGCGCTGTTCAATCCGGCGCTCCGCGTGACGACGGTGACGCCCCTGCTCGACCCCTCGCGGCCGGCCGCGGCCGACCCGGCGCCGATCGTGGCGGCGCTGCTCGCGGAGAGGGTGACGATGTCGTTCGGCTCGCCCGCGGTCTGGGGAAGGCTGGCCGACCACTGCGAGCGCCGCGGGCTCGGGCTGCCGTCGCTGCGGCGCGTCCTCATCGCGGGGGCGCCGGTGCCCGACGGCTTGCTGGCGCAGCTGCGGCGGATCGCCCCGCAGGCCCAGGTGCACACGCCCTACGGGGCGACGGAATGCCTGCCCGTGTCGACCATCGCCGCGGCCGAGCTGCTGGCGGATCACGCCGAAGCCGCCCGCCGCGGGGCCGGCACCTGCGTCGGCCGGGCGGTGGACGGCGTGACGATCCGGGTCATCCGCGAGGTCGAGGGACCGATCGCGACCTTGGCCGAAGCGACCCCCTGCGCCCCCGGCGAGATCGGCGAAATCATCGCGACCGGTCCGAGCGTGACCCGCCGCTACCACCGCCTCCCGGAAGCGACCGCGGCCGCCAAGATCGCGGACGGCGGGCGCGTCTGGCACCGCATGGGCGACCTCGGCGCGATCGGCGCGGACGGCCTGCTGCGCTTCCTCGGGCGCCGCGCCGAAAAGGTCCGCGCCGCGGGCGGCGACCTGCCGACGGAAGCGGTCGAACCGGCCTTCCGGACGCACCCCGACGTGGCCCGTTGCGCGCTCATCGGGCTCGGCGTCCACCCGCCCTTCCGCCCGGCGCTGGTGGTGGAGCCGCGCGCAGGCCGCTACCCGGCGGACGCCGGCGAACGCGAGCGCTTCATCGCCGCCTTGCGCGCCTGCGCCCAGGGTAACGCCGCGGCCGAGCGGGTGGAGACCTTCCTCTTCCAGGCCAAGCTCCCCGTCGACGTGCGGCACAACGCCAAGATCCACCGGCTCCGTCTCGCGCAGGAATGGACGGCGCGCCTCCGGCCCGGCCCCCTCAACCCGTTGGCATGGCTCCGCCGATGAAGCCCCCGACCGTCCTCGTCACCGGCGGCGGCGGCTTCCTCGGCCGGGCCGTGGTCGAACGCTGCCTGGCCCGCGGCTACGCCGTGCGCGTCTACGGCCGCACGGCCTTGACGCCCGGGCTCGCCGCCCGCGTGGCCTTCCACCAGGGCGACCTCGCGGACGCCGCGAAGCTCGCGGCGGCGGTGCGCGGCTGCGACTTCGTCTTCCATGTGGCGGCCAAGGCCGGCGTGTGGGGTCCGTGGGAGGATTACGTACGCAGCAACATCACCGGGACGGAGACGGTGGTGCAGGCCTGCCGCGAGTACGGCGTGCGCGCCCTGGTCTACACGAGCACCCCGAGCGTGGTGTTCAACGGGGAGGCCTTCCGCGGGGCCGACGAATCCCTGCCCTATGGCGCGGACTTCCTCTGCGCCTACGCCGAGACCAAGGCCACGGCCGAGCGCCGGGCGCTGGAGGCGGCCTCGGACACGCTCAAGGTCTGCGCGCTGCGGCCGCACCTGATCTGGGGCCCCGGCGACCACCACCTCTTCCCGCGGGTCTTGGCGCGGGCCCGCGCGGGCAAGCTGCGCATCGTGGGAGACGGCGCGAACCGCGTCGAC
Source organism: Verrucomicrobiota bacterium (assembly GCA_041156945.1). Taxonomy (GTDB): domain Bacteria; phylum Verrucomicrobiota; class Verrucomicrobiia; order Opitutales; family UBA953; genus UBA953. The sequence continues at coordinate 853 of JBEBDN010000131.1, read as the reverse complement.
GTCACGCACGTCGACACCGCCGCCGACGCCCATCTGGGGGCGCTGGACGCCCTCCTCGCCGGCCGCGCCAACGGGAAGGCCTACTTCCTCTCGCAGGGCGAGCCGGTGAAACTCTGGGACTTCATCAACCGCCTCGTGGTCGGAGCGGGACTGCCGCCCGTCACGAAGCAGATGCCCCTGCGGCGCGCCTACGCGATCGGCGCCGTGATGGAGGGCCTCTGGACCGTCCTGCGCCTGAAGGGCGAACCGCCCATGACCCGCTTCGTCGCGGTGGAACTGGCCAAGGACCATTGGTTCGACGTCTCCGCCGCCCGCCGCGACCTCGGCCTCAAGCCCGCCGTCGACACCTGGACCGAGCTCGATCGCCTCGCGGCGACGTTCCGGGCCGACTGATCGCCCCCGCGGCCGGGCCGGGGGCGCGCCAGCCCAGTCAACGCGTGAGGACGTCGACCTCGCAAGCCGAGCAGTAAGGACGGTCCGCCGGAGGCAGCGCGCCGGCGCACAACGGGCAGCGTTCTCCGGTCAGGGGCACGACCTGGCGGACCGCCGCCTCATGACGGCGACGCCGGCGACGCAACCAGGCGAAGAAACCGACCAGCACGACCCCGAGGCCGACCATCTCAAAGGAGAACCCCAAGTCGTTTTCGCGCCGGATGTTCGCCGGAGCGGGCAGGAAACCGACCGCGCCAAAGAGGATGAAGAAGAGGCCGGACAGCATGCCGAGAACCGAGATCCAGGTGCGCACCGGGCGGAAGGCATCGACCTGGAGGAAGCAGGCGTGGCATCGCCATTCGACCCGGCGCCCCAAGGGCATCAGCGGCACGAAGAAGAGATGGTAGACCGCGAGGTAGCG
>JBEBDN010000130.1:0-6102 GCA_041156945.1 Verrucomicrobiota bacterium | reverse complement strand
TGAGACCGTTGACCAGGCGGCTGTAGCTGATGCCGAGGGGACGGCAGGCGGCGTTCAGACGCACGATCCACAGCTGGCGGAAAGTGGACTTGTTCTTGCGACGATCGCGGTAGGCGAACTTCTGCGCGCGCTGGACGGCTTCGAGAGCGTAGACGTACAGGCGGGATTTGTTTCCGAAGTAGCCCTTGGCGGCACGAATGGCGCGACGTTTGCGCGCCTTGGTGGCTGGACCGTTAGTTGCACGAGGCATGTTGGTATGGTATGTTTATTGGTTTATAGGAGGCCGCGGGGTCGCCTTAAGAACACCCTTTTGGCCAGAGGGGAACGCCGGTTTAGGCGAAAGGCATCGAAGCCAGCATCTTCTTCTCGAAGCCGGAGTCGACGCGCTTGGACTTGTTGGCGCGGCGGCGCTGCTTGCGGGACTTGGAGCTCAGCAAGTGGCGGGTGTTGGGGGAGCGGCGCATGACTTTGCCGGTGCCGGTCACCTTGAAGCGCTTGGAGATGGACTTGCGGGTCTTTTGCATGGCGGGAAAGGGTCGGAACAAAGGCTGACCCGGAGCACTTGTAAAGGGGAAAGGGCTGGGGCGCCCGGGTTTCCTGGGGGCGCTTTCCGGGGGCCGCGTTTGACTTCCCTGGGCCTCCCCCTCCCTTTCCACCGATTCCCACCCCCTAAAATCATGATTTCCCTAGGAAAAAAGCCAAAACTCAGCTTCAAGGTCGATGCTTGGGTCGACGGCAAGGTCCAAAACCTACCCTTTTCCGACCTGATCGATGGACCGACCATCGTCTCGGTCTACATGCGCAACAACACCTCGGCCTGCGACAAGCAGGCGGCGGAACTCGGTAAAAATGAGAAAGTCCTTGGTAAGCAAGGGTTTAAGATTGTCGCCCTCTCTCGCGACACCTGCGCCTCCCATCAGAAGTACGCCGCCAAGCACGGCTTCAAGTTCGCGCTCGTCTCCGACCCGGACGACCTCTTCGCCCAGGCAGTCGACGGCATCGTCGAGAAGTCCATGTACGGTAAGAAGTACCTCGGGCCGGCCCGGGCGGCCTACCTCTTCGACGCGAGCGGCAAGCTGGTCGGGCTGGTGCCGAAGGTCGAGGCGGCGACGCACGGCGAACAGCTGTTGGCGGCGATCGCGGCGCTGAAGTGAGGCCGGGGCCGCGGGCGAGGGTGGGTGCAATCGGTGCTTGAACCAAGGCCGCTAAACGCGGAGTTTAAGCCGAAGACCCGCCCGCAAGATACCTAATGGCTACGCCCTATCGCCCCAATAACCGACCCAAACCGTCGAGTTCGTCCAACCAGCAACGCAGGGATTTCCGCAAGGAGGACAAGGGGCCGAAGCGCAACATGAACATCCGCGCGACGGAGATCCGCGTGATCAATTCGAAGGGCGAGATGCTCGGCGTGATGCCGACGACCCGCGCCCTCGAGCTCGCCCGCGAGGAAGGCGTCGACCTCATCGAGATCGCCGCGGCGGCGGTCCCCCCGGTGTGCAAACTCATGGAGTACGGCAAGTACCTCTATGAGGAGGCCAAGAAGCACAAGCACCAGAAGACCGCCAGCAAGGTGAAGGAGATCAAGCTCCGTCCGCGCATCGACGCGCACGACCTCTTCATCAAGGTGCGCCGCGCCGAGAACTTCCTCTACCACGGCCACAAGGTGAAGCTGCTCCTGCAGTACCGCTACCGCGAGCTCGAGCACCCGGAGATCGGCGTGGAGACCATCACCCGCGCGATCGAGGCGCTGCTGCACATCTGCACGCGCGACAACGAGCCCAAGCGCACCGGCCGCGCCATCGTGGTCGGCCTGACGCCCGTCCAGCAGAACAAGCGCAAGCTCGTCCACAACGCCGCCCCCGGCGAGGACGACGGCGAGGACGATTCGGCGGTGGACAACGGCGAGGACGACGCGGAATAAGCCGTGGGCCGTCTGGTCGCGTTCGTCCTGGGTCTGGCCGTCGCGGTCGCCGGCCGCGCCGCCGCGCCCGACATCTTCCTGGGCGATTCCCTGCGCCAGCTGGGCCTCGCGCCGCTGGCCCGCGCCGCGGGCGATGCGCCGGCGGCCGAACGCCACGGCGCCAAGGGGCTGCCGACCTTCTTCGCCGAACCCAACAAGGACCACCTGCTGGTCGAGGGCGTGAAGGTCTACCTCGACGACCCGATCGGGCAGCTCCGCGGCAAGCTCACGGTGACCCGCATCGACTACGACAAGGTGATCGTGCCCCTGGTCTGGCGCCTGCCGGCCGCGCGGCCCGCCGCGCGCCGCATCCTGCTCGACCCCGGCCACGGCGGCAAGGACCCGGGCAAGGTCCACGGCACCCTGAACTACACCGAGAAGGCCGCGACCTTGGACACCGCGGTCCGGCTCAAGCTGCTGCTCGAGAAGCGGGGCTTCGAAGTCCTGCTGACGCGCGACAAGGACGTGGCGGTCGACCTCGACGACCGCGCGCCGATGGCCGCGAAGGCCAAGGCCGACCTCTTCGTCAGCCTGCACTACAACGGCGGCGCGGCCGGCGACACCTCGAGCGCCGGGATCGAGACGTACTGCCTGACGCCGACCGGCCAGCACTCCACCAACAAGGCCGCGGGCCGGGCCGACCTCACGGCGGAACCCGGCAACCGCTTCGACACCTTCAACCTGCGGCTCGCCTTCCACGTCCAGCGCCAGCTGCTCGCCCAGACCGGCGCCGAGGACCGCGGCATCCGCCGGGCCCGCTTCGCCGTGCTGCGCACCCTCACCTGCCCCGGCATCCTCATCGAAGGCGGCTTCGTCTCGAGCCGGACGGAGGGCGCGCTCATCGCGAACGCCGCCTACCGCCAGAAGCTGGCCCAGGCGATCGCGGACGGCGTGGCCGACTACGCGCGGGTGCTCGAGGCGAAGTGAAACGCCGAATTAGCGCTTCCGCCGCGGGCCGGGCCCGCTAACCTCCTTGGCCATGGGAAGACTCGCCCTGCTCCTGGCGTGCCTGACGGCACTGGCGTGGGCCCGCCCGGACCCGGCGAGGACCGCCGTGCTCGTCAATGCGGACCAACCCGCCGGCCTGGCGATCGCGCGGGAGTTCATGGCCCATCGCGGCATCCCGGCGGCGAACCTGATCTCGCTGCCGCTCGGGCGAAGCGAGACGCTGGAATGGAAGGCCTACGGTTCGCAGGTGCTCGGGCCGCTCCGGGCGCGCCTGCTGGCGGCCGGGCTGCTCGAAGGCCAGCTGCAGGAGGCGACCGACCCGCGCGGCCGGGCGGGCTTCATCCCGACGGGCGCCACGCGCCTGCAATGGCTCGTGCTGGTGCACGGCGTGCCGCTGAAGATGGCGCCCTCCGGCCTGAAGGGCCTGAACCCGGCCAACCCGGTGAAGGGCGACCACGCCAGCCTGGACAGCGAATTGGCGTTGCTCGCCCTGCCGAACCTCGACCCGGAAGGCGCGCGCCCCAATCCCTGGTATGGCCGCGCCGACGCCGAGGCCGAGGGCGTGATCCGCACCGCGCGGCTCGACGGCCCCTCCGCCGAAAGCGTCCTCCAGGCGCTCCGCGGGGCCTGGTCGGCGGAGGCGAAGGGCCTGCGCGGCCGGGCCTACGTCGACCTCGGCGGCCCCTACCCGGAAGGCGACGGCTGGTTCCGCGCGTGCCTCGACCCGCTGCGCGAGCTGGGCTTCCCGCCGGACCTCGAGGAGTCCAAGGAGCCCTTCCCGCCGACGGCCCGCGGGGACGCGCCGGCCTTCTATTTCGGCTGGTATAGCCAGAAGCCGAACGGGAAGTTCGGGCAGAAGGCGACGCGGCTGGCGCCGGGCGCGATCGCGCTGCACCTGCACAGCTTCTCCGCGGCCTCGCTGCACATCCCGGAAGCCAACTGGGCCCCTTGGCTCGTCGCGCAGGGCGCCGGCCTGACCTTCGGCAACGTGCATGAGCCCTACCTGTCGCTCACGCTCCGACCCGACCGCCTGCTCAAGGCGCTGCAGACCGGCATGAGCGCCGGGGAGGCGGCTTGGCACGCGACTCCGTCCGTCAGTTGGCAGGGCATCATCCTCGGCGACCCCTTCTATCAACCCTTCGCGGTACCCGTGGAGGCGCAGGTCAAGGCCGCGGCGGCCGGGGATGCGCTCGCCGACTACGCGCTCATCCGGCACCTCAACCTCCTGCCCCACCCCCTCGGGACGGACGACCTGCGCCGCCTGCGGGAGGCCGCCGGGCGTTCCGGACGCCTGCCCTTGCTCCTGGAGTGCTCGCGGACCGAACAGGCGGCGGGCCTGACCCACCCCTGGCGCGACCCCCGGGACTTGGCGGCCGAAGAGGCCGGCTTGCTGCAGGAAGCCGCCCGATACGTCGAAACCCGCTTCGGAGCCCCGGCGGCGCAGAAACTCCGGTCGGAACTGGCGAAAAGGCCGGGGGGGAGCCCCCCGGCGGCCCCGGCCGCCGAAAAACGGACCCCCCGTTAGTCTCGGCTTGCCAGCCCGTCCCGGGTCGTTTGCTTTCAACCCCTCTCCGGCCCGTCGGCGTCCGCCCGCGGAATCTCCGGGGAGAAAACCAACCAACAACCAAAACCCTGGAACCGTCCCCCGCGACGACCAGGACCCACAGTCAAAACACAATGAGCATCATGGAAAAACTGCTCGCCGAGTCCAATTTCGGCGCGCTCAAGGCCCACACCGTCATCCCGGCGACCGTCACCGAGATCCGCGACGACAAGTTCGTCGTCGTCGACATCAACGGCAAGTCCGAGGGTTTCATCCCGCAGACCGAATTTCCCGACATGGCCGAAGTCCAGGTCGGCATGCAGCTCGAGGTCTACCTCGAGAAGCTTGAGAACAAGGACGGCACCCCGACCGTCTCCTTCGACCGCGCCCAGCAGATCCGCAAGTGGGAGAGCATCGAGGCCAACTGCCAGGAAGGCTCCATCGTCCAGGGCCGCGTCAAGTCCGTCGTCAAGGGCGGCCTGATCGTCTCCGTCGGCGTCGACGCCTTCATGCCGTCCTCGCAGATCGACGTCAACCCCCCGAAGGACCTCGAGGGCTTCGTCGGCCAGACCTTCGACTTCAAGATCATCAAGATCAACAAGGAGAAGAAGAACCTCGTCGTCTCGCGCCGCGAGCTCATCGAGGAACAGCGCGGCGAGAGCCGCCGCAAGCTCCTCGAGGAGGTCAAGCCGGGCGTCATCCGCCGCGGCGTCGTCAAGAACATCACCGACTACGGCGCGTTCGTGGACCTCGACGGCCTCGACGGCCTGCTGCACGTCACCGACATGTCCTGGGGGCGCATCGGCCACCCGAGCGAGGTCGTCAAGGTCGGCGAGGAGATCACGGTCATGGTCGTCGAAGTCGACCGTGAGCGCGAGCGCGTCTCCCTCGGCCTCAAGCAGACCCAGTCCAACCCGTGGGAAGGCATCGAGAAGCGCTACCCCGTGGGCCAGAAGGTCCACGGCAAGGTCGTCAACCTCGTCGCCTACGGCGCGTTCATCGAGATCGAGGGCGGCGTCGAAGGCCTCGTCCACGTCTCCGAACTCTCCTGGACCAAGCGCGTCCAGAAGCCGTCCGACATCCTCAAGGTCGGCCAGGAAGTCGACGCCGTCATCCTCAACGTCAACAAGGAGGAGCAGAAGATCTCCCTCGGCATCCGCCAGCTCGAGACCAATCCGTGGGAGAAGGTCCGCCACAACTACCCGGTGGGCGCCCGCGTCCGCGGCAAGGTCCGCAACCTCACGAACTACGGCGCCTTCGTCGAGCTCGAGGACGGCATCGACGGCATGGTGCACGTGTCCGACATGAGCTGGACCCGCCGCATCAACAACCCGGCCGAGGTCATGAAGAAGGGCGACGACGTGGAAGCCATCGTGCTCGACGTCGACGTCGACCAGCAGCGCATCTCCCTGGGCGTCAAGCAGACCCAGACCGACCCGTGGAGCGAGATCGACCGCAAGTTCCGCATCGGCGACCTCGTCAACGGCAAGGTCTCCAAGATCGCGAACTTCGGCGCCTTCATCGAGCTCTCCGACGAGATCGACGGCCTCGTGCACGTCTCCCAGCTCGCCGAACAGCGCGTCGAGAACGTCAAGGACGTCGTCAAGGTCGGCCAGGACGTCACCGCCCGCGTCATCAAGATCGACAAGGA
>JBEBDN010000129.1:0-5425 GCA_041156945.1 Verrucomicrobiota bacterium | reverse complement strand
CGGTGAAGCTCTCGGTCAACGACTTCATCCTCAAGGCCTCCGCCGAGGCGCTGCGCCGCGTCCCCGCGGTCAACGCTTCCTGGGCCGGCACGAGCATCCGCCAGCACTCCGCGGTGCACCTCTCCTTCGGCGTCGCCCTCGAGGACGGCCTGGTCACCCCGGTCATCCGCGACGCGCACGCGAAGACCCTGAAGGACATCGCCGTCGAGGCGAAGACCCTCATCGGCAAGGCCCGCTCCAAGAAGCTCGCCCCGAACGAGATGTCCGGCTCCACCTTCACGGTGACCAACCTCGGCATGTACGGCGTGACCGGCTTCTTCGGCATCATCAACGTGCCCAACGCCGCGATCCTCTCCGTCGGCGCCACCATCAAGAAGCCCGTCGTCGACGCGCATGACCGCCTCGTGGTGGGCCATCGCATGGTGATCGGCCTCTCCGGCGACCACCGCGTGGTCGACGGCGCCAACGGCGCGCAGTTCCTCCAGGCGCTCAAGCAGCTGCTGGAAGAGCCGGCGCTGATGCTGATCTGAACGGGGCGAAAGCCCTTGCCGAAACCCGGGGCCGCGAGGCGCCCGGGTTTTTTCTTGGGCGCCCGGCTCAGGCGAACGTGCGGACCGACGACAACCCGCCGTCGACGTGGAGCACCTGTCCGGTCATGAAGCGCGCGTGGCCGGAGAGCAGGTGGCAGACCAGCGTGGCGAGGTCTTCGGAGCGGCCGACCTGCTGGAGGGGGTGGCGCTTCGCGGCGGCCTCCTTCTTCAGGTCGGAATTCAGCAGCGGGGCCGCGAGCGCGGTATCGGTCAGGGACGGGGCGACGACGTTCACGCGGATCGCGGGCGCCCACTCGGCGGCGAGGCTGCGGGCCAGGCCTTCGACCGCGCCCTTGGCCGCGGCGATGCCGGCGTGCATCGGCATCCCCTGCGCGACGGCGACGGTGGAGAAGAGCACGACGGAGGCGTGGCCCGAGGCCTTGAGGGCCGGCAACGCCGACTGCAGCGCGGCGATGGCGCCGAGGAGGTTCACCTGCAGCTCACGCTGGAAATCCTCCGGCGTCATCCGATGGAACGGCTTGAGCACGATCGTCCCTGGGCAGTAGACGAGGCCATCGAGGCGCTCCGGCCAGGCGAGGGGCGTCGGGGCCAGCGCGTCGAAACGCTGCGCCTCCAGCCCGAGGTCGGCCAGCTTCTCGGGGGAGCGACAGGCCGCGTGGACGTGATGGCCGTCGGCCTGGAGCTGGGCGATGACGGCGCGGCCGATGCCGGAGGTGCCGCCGATGATCGCGATGTGCTGGGACATGCGGGTCAAGGTCGGCGACGACCGACGCAGGTCAAGCGACCCGCGGCTTTTCCGGCCAACAAAAAGGCCGGAGGCGAACCTCCGGCCCAAGGCTCCGCGGGGAGCGCGGTTACTTCGCGGCGGGCGCCGGGGTGGCGGCCGGCTTCGGCTTGGGCTTGCCCTTCGGATCCAGGTTCGCGGCGAGCTCCTCGTCGGTGAACTTGGACGCGACGCCGCCCGCGGGCACCTCGGCCTTGGCGGTCCAGACGATGGCGTTCAGGACGAGCGTGCGCTGGCTGTCGTTGGCCCAGCCCTTGTGGAAGTGGCCCCCGGTGAAACCGAAGCCGCGGCCGCCATCCTGGCGTTCGACGGCCCAGGCGACGACCTGCGGCTTCTTCTCCTCGAGGACGAGCTTGCGGACGTCGGGGTTGCCGGCGTGCGCGCCGTCGCCGCGCTTCATGGTGGCCTCGGGGGCGAGCGCGGCGAGCAACGGGGTGACGCCGTTCATGCCGTCGCGGAAGCGCATGTTGAAGTACCACTCATCCGTCGTCGCGAACGGTTTCACGCCGCGGCTGGCCGGGTGGTCGGGCAGGGACTTGAAGTCGGCGAGCCAGTGCGGGTTGACGGACCAATGCTGCTCGAAGTAGCCGCCGAGCCAGTCCTTGAATTCCCGGGCGCCCTTGCCGGTCGAGGAGCGGCCCGCGGGCGGCGGATTGACGGGCTTGCCGTCGACGCTGAGCCAGCCGGCGCGCTCGTAGGCGGGCTCGACGGCGTAGTGGAGGCAGACGAAGCCGGTGCCGGCGGCCATCTTCTTGGCGAGCTGGTCGAGATGCGGAAGGGCCGGGTGGCCATTGCCGCCGTCGGAGTAGATCACGATCGTGTCGGCCTTGGCGACGGCCTCGTCGGACGGCCACTTGCCGCCGAGGGAGACCTCGACGTCGACGAGGTTGGCCGCGCCTTGCTTGAGGCCCGCGGCGAGGAGCTGGATGCCGGCGTTGTGCTCGTGTTCGCCCGGACCGTGGCTGGGCCGGCCGGCGATGAGGAGGACGTTCTTCTTGTCGGCCGCGCCGAGCGCGGCGGCGCCGAGCAGGACGGCGAGGGTGAGGGTCTGCATGGTCTTTAAAAGCGGAAGGCCGCGAAGGGGTTAGTCTTGCGGCCTTCCAGGGAGGGAGCTCGGGGGATTACTTGGTCTCCTTGAGGACGAGGTCCTTGAACTGGACGACCATCGCGGGGCCGGCGTGGAGCTGGAGGGCGAGGATGCCCTTCTTCGCGCCGACGGCGGTCTGGTCGGTGACGTCGACGGTCTGGACGCCGTTGATGAAGTGCTGCAGGTGGCCGCCCTGGGCGACGATGCGGTACTCGTTCCAGTCCTCGGCCTTGATCTTGGCCTGGATCTCGGCGGACTTGCCGACCTCGCCGGCGACCTCGACCTTGGCCTTGCCGGGCTTCTCGCCGTCCTTGATCACGGTCTTCTGCCCGCGCTGGGCGAGGATGCCACGGCCCTTCTCCTCGTAGAGGATGCCGGAGTAGGTCTTGCCGGCCTCGAAGTCGGCCTGGTAGCCGGAGACGACGAAGTTCTTCTCGTCGACGAGCTTGGAGCGGTACTGGACGCCAGAATTGCCGCCGACGATCTTGTACTTGAAGGTGAACTCGAAGTCGCCGACCTCGCCGCCCTGCCAGACGAGGAAGGTGTTGCCCTTGGTCGGCTTCTCCTTGGTCGTGCGGCCGGTGATGCAGCCGTCCTCGACGGACCAGAAGTCGAGGCCCTTCCAGCCGGTCAGGTCCTTGCCGTTGAAGAGGTTCTTGTCCTCGGCGACGGCCGTCGAGGCGAGCGCGAGGAGCGCGAGGAGGGAGGGGCGGAGTTTCATGGGGTAAGCTTACTTGGCGCGGCCGAAGAGGCGGTGCATGTTCTTCAGGCCCTTCACCGGGATGTCGTCGCGGTTGGGCTCCATCTTGCGCCAGATGGCGGCGGCGCGGGCGATGACCTTCACGTCGGTGGTGAAGGACTCGATGACGACGTCCTGCCTGTAGCCGATCTTCTTGAGCGCGGCCACGATCGGCTTCCAGTCGAGGGAGTCGCCGCCGGGGACGCCGCGGTCGGTGCCGCAGGCGTGGAAGTGGCCGAGGTGCTTGCCGGCCTTGAGGATGGCGGCTGCCTGGTTCTTCTCCTCGATGTTCATGTGGAACGTGTCGAGGTGCAGCTTCACGGCCGGGGAGTTGACGGCCTTGACGAGGCGCAGGCCCTGGTCGCAGGTGTTGAGGAAGTCGGTCTCGAAGCGGTTGAGCGGCTCGACGCAGAGGAGGACGCCCTTCTTCTCGGCGTGCTTGGCGAGCTGCTTGAGGTTCTTGACGACGAGCTTGAAGTGCGCGGCCTTGGTCTTGTCGTCATGCGAGCCGATGAGGCCGACGACGGAGTAGAGCGGCCCGATGATGCGGGGGCAGCCCATGGCGGCGGCCTGGTCGACGAGGGCGGTCAGGTACTTCTGGGCGTTCTTCTGGTCGGCGGCGCTGCCGCGGAAGTCGCGACCCGGGCCCATGGCGGCGCAGATGGAGCCGATGGCGAGACCGACCTTGGCGGCCGCGGCCTTGAGGACAGCCGGGTCGACGTGCGACGGGTCCTCGATGGCGATCTCGACGGTGTCGAAGCCCCACTTCTTGAGCTTCTTGAACATGGACACGCTCTCGTTGGTGAACGGCGAGGCGTAGAGGAAGGTATTGAGGCCGAAACGCATGGTGAGGTTGGGTGGGAGGGGGAAGGAGCCCAGATTTGCCGAGCCCGCGGGCACGGTCAAGGCTGGGCCTCGTTAAGACGGCTTTTAAGGGACGAGTTCCCCGCGGAGAAGCAGCCCGCCGGGCAGGAAATGGCGGTCCGCGAAGCGCTCGGGCTTGTCCATGGTCTCCTTGCGTTGGGCGAGGATGGCGGCCTTGTCGAAGGCGTCCGGAAGCAGCTCCAGGCGGACCGTGTGGACCGCGTCGGTCAACTTCGTGCCGACCGTGAAGGTGCTGAGGCGCGCGTAGGTGCAGTAGGCGTCGAAGCGGGTGACGACCTTGGGCGCGCCGCCGTCGAGCGTCACGGCGACCTTGCCGCCGGCCGGCCCGATCACGTCATAGATGGCGCAGTGGGTCCCCTTGAACTTGAACTCGAGGGCCTGACCGGCCTGGGTCAGGCGGACGAGGGCCGGCAGGCGGTTGGCGTAGGATTTCGCCAACGCGTCCTTCGCGGGGTCGAGCGGCGCGATCCCGCCGGGGAGCTTGGTGGCGGCGACGGAGAACAAGCGGGCATCCTCGAAATTGTCGGCCTCGAGCGGCGCGGGCAGCGCGTGCTTCATCGGCTTGCCCGAAGCCTGGCCGATGGCCGGCAAGGAACGCGTGATGGCCTCGAGGTACATCCGGTGCCCGGTCTCGACGTGCGGGTGGACGCTGTCGGGGGCGAAGACGACCTTATCGCCGAGGGCGGCCTTGGCCTCGGGGGTCTTCGGCAGCGGGGCCTTCCAGAGGACCTTGCCTTCCTTGCTCAAGCGGGAGACTTCCAGGCCGAAGTGGATCGTGGGGATGCCGTAGTGGTCGGCGACCTTCTCCATGGCGGACGCGGAACGCGGGAACTTGCCGTCGGCGAGGGTCGGCGCCATGCCCTCGACGAGCGTGTAGACGAAGCAGATGTCGCAGCTCGGATTGGCGCGCCAGGTCTGACGGACGATGCCTTCCATGCAGCGGATGATCTGATCCGGCGCCGCGCCCCCATCGTTCACCGCGAACTCCACGAACAGGAGGTCGGGCTGCTTGGATAGGACGTCCTGCTGGAGGCGGAAGACGCCCAAGTCCGAGCCGGTGCCGCCGATGGCCGCGTTGATCTCGATGAACTTCACGCTCGGGTAGGACTCCCGGAAGCGGGCCAGCGACTTCACGCGCCAGCCGGGCTGGGCGGTGATGGAGCCACCGAGGTAGGCGACCTTGATTTCCGGCCGTTCACCCGACCCGAAGACTCCCTGCGCCTTCGCGAGGAAATTGGGCAGGCCCGTCCGCGGGCGGCATTCCTTGGCCTCCGCGAGGGGGAACTCGGGTTCGGCGGCCGGCAGCAGGCCGACGGACAGCAACAAGGCGCAAAGCAGGGAACGCATGGGGTGAGAGTGAGTCCCGCCGCGCGGACGGA
>JBEBDN010000128.1:0-2564 GCA_041156945.1 Verrucomicrobiota bacterium | reverse complement strand
TGCCGTCGGCGATGAGGATGACCGAGTGATGGCCCGCGCGGGCGAGGACTTCGGAGATCTTCGGGTGGATGAGCTGGTGCTTGAGCATGGTCTTAGCGGGGTAAGTGGGCGCGGATGGCCTGGATCGTCCGCGCGGCGGCGGCTTCGGAGTCGGGCAGCGGCAGGATTTCGCCGGAGAGGTAGCCCGCGTAGCCGATGTCCTTGAGCGCGGCGATGACCGGGGCGGCGTCCGTGTGGCCGAAGCCGATCGCGCGGCGGTTGCTGTCGGCGAAGTGCAGATGGCCGACGTGGCGGCCGCAGGCGCGCAAGGTGGCGGCGTTCGAGACCTCCTCGATGTTCATGTGGAAGAGGTCGCAGAGCAGCTTCACGTTGCCGACCCCCCGCGTCTCGAGGAACTGGGCGGCGTCGAGCTGTCGGTTCAGCAGGTTGGTCTCGTAACGGTTCAACGGCTCATAGAGGAGCGGGACGCCGTGTTGCTGGGCGTGCGCGCCGAGGTCGGCCAGCGCCTCGGCGAGCCAGGCCAGCGCCTGGTCGCGGGTGACCGCGCCCTCGGCCTTGCCCTGCATCGAACCGATGATCGCCGGGGCGCGGAATTCGCCGGCCACGTCGATGATGGCGCGGATGAACTCGCGGGCCTGGCTCCGGATGGCGGGATCCGCGTGGGTGAGGTGCCACTGGTGGACGAGCCAGCCGCCGCCGGTGCCGAAGGCCGCGGCCGCGAGGCCGTGCTTCTCCAGCAGGGCGTGGAGCGCTGGGCGGTCGATCGCCGCGGCCGAAGGCGCGAAGACCTCGAGGGCGTCGAAGCCCAGCTGGGCGGCGGAGGCCGCGGCGGCCGCCAGGCCGTCCCAATAGACGAAGGGCCCGCCCTTGGCTTGGGCGACGAGGGAGACGGTGATCGCGGATCTAATCACGGGGGAACTCTGCCCGCGCCGCGAAGGAGGGGCAAGTTCCGCTTAACGACTTTAAACGAAAGCGGGGCTTACTCGGTCATCCCCGGCGAGCTGCGTCCCTTGACGAGGCGCTGCACCGCGGCGAAGCGGAGGATCTGCTCCATCTTCTCGGTCTCGGCCGGGTCGACGTCCTTCTGGCCGCGGGCGGCCTCCACGGCCTCGCGGGCGCGGGCCTCGGCGGTCTCGACCGCCTTGAGGTCGATCTTGGCCTCGTCGACGGCGGCCTCGGTCACGACCGAGACCTTGTCGGCGACGACGCGCACGAAGCCCCGGTCGATGGCGAGGCGGCTGACCTTGCCGTCCAACGTCACGAGGACTTCGCCGGCGGCGATGATCGCGGTGATGGGCTGGTGGCCGGGCAGGATGCCGATGCTGCCCAAGGCGGTGGGCAGGGTCACGCTGCTCGCCGTGCCTTCGTAGGCGCGGCGGTCGGGGGTGACGATTTCGACCGTGAGGGGCATCGGACGGTTTACTTGGACTTGCCGGCGGCGGCGAGGACCTCGTCGATGCCGCCCTTCATGTAGAAGTCGTTCTCGTTCACGTGGTCGAGCTCGCCGGTCAGGATCATCTCGAAGCCGCGCAGGGTGTCCTCGAGGGCGACGTACTTGCCGGGCGAGCCGGTGAAGATTTCGGCGACGTGGAAGGGCTGCGAGAGGAACTTCTGGACCTTGCGGGCGCGGAAGACGACGAGCTTGTCCTCGGGGGAGAGTTCGTCGAGGCCGAGGATCGCGATGATGTCCTGGAGGTCCTTGTAGCGCTGCAGGAGGCCCTGCACGCCGCGGGCCACGCGGAAGTGGCGTTCGCCGACGACTTCCGGCGCGAGCGCGGTCGAGGTGGAGGCGAGGGGGTCGACGGCCGGGTAGATGCCGAGCTCCGCGATGCGGCGCTCGAGCACGACGGTGGAGTCGAGGTGCGCGAAGGTGTTGGCGGGCGCCGGGTCGGTCAAGTCGTCCGCCGGGACGTACACGGCCTGGAAGGACGTGATCGAGCCCTTCTTGGTCGAGGTGATGCGTTCCTGGAGGTTGCCCATCTCCGAGGCGAGCGTCGGCTGGTAGCCGACCGCGGAGGGCGAGCGACCGAGGAGCGCGGACACTTCGGAACCGGCCTGCGAGAAGCGGAAGACGTTGTCGACGAAGAGGAGCACGTCGCGGTTCTGCTCGTCGCGGAAGAATTCGGCCATCGCGAGGGCGGAGAGGGCCACGCGCATGCGGGCGCCCGGCGGCTCGTTCATCTGGCCGTACACGAGGGCGACCTTGGACTTCGAAAGGTCCTTCTGGTCGATGACGCCCGCCTCGGACATCTCGTGGTAGAGGTCGTTGCCTTCGCGGGAGCGCTCGCCGACGCCGGCGAAGACGGAGAAGCCGCCCTGCTTCATCGCGATGTTGTTGATGAGCTCCATGATGACGACGGTCTTGCCGACGCCGGCGCCGCCGAACGCGCCGACCTTGCCGCCCTTGACGAAGGGGCAGATGAGGTCGATGACCTTGATGCCCGTGCCGAGGAGCTCGGCGGAGGTGGACTGCTCGGTGAGGGGCGGGGGCAGGCGGTGGATCGGGTAGCGCTTGCTGTGCTCGACCGGGCCGCGTTCGTCGACGGCGTCGCCGGTGACGTTGA
>JBEBDN010000127.1:0-3820 GCA_041156945.1 Verrucomicrobiota bacterium | reverse complement strand
GTGTGCAGGCCGCATTCCTTCTTTTCGAAGCCGGGCCAGCGTCCGCCGCGTTCGTCGCCGCCGGAGGTGGGCAGCGTGCAAGGGAGGCAGCCGATCGAGCGGTAGCCGCGGTCGTGCAGGACGTTGTGCGGCAGGCCGTGCTCCTTGAGGTAGGCCCAGACCTGGTCGCGGCTCCAATCGACGAGCGGGTTGAGTTTCCAGACGTCGGAATTGTCAGGGCGGGCGGCGAGCGAGAGCAGCGGCGTCACGGAACGCTCGGCGCTCTGGTCGCGGCGCATGCCGGTGATCCAGAGGTCTAGGTCGAAGAGCTTCTTGCCGAGGGAGTCGACCTTGCGGAGTTCGCAGCACTTCTCCGGATCGCGTTTCCAGAGTTCGGCGCCGTATTGGGCGGCCTGCTGTTCGACGGTCTGCGCGGGGAGCACTTCCTCGACCTTGATGCCGAGGTGGGCTTCGAGCTTCGCCTTGAACTCAAGCGTCTCAGGGAAGAGCAGGCCGGTGTTGAGGGTGAAGGCCTGGATGGGCAGTCCGGCGGTCTTGGCGAGGTGCAGGATGACCACGCCGGCGGGCTGGAAGCTCGTGCCGATGCCGGCGCGGGCGCCGAAGGTCTCGTAGGCCCAGCGCAGACGGTCCACCGGCGCCAGCGTCGTGAGACGGGCGTCGAGTTCCGGGATGCGGGCTGGGTCGAGCTGGGCCATCAGCGGGCTTAGGCGGACGGGGCGGCGGGCCAGACGGCGGCCTGGTCGACCCAATCGCCGAAGGCCTGGCCGGACTTGCGTTCCTTGGCGTACTGCTGGAAGAGGGCGCCGACCACGACCGGGATCTCGTCGGCCGGGACGGATTCCTTGAAGAGGCGCGCGAGGCGCGTGCCTTCGCGGTTGCCGCCGAGCATGAGGTTGTACTTGCCGGGGGCCTTGCCCACGAAGCCGATCTCGGCGTTGTACGGGCGGGCGCAGCCGTTGGGGCAGCCCGTCATGCGGACGACGAGTTCCTCGCCGCCGAACCCGGCGGCCGCCTGGGCGTCCTCGAGCTTGCCGAGGATCGTCGGGAAGACGCGCTCGGACTCGGCGAGGGAGAGGCCGCAGGTCGGCAGGGCGGGGCACGCCATGCCGCGGCCCTTGACGAGGCCCGGGTTGAAGACGATCGCGCAACCGTGGTCGCGGAGCACCTGTTCGAGCGCGGCCTTGTCGGCCTCCTTCACGTCGGACAGGATGAGGTTCTGCGTGGCGGTCAGGCGGAAGGTCGGGTTGAAGCGCTCGGCGACGACGCGCAGCGCGGTCTTGAGGCGGTAGTCGCCGGCGTCCTTCACGCGGCCGGTCTCGATGAAGAGGCCGAGGAACCAGTTGCCGTCGCGCTGCTTCGACCAGCCGAAGGCGTCGCCCTGGCCATTGAACTGGAACGGCTTGGCGGCCGGGAGCGCGGCGCCCAGGTGCTTGGCGAGTTCGCCGCGGAACCATGCGACGCCCTTCTCCTGCAGCACGTACTTGATGCGGGCGTGCTTGCGGTCGGTGCGGTCGCCCCAGTCGCGGTGGATCTTGATCACGGCCTCGCCGACGGCGACGACCTGCTCGCGGGTGAGGAAGCCGATGACGTCGGCCAGGCGGGGGTAGGTGGCCTTGTTGCCGTGGGAGGTGCCGAGGCCGCCGCCGACGAGCAGGTTGTAGCCGACGAGCTTGCCGCCTTCGACGATGGCGACGTAGCCCATGTCGTTGGTGAAGATGTCCACGTCGTTGTTCGGCGGGAGCGCGAAGCCGGTCTTGAACTTGCGGGGCAGGTAGGTCTTGCCGTAGAGGAGGTCGACCGGCGCGCCGCTGTCGTCATGGTCGGCGGGGGGCGGCAGGTAGGGGTTGGCCTGGTCGACGGAGGCGCGGGCCTTGGCGATCTTGTCGCCGAGCCCGAGGTCGAGCTGCACGCCGTCCACCCAGATGGAGTGGTAGGCGGTGGTCTTCGGCAGCAGCGCGCGGGTCAGCGTGAAGGCGTCGTCCTCGATCTGCTGGGTGACTTCGTCGACGGGCGGGTTGGAGGGGGCCGTGACGTTGCGGTTCACGTCGCCGCAGGTGGCGAGGGTGGAGGAGAGCGCCTCGTTGATCGACTTGATCAGGGAGCCGACGCCCTGCTGGGCGACGCCGTGGAACTGGAAGGTCTGGCGCGAGGTGATGCGCAGGGTGCCGTTGGCGAAACGACCGGAAAGTTCGTCGTACACCAGGTACTGGGCGGCCGGGACGATGCCGCCGGTCTGGCGCGTGCGGACCATCACGGAGTATTCCTTGGCGACCTTGCGCTTATCGCGGTCGTCCTGCTGGTAGATGCCGTGGAACTTGATGAACTGCTCGTCGTCCCCGCTGAAGCGGTCCGCGGCGGGGTTGGCGAGGGTCTCGCGGATCGTGCCGGAAAGGTCCGGCTTCTCGGCCTTCATGACCTCGTTCTTGGTGAGCGGCTTTTCGGAAGGTTTATCCATGGTGTTTTTAACTTGATAAGATGACTGATGATTACATAAATACGGTCAAGTTTAAATAAATGGTAAATTGTGACATCGGCCGAGTGGTCTTTGTCGGTGCCGGACCGGGAGCCCCCGATCTGATCACCGTCAGGGGCCTGCGTCTGCTCAAGCAGGCCGATGTCGTGATCCATGACGCCTTGCCCGGGGATGCCTTGCTGGCCGAAATTCCCGCCACCACGAAGATCGTCCCGGTCGGCAAGCGCTGCGGCGTGCATTCGATGACGCAGGATGAGATCAATGCCGTCCTGATCCGAGAAGCGCGGCAGGGTGGCCTGACCGTCCGGCTCAAGGGCGGCGACCCCGGCGTCTTCGGTCGCCTCGGCGAGGAGATGGACCACCTCGCGGCCCACGGGATTCCTTTCGAAGTCGTGCCCGGCGTCACGGCCGCGACCGCGGCGGGCGCCGATGCGGCGTTCCCGTTGACGCATCGCGGCAAGGCGGCCGCCGTCACGTTCCTCACGGGGCATTGCGCCGACGGCACGGACCAGAATTGGAAGGCGCACGTGGAGACCGGCGCCACGCTCTGCCTCTACATGGGCGCGAAGGCCCTGCCGTCCGTCGCGACGAAGCTCATCGCCGCGGGCGCCGAGGCCGACTTGCCGATCCGCCTGCTGTCGAAGGTTTCGCAGGACGGCGCCTCGGATGTGCTCACGACGTTGGCCGACTTGGCTTCGGGCAAGGTCGACGTCTCCGTCTTGCCGACGCCGCTGATCGCCGTCGTCGGCGCCGTCGTCGCGCCGCCGCGCCATGCCGGCCTGATGGGCCGCATCGCGGCGTTCACCTGAGCCGGTCGTTCAGCGACCAAGCAGCCGCCAGCCGATGGCCCCAAGGCACCATCCGGCAAGGGTGAGAGCCAGGAGCCACATGCCGACCTTGACCCATTTCCGCGTGTGGCCGGAAGGCTTCGTTACGCAAGGTAGGCCGGAACGCTTCGCGATCAACTGGCTCATGGATGGGTGCTTGGCGAGGAGAGGACTCATGCGCACCTGGGCGCCGGGTTTCGCATGTTCCTTGGCGATGGTCGCCACATCGCCGTCCGGGCCCGCGTGTCGCCCGGGCAGCAGGAAGAGCATCAGGATGATCACGTCACCCGGGGCACGCTGGAGCGCGGTGGCGAGGAGCGGTTCGTTGAAGGCGTACTCGGGGCCCTCGCGGCGTTCCATCGAGCAGGCGATGAGCCGCGATGGCGGGATGTCCATCTCTGCGGAAAGGTCGCGCGCCAACGCATCGCGCACACGGGTCACCTCGATGATGGGCGAGCCGTGGTCGCAGAGCAGGACGGTGTCTTTGTCGGCATCGCCTGGCGTGTGCAGGATTTGGTCG
>JBEBDN010000126.1:0-9173 GCA_041156945.1 Verrucomicrobiota bacterium | reverse complement strand
CGCTGATCAGGCGGACCGCCTGCTGGATGCGCAGGTGGGTCAGGTGATTCATGGGGGTCCGGCCGATTTCCTTGAGGCAGAGCCGCCGGAGGTGCTCAAAACTAAGCCCGGATTCGCGGGCCAGCGCCTGGCTGTCCCAGGGGTGGCCCAGCCGGGACTGGACCTTGTCCCAGAGGCCCTCGATGCGCGCGTCGCCCCGGAACCCCCCGGCGAAACCGCGGACGTAGTCGTAGATGAGTTCCACCCATTGGTGCTGCCGGCGCGACAAGCCGTCGGCCTTCTGCTCGGCGATCAGGCCGCGGATGGCGGCCAGCAGCGGCTCCCCGGCGAAATCGGCTAGCACCGGCGAATTGGCCCGGAAGATGGTCCGCGAACGGACGCCGGGGGCGAAGCGCACCCAGCAGAAATCCCAGCGCCGACCCCGGCCGATGCGGAAGGAATTGCGGAGCCCCGCGGGCTGCAGGCAGGCCTGGCCGGCCGCCAGGGTGCGCCAACGCCCATCGACCAGCACCTGACCCTGGCCGCCGAAGCAGGCCATGAAGAAGGCGCCGCTCTGGTGGGTGCGCACGACCTCGTAGGGCGCGACCATCTCGCCGACGCCCACATGGTCGATCTCGAAGAGGTCCAGCTCACGGCAGCGGCCCGCGCCCCGGACCCACGGCCGGTCGTCCCGGTAGGCCGCCGAGACCACGACCGTCCGCCGCGACCGCGGATTCTCGATGTCCGTTTCGGAATGACGGAGTTGCGTCTGGTTGTAGTGATTTGGTTCGCTCTTGCGGGCCACGCGACTTGCCTAGGCCGTGTCGCCCTTGGGCGCAACCCTCTCCTCACCCAATCTTCCCTCAACACACCATGCCCAACCCCTGGACCGGAAAAGGAAACCCCTACACCCGCACCGAAGTCATCGAGCGCCTGCGCGACACGATGTCCAAGGGCAAGGCCATCATCGCGGCCGGCGCCGGCACGGGCATCAGCGCCAAGTTCATCGAGCGCGGCGGCGCCGACCTGGTCATCGTCTACAACTCCGGCCGCTTCCGCATGGCCGGCCACGGCTCGACCGCCGGCATGATGGCCTACGGCGACGCCAACGCCGTCGCCATGGAGATCGGCGAGTACGAGGTGCTGCCGGTCGTCGAGGAGATCCCGGTGATCTGCGGCGTCCACGCCACCGACCCCCGCCGCCGCATGTGGCACTGGCTCGGCAAGGTGAAGGACATGGGCTTCTCCGGCATCAACAACTTCCCGACCCACACCATCATCGACGGGAAGTTCCGCCAGATCCTCGAGGAGACCGGCATGAGCGTGAAGAAGGAGTTCGAGACCGTCGCCCTCGCCCGCAAGATGGAGCTGTTCACCATCGTGTACGTCGGCTCCCCCGAGGAATCGAAGGCCATGGCCGAGGCCGGCGCCGACGTCATCATCGCCCACGTGGGCACCACCGTCGGCGGCTCGATCGGCGTGACCAACGCGACCATGAGCCTCCCCGAGGCCGCCAAGATCACCCAGGGCATCATCGATGCCGCCAAGTCCGTCCGGAAGGACCTCATCTTCCTCTCGCACGGCGGCCCGATCAACACCCCGGAGGACGCCGCCTTCATCAACGAGCACACCGACACCGACGGTTTCGTCGGCGCCTCCAGCCTCGAGCGCATGGCCGTCGAGCAGTCGCTCACCGACCTGACCAAGCGCTTCAAGCAGATTCCGGTGAAGCGGAAGCACTTCTGAGGCCCACCGACCATGGCGACGATCGCGGTACTCGGGACGCTTGATTCCAAGGGCGAAGAGCACGCCTTCGTCGCCGGCCTGATCGCCGCCCGCGGGCACCGATCGCTGCTCATCGACGTGGGCACCGGCGGTCCGGCCACGGTCGTCCCCGACGTCACCCGCGAGCAGGTCGCCGCGGCCGCCGGCATCGACCTCGCCACCCTGATGGCCCGGCAGGACCGCGGCGAGTGCGTCGTCGCCATGACCAAGGCCGCGCCGGTGATGCTCGCCCAGCTGGCCGCGGCCGGCCGCATCCAAGGCGTCGTCTCGCTGGGCGGCGGCGGCGGCACCGCCATCGCCACGGCCGCGATGCGCGCCCTCCCCCTGGGCTTCCCTAAGTTGATGGTCTCCACGCTGGCCGCGGGCAACGTCGCCCCGTACCTCGGCACCAAGGACATCACGATGATGCCCAGCATCGCCGACGTCGCCGGCCTCAACCGCCTGTCGCGCGTCATCTTCACCCGCGCCGCCGGCGCGATCTGCGGCATGGTCGAGGGCGAGCCCAAGGTCGAGGCCGGCCGCCCGCTCGTGGTGGCGAGCCAGTTCGGCAACACCACCGCCTGCGTGACCGAAGCGAAGAAGGTCCTCGAGGCCGCGGGCTACGAGGTGCTCGTCTTCGCGGCGACCGGCACCGGCGGCCGCATCATGGAGTCGGTGATCGAGAGCGGCATCGTGGCGGGCGTGCTCGACCTCACCACGACCGAGTGGGCCGACGAACTGGTCGGCGGCGTGCTGAACGCGGGCCCCGACCGCATGGACGCCGCGGCCAAGGCCAAGGTCCCGGTGGTCGTCGCCCCCGGCTGCCTCGACATGGTCAACTTCGGCGAGCAGGCCTCGATCCCGGCCAAGTTCGCCACCCGAACCTTCTACGTCCATAACCCGCAGGTGACGCTGATGCGCACCGACGCGGCGGAGTGCGCCCAGCTGGGCCGGATCGTCGCCGAAAAGCCAACGCCTACGGCGCCGGGGCGGCGATCCTCATCCCGACCAAGGCCATCAGCGTGATCAGCGCCCCCGGCAAGGGCTTCCACGACCCCGCCGCCGACGAGGCCCTGTTCGCCGCCCTCAAGAAGCATGCCCGGGTGCCGGTCCAGGAGTTCGCGCTCGAGATCAACGATCCGGCCTTCGCCCAAGCTTGCGCCCGAAAGTTGATAGAGCTGATGCAGGTCCGGAAGTGAGCCCGTGAGGCAGGCTTGCCCTGCCCTCGGTCCGCGGTTCTATGGGCGGATGCGGTGCCGCGTCCTGCTCCTCTCCCTCGTCGTCGGCGTCGCCGGCTTGCGCGCGAAGGAGCTGTTCGTGGCCCCGGAGGGGACCGACGACGCGCCGGGCACCCTCGCCCAGCCCTTGGGCAGTCTGATGAAGGCGCAGACCCTCGCCAACCCCGGCGACACCGTCTGGATCCGCGGGGGAGTCTACAGGCTCAAGCCCACCCAGGTCGCGCGCGAGCACCGGGTCTGGACCTACATCCACGAGTTCAGGAAGAGCGGCAAGCCGGGCCAGCCGATCCGCTACTGGGCCTATCAGGCGGAGAAACCGGTCTTCGACTGCACGGACGTGAATCCGCCCGGCCGGCGCATCAACGCGTTCCAGGTCGCCGGCTCCTGGCTGCACTTCCGCGGGTTCGAGGTCATCGGCACCCAGGTCAACTTCAAGGGCCACGGCCAATCGTGCAGCTTCGAGATCCAGGGCGGCCACAACATCCTGGAGCGGCTCTCGCTGCACGACAGCCAAGCCATCGGGGTCTACCTGCTCGGCGGCTCCGACAACCTGATCCTGAACTGCGACGCCTACCGGAACCATGACTTCACGTCGGAGGACGGCCGCGGCGGCAACGTCGACGGCTTCGGCGGCCACCCCGCGAAGGGCTCGGTGAACAACGTCTTCCGCGGCTGCCGCGCGTGGTTCAACAGCGACGACGGCTACGACTGCATCTCCGCCTGGGAGGGCGTGCGCTTCGAGGCCTGCTGGGCGATGTACAACGGGTACGGACCGAAGTTCGAGAAGCGCGGCGACGGGAACGGCTTCAAGGTCGGCGGCTTCGGCAACGCGCCGCTCCACGGGGTGCCCGACCCCGCCCCGCGCCACGTCACGGAGGGCTGCCTCGCGGTGCGCAACAAGGCCAGCGGCTTCTACGCGAACCACCACCTGATGGGCGGGGATTGGTCGTTCAACTCCGCCTACCGCAACGCGAACGACTTCAACTTCCTCATGCGCCCGGCCGACAACTCCCGCGACATCGACGGCGTGGGCCAGCGCGTGACGGCCAACTTGAGCTACCGCGGCCAGCGGGACTTCACCCGGATCGACGTCGCCCGCAGCGAGCTGAAGGACAACGCCTTCGCCTCGCAAAAGAAGTTCACCGACGCCTCGTTCGAGAGCGTCGACGACGCCGCGCTGACGGGTCCGCGCTCGGCCGACGGCTCCCTGCCGAAAGTCGCGTTCCTCCGCCCGGTCGACGCCGCCCTGGCCGCCCAAGCCGGCTACACCGCCTACCCCGGCCCCAAGCCGCCCGCGAAATGAACGCGCCCGCCCACCCGCCGACCGCCCGCACCCTGCGCTGGGCTTACGTCGCGATGGCGTTCAACCTCGTCGCCTGGGGCATGTCCTGGGTCAACGTCCGCGCCATCGTCCACCAGGTCGGCGCCGGCGAGCTCGGCGCCCTGCGCTACCTCATCGCCTCGACGGTGATGGTGGGCGTCTGGTTGGCGCGCGGACGTCCCCTCCCCGCGGCGCGCGACTGGCCGGTCATCGCCCTCCTCGGACTCTTCGGCTTCACGCTCTACAACCTCGGCATCAATTTCGGCGAGCGCACCGTCGACGCCGGCACAGGCTCGCTGCTGATCTCCTGCGTGCCCATCCTCGTGGTGCTTTACGGCGCGCTCGCGGGGTCGGAGAAAGTCACGGCCTACGCCTGGCTCGGCATCCTGACGTCCATGGTCGGGGTGGCCTTCACCTCGGGCGTCCTCGAGAACGGGGTGACCTTGAACGAGGGAACGGGGATGATCTTCGGGGCGGCCCTGTGCGCCGCCCTCCAGACCCTCCTGAGCAAGCACCTCACCCGCCGGTATGCGGCCATCGACGTGACGACCTGGGCGATCTGGCTGGGCACGCTGGGGCTGTTGCCCTTCTCCCACGACCTGCCGGGCGCCGCGGGCAAGCTGAGCGCCACCGGCTGGGGTCACCTCGTCTTCCTGGGCGTCGTCCCCGCCGCGCTCTGCTACACGCTCTGGGCCTGGGTCCTGCAGACGCTTCCGATGACGCTGGTCATGGGCTCGGTCTACGTCATCCCGCTGTTCTCGGTGCTCTTCAGCTGGGCCATCCTCGGGGAACACCCGCCGGCCGCCGCGATCACCGGTGGTCTGCTCACCCTCGCCGGCGTCGCCATCGTGCAACGGCTGGGTCGGACGCGCGCCTGAGGCTCAGGCCAGCCCCAGGTGCTTGAGCGCTTCGGGCGTCGGGCCGTCGAAATGGGCCGAGGGCGTGTTGCCGACGTACCCGAGCTCGCGCATGCCCTGCGGGGTCGTGTAGTAGCCGCCGGCCACGAGGTGGCGGAAGCGCCTGAAGAACTCATGGCGGGGCTTCAGTTCCTTCGCCACGGGCTTCACGCCGCAGATGTCGTCGGCGAGGCCGGCCTGTTGGACCTCGGTCAGCTTCGCGAAGACGGCGCCGTGGCGGCGGTTCGCCTCGTCGTCGAGCCAGGTCAGGCCCGCGAGGATGATCGGCCGGTCCTTGAGGGTTTCGTCGTAGTAGGAACTGATCCATTCGTCCACGAAGGCGGGCACGCCGAGTTCCGAGGGCTTCTTGCCGCCCGTTTCCGGCGGGAGGATGAGGTCGGCCAAGGCGGCGGCCGCGGCCTGCTGCGCCGGCGTGAAGGAAAGCGGCCAGAGTTCGCCGGGGACGTAGGTCCTGTTCAGCGCCGGATCGGATCCGATGCGCTTGCCATGGGGTCGGTCGGCGGGCTCGGCCGCGCCGAGCGGCAGGCGACCGGCGGCGGTCAGGCCGACGGCGGCGGCGGCCAACCAGGAGAGGGCCTGGCGGCGGTCGAGGCGGGTCGCTTCGGGGGGATGGTCGGAGGACATGGGCGGGGTCTCAGAGGTTGCCCTTCCGCATCTCGTCGATGAGGTGGTCGCACGCGCGCCACGCCAAGGCCATGATGGTCAGGGTCGGGTTCTTGTCGGCGTTGCTGGCGAAGGCGGAGCCGTCGTTCAGGACGAGGTTGGGGATGTCCCAGCACTGGTTCCAGCCGTTGGTCACGGACTTGGACCGGTCGGCGCCCATGATGCCGCCGCCGACCTCATGGATGATGAAGCCCCCCGGCTTGATGGCCTTGTCGCCGGTCGTCGGGGTGCCCGCGACGCCGCCGGCGGCCTCGATCATCTCCTTGAAGGTGCGCTGCATGTGGGCGGCCTGGTTGAGCTCATGGCTGGACCACTTCCAGTGGAAACGCAGGACGGGGATGCCCCACTTGTCCTTCACCACGGGGTCGAGTTCGCAGAAGGAATCCTTGTTCGGGATCATCTCGCCGCGACCGGCGAAACCGACGAACGAGCCGTAGGTGCGGCGGAGCTCCTCCTTGAAGGCCTTGCCGTAACCGGGACCGGCCGGGCCGGCCACGTTGAGGTTGGGCGCCTGGCGCCCGGTGGTGAACTCGATGTGGTAGCCGCGGGCGAAGTCGAGCTTGCCGGCGCGCTGCGGGCCGTAGAGCCACCATGGGACGTAGACGTGCGCGCCGGCGCCATCCTCGTTGTGCACCGGCAGGTTCTCGAAGGCCGGCACCCGCCCGCCGAGGTTGGCCCCGACCGTATCCATGATGTACCTGCCCACGAGGCCGCTGGAGTTGGCGACGCCCTCGGGCCGCTTCGAGCGGGAGTTCAGGAGGATGCGGGCGGTCTCGCCCGAGCTGGCCGCGAGGATGACCGCGCGGGCCTTCACGACGCGCTCGCGACCGGTGCGCTTGTCGACGAAGGCCACGCCGGCAGCCCGGCCCCGGTCGTCCAGGACGACCTCGCGCACATGGGCGTCGCAAAGGATGTCCAGGTTGCCGGAGGCGAGCGCCGGCGGCAGGTGCACGGTCGTCGACTGGTAATTCGCGCGGATGCTGCAGCCGCGCACGCAATCGGTGGCCCAGAAGCAGGCGGCGCGGGCCTTCATCGACTCGGCGGTCAGCTTCTGCGCGGTGGGATTATGCGGAAAGAGGCGGCGCGGGATGTTCTCGTGGTCCTGCCGGGTGCTGAGGACCGCGCGATGGATCGGCACCACGGGGATGCCGAGCTTGGCCACGTGCTTCTTGAAGTAGAGTTCGCCGGCGCGGGCCTTGGGCGGCGGGAGCAGCGTGCCGTTGGGCGAGTCCGGCGTGTTCTCCAGGCCCTCGTTCGAGCCGTAGACGCCGACGAGCAGCTCGACCTTGTCGTAATACGGAGCGACGTCCTCATAGGCGATCGGCCAGTCGAAGCCGAGGCCGTCGCGCGAGTAGGGCTTGAAGTCGTAGGGGCCGTTGCGCAGGGAGATGCGCCCCCAGTGGTTGGTGCGGCCGCCGAGCATGCGGGCGCGCCACCACCAGAACTTGTCCTCGGGCTTGTCGTTGGCCTGGGTGTAGGGCTCGTCCGGCACCTCCCAGCCGCCGTCGACGGTGGCGTCGGCGAAGCCGAAGGGCTTCTCCCGCGTGGACATGCCGCGCAGGGGCATCTGGCTCGGCGTCTGGAACATGGGCGTCTCCGTCGCCGGGTCGTAGTGGCGGCCGGCCTCCAGCAGGAGGACCTTCACCCCGTTCATGGTGAGCGTGTAGGCGGACTGGCCGCCGCCGGCGCCGGAACCGACGACGATGACGTCGTAATCCGGACGCAGTTCATTTTCCGTGATGATGGGCATGGGTGGAGGAGCTCGGAGGCTCAGCGGGCGCGCCAGCACCAGTGCTCGTCGAAGAAACCGGCGTCCGGGATGGCCCCGGGCGCCTGCGGGGTCACGGGCGTGTTGAGGTCGATGACCGCCCAATCGGGCAGCTTGGGCACCTGCCGGGCGTTGTTCAGGTAATCGTATTCGCGGTAGGTGAAGCCGCTGTTGATCACCACGTACTTCGCCGGGTTGAGCGGGTTCGGGTAGATGAGCACCGGCATGTGGTCGTGCGGGGAGTAGGTCCGGTCGTTCAGGACGAGTTTATCGGCGGTCCAGGTGATGGGCAGCTTGGCGACGATGCGCGCCAGCACCGCGTTGCTGGACGGGTCACCCCACAGGATCAGGTTGTTGGCCGCGATATCCTCGTCCCGCACGTCCTTGTCCGTCTTCACCGGAGCGAAGCCGCGGAATTGTCGGCGCCATTCCCAACTGGCCCGCTCCATCTCCGCCTTCGCCCAGGCACCGGACTTGGCGTGCAGGGGCTGGCCGGTCGGCGAGACGAAGAGGAAGGCGTCCATGAAGGCGTCGTCGATCGGTCCCGTCAGGCCGTGGCGCTTCACCAGCCCGGCCTCGTCGTCGTAGGCCCGGACCGCGACCCACTTGCCGTCGTGGGCGGCCCGCGCGAAGGTGACCTTCCAGGAACGGTCGGTGGCCGGCGGCGGCGTCTCGAGATCCTGCCCGTCGATATGGACGATGACCTTGCCGCGCTGCGAGAACGGCGCATGCCCGGGCGCCATGTCGAGCGTGAAGCCGGCCACGTTGAGGGTCTTCACGGTCACGGCGTTGTCGCCGTCGACTTCGGCGGCGAGGCGGGCGGGCTGCCAGTGCTGCCCCATCCGGTCGACCTGGACCCAGTGCATGCGGTTATACCGCAGGAAGTAGGTGACGAGGGTGACCTCGCGGGGAGCGCGGTCGCGGCCGACGGCGGCGATGGCGCCGAGGCGCCGCTCGATCTCGGCGAGGGAGTCGGGGTGGATCTTGTGCGCGGTCTTCGGCCCGATGATGTGGACCAATTCAAGGTTCTCCGCGCGCAGGTGCTTGGCCATCACGTCGGCGGCCTGCTTCTGCTTGTCGAGCTCGCCGCTGTAGGCGACCAATGGGGCATTGGCGAAGTTGGCGGCGACGTCGGTCGCGTTGTACCACGACCAGAGCGTCTGCTGCCAAGCCGGGATCTTGGAGACGTCCTCGTTCTGGAAGATGTTCAGGAACTCGGGGGTCTCCGCGAAACCGGCCCCGGGATTGATGCCGCACCAGCGGTCGGTGTAGTGGGCGCCGAACTGCCAGACGGCCGCGCCCCCCATGCTGAAGCCGCGGATGAACAGCCGGTCCTCGTCGAAGGCGTAGGACTTGCGCGCATGCTCATAGGCCTCCCACAGATCCACCTCGCCGGCGAACTTGTTCGCGCAGCAGTAGCGGCCGTAGGGATGGAGGACGTAGCGGTCCTTCGCCGCGATCTGGCCGACGGACTTGCGGCGCTCCTGCACGAAGTTGAGCTCGCTGAGGTTCTCCCCGCGGCC
>JBEBDN010000125.1:0-6705 GCA_041156945.1 Verrucomicrobiota bacterium | reverse complement strand
TCCCCTTCGAAGTCCGCTCCTCCTTCAACGACCAACCCGGTACCCTCGTGAAAGCCATCGCCAAAACCCTCGAAGACGCGGCCATCGCCGGCGTCGCCCTCGACCGCCTGCAGACCCGCGTCACGGTCAGCGACCTGCCCGACAACCCGCAGGCCTTCGCCGCCCTCTTCGACGACCTCGGCGAGGCCGGCCTGAGCGTGGACATGATCATCAAGAACCTCGGCAAGGACGGGAAGTCCAACCTGACCTTCTCGGTCACCACCGACCAGTTCAGCCGCGTCGAGCAGGTCGTCGGCCAGACGCTCAAGAAGCTCGGCTCGGGCTCGGTCCGCTCCGCGGGCGAGATCTCCAAGCTCTCCATCGTGGGCGTCGGCATGATCTCCCACCCCGGCGTGGCCGGCACCCTCTTCAAGGCCCTGGCCTCGGTGGGCGTGAACAGCGAGCTCATCACGACCTCCGAGATCAAGATCTCGGTCGCCCTCGAGCCGGCCAAGGCCGACGCCGCGGTCCGGGCCGTGCACACGGCCTTCGGCCTCGACAAGGCCTGACCGGTCCGCACTCCCCTCTTGCCCGGGGCATCGGTCCGCACATTGTCGGGTCGATGCCTCGGTTGTTTCCGGCCACCCTCCTCGCCCTCGCCGGCGTCCTCGCCGCCGGCGCGCGCGCGCAGGACCTGCCCTCGGCGACCCTGGGACTGGGCGTGCCGGCCGCGCCGGACCGCGGCCCGCGCCAACGCACCACGCTCGAACTCGCCGAGGAAGCCCTCGCCGCGGGCCTGGCGGCGACCGCGGAGGAACTCTTCAACCAAGCCCTGACGCAGCCGTCGCCCGACCGCGGCCGCATCGCCCTGGGGTTGACCGCGGCCCTGCTCGAGCGGACCCGGGCGGCGGAAGCCAAGGCGGCCCTGCTCAACGCCCCGGCGGGTCCGGCGCGTCGCCTGCGCGAGGGTCTGATCGCCCTGCTGGAGGACCAGCTCAACGAAGCGGCCACTATCGCGAACGGCCTGGACCCGAACCGGTTGCCGCCGGACGAGATCGCCTGGGGCTACGCGCTCCGCTGGATGGTCGCCGCGGCGAACGGCGACAACCTCGCCATCAACCTCAACCTCGAGGCGGCCGCGCGCACCGCGACCTCCGAGGAACAGCGGCAACGGATCGAGATCCTCGGCTACCGCGCCCTCGTCTCGGCGGGCAAGGTCGAGGAACGCACCGTCGGCCTGCTGCGAGAAATGACCGCCAACGCGAAGGGCTCGCCGCTGGCCTTCGCCTACGCGCGCAACCTCGCGCTGGGCATCGCGCGGCTGCACGACTGGCCCCGGCCGCCGGCCGGCGCGACGGAGACCGACGCCTTCCGCAAGGACAAGGAAAGCGTCCGCGCCGCCCGCCGCGAAGCGGTCCGCGCGCTGGCCGAATGCGGTCCCCTCACCGAGGCCCGGCGGGCCGAAGCCGACCTCCTCTCCGGCCTGGTCGTCGGCACCGACGACCCCGAGGGCCGACGCTTCCTGATGGCCGCCGCCCGCAACGGCGCCAACCCCGCCGTCCGCCTGACCGCGCTGCGCGGGCTCGTGGCCGCGGCCTTCGAGGCCCCGCTCTCCGAGCGCAAGTCGGTGGCGAACGAGGTCTACGACTTCCTGATGAAGCGCCAAGGCGAGTTCGCCTACGCCTGTCCCCGCGACCCGAAGGTGCTCGACGCCATCCACCTCGCCCGCGCGCAGGTGATGACCTTGGCGGGCAGCCGCGAGAAGGCCCGCCAGGCCGCCGAAGACCTCCTCCGCGACGTCCCCGCCAGTCCGTTGGCCCGCGAGGCGCACCGGACGCTGGCGCTGGCCTACTGGGGCGAAGGCTCCTACCGGCTCGCCGCCGAAACCCTCGGACGCCTGCGCGAGCTGACCACGGCGCCCGCGGAGCGCGACACCCTCGCGGTGCTGGCGGCGGATTGCCTCTTCCTCGCGGGAGATTTCGTGCTGGCGGAAAAGGCCTACGCCACGGCGCAGGCGGAGTCCCGCGACCCCCGCCTGACCGGGGACGCCTGCTACCAGCGCGTGCTGAGCGTCCTCGCCCAAGGCAAGGACGCCACCCTGCGCGAACGCGCCGCCGGCATCATCGAGTCCTCCGCGCGCGGCCCCCGCGCCCCGGAGCTGCCCATCACGTGGCGCAACACCTGGAACGTCGTCGACGACGCCCGCCAGTCGCTGCGCCCCGAGGAAGCCGACCGGCTCGTGACGCGCCTCGCGCCCTTCATCGCGAGCGCCGGCGACGACCCCGCCTTCGGCCTCCGCTTCGCCTGGCTGAAGGCCCTCGTCGCCCTGGGCAACGGCCAGACGGCGGCCACGGTCCGGCTGGCGGACGAGATCGCCGGCCGGCTTGACCGCATCGACGCCGGCGCCCCGACCGCCGCCCTCCGCGAACTGCGGAACCAGGTGCCCGAGCTCCGCGGCCACCTCGCGCTGTTGCGCGCGCGCACCTTCCTCGGCCAGGATGCGGCGAAAGGCCGCGAGGAATTCCGCAAACTGCGGGAGAGCCAACCCGACAGTCCCGCGGCGGCCGCCTCCTTCCTGGCCGAGGGCCGCTTCCTCGCGGGCCGCGAGGAGCACGCCGAAGCCCAGGCCCTGTTCACCAAGCTGGGCAAGGATTTCGCCGGCAAGCCGGGGCTGGCCGACTTCGCCGCGCTCGGACTCTACGAGGCCGCCGAACAGGCCGTCCAGCAGTCGCCCGCCGAAGGCGAGGCGAAGCTGAAGGAGGCCGTCGAGCTGCTCGAACTCTTCGCCGAGCAGCACGGCCGCCACCCGCTCATCGTGCGCGTGACGTTGCGCCGCGCCGAACTCCTCCGGGCCCTCGGCCTCTTCGACAACTCCTATAAGATCCTCGACGACCTCATCCGCGCCCACGCCGACGACCCGGCCCGGCCGCAGGCCGAGATGGCGCGCGCGGACTCCCTGCTCGGCCGCTCGGAGCTGAACCGCGACCGGGTGGGCCAGCTCGACCGGCAACGCATCGGCCTGGCCGTCGCCGCCTACCAACGCGTCTGCGACGCCTACGCGAAGGACCCCGACACCGCGGCCGAGGCCCGGTACAAGCTCGCCCTCGCCCTGCTGGAACGCGCCGGCACCGAGACCGGCGTCGACGCCGCCGCCTCGCTCCGCGAAGCCCGCGCCAACCTCGTCGGCCTGCTCGGTCCGCTCCGCGCCGGGACCGCGGCCGCGCCGGAGTTCACCCGCGGCGGCCGCGTCTGGCTGGCCCGGGCCATCCTCCTCCTCGGCCAGGTCTGGGAAAAGGAAGGCAACGTCGCCGAGGCCATCGCGGCCTACCAGCTGATCCCCGAGCTCAACCGCGGCCTGAAGCCCGGCGAAAGCCGCCTGCCCGGACAAGCCGCCGCCGAAAGCAAACTTGCGACGCTCCGCCGCCCCAAGTAAGACCCCGCCATGACCACCTGCGCCTTCTCCTTCCCCTTCGACGCCGGCCCGTTCGCCTGGCTGCTGCTGGTGCTGGCCTTCCTGGTGCTGGTGTTCGTGGTCGAGCGCTCCCTCTTCCTGCACCGCGGCCTCGTGCTCTCGTCCGACTTCATCGATGGCGTCCGGAACAACCTGTTGGCCGGGCGCCCACTGGAGGCCCTCGCGGCCTGCGAGGAGTCCCCGGGGCCCATCCCGCGGGTGGTCAAGGCCGCCCTGCTCCGCTCGGCCCAGGGCGAGGAAGCCATGCGCGCCGCCGCCACCGAAGCCGCCCTGCTCGAGCTCCCCGTGCTGGAACGCCGCCTCGGCTCGATCGCCGCGATCGGCCGGGTCGCCCCGCTGCTCGGCCTCGCCGGCGGGGTGCTCTCCGGCTACGGCATCGTGACCGCCCTGCGGGACGGCAGCCTCTACGCCAGCGGCGACGCCATCCTCGGTCAGGCGCAGGCGGCCTTGGCGACCGCGGGCTTCGGCCTGCTCATCGCCGCGCTCTGCGCCCTCGCCCACCACTTCCTGGTCGGCCGGGTCCGCTCCATCGTGACCGAGATGGAGGTGGCGGCGCACACCATCATCACCTTCGTCCGGCACGAGCTGCCGGCGACCCCGCCGAAGGCCTGAGATGCGCACGCCCCTCGGAGTCCTCGCCAAGGTCCGCCCCGCCGAACAGGGCCTCGACCTGGTCCCGCTGGCGTTGGCCGGCCTGGCCCTGGCGCTGGTCTGGACCCTCGTCGGGCATTTCGCGCTGACCGCCGGGACCTATGTCGCGTTCGACGACCGCGTCGCCGCCTTCGCCCGCCGCGCGCAGGTGCCGCGCGACGCCGCACCCGACCTCGCCCGGACCGCCGCGGCCGTCACCTTGGTCTCGGCGCGCGGCACCGGCATCTACGTCGTCGCCGGCCGGGTCATCGACCGGGGCGGCCTGCGCAAGGAGCTGAACCGCGTCGCCGCCTCCGGCGGCCGCGACCGGCCGGTGCTGGTGAAGGCCGACGCCGCCCTGACGATGCAGGCGTTCGTCGAGCTCTGCGCCCTCGTCCGCGAAGCCGGCTTCCCCGGGGTGCTGATCGCGACCGAGGAACCCCGGGGCGAGCGTTGATTCGCGGTTGCCACGGGCGGTGAGGCGGGGGCAATCTGCCCGCTCCCGTGCCCGCCCCCGACGACCAGCGCCCCGCCGACCTTCCCCGCCATGTCGGGATCATCATGGATGGCAACGGTCGCTGGGCCGCCGCGCGCGGCCTGCCGCGCCTGGAAGGCCACCGCCGCGGCGCCGAGCGGCTCATCGAGATCGTCGACGACTGCATCGACCTGGGCATCGGCACCCTGACGGTCTTCGCGTTCTCCGCCGAGAACTGGAAGCGGCCGCCCGAGGAGATCAGCGGCCTCTTCAAGCTCGGCGAATGGGTGCTGCGCGCCCACCTCGCGCGGCTCGAACGGCGCGGCGTGCGGCTGCGCGTGATCGGCGACCTGGCCGCGATGCCCGACTTCGTGCGGCGCCCGCTGGAGGACGCCATCGCGAAGACGCGCGACTTCACCGCGTTCCAGCTCGTCGTCGCGCTGAACTACGGCGCCCGCCAGGAGCTCGTCGCGGCCGCGCGCCGGCTCGCGGCGGACGTGGCCGCGGGCCGCCAGGACCCCGCCCAGGTCGACTGGGCGGCGGTCGAAGCCCGCCTGCAGACGGCCGGCCTGCCGGACCCCGACCTCATCATCCGCACCTCGGGCGAACATCGCCTGAGCAACTTCCTCCTGCTGCAGTCGGCCTACGCGGAGATTGTATTTGCTTCGGTGCACTGGCCCGACTTTACCAAGGACCAACTCCGGCTCGCCCTCGCGGAATACGCGAAGCGCGAGCGCCGTTTCGGCATGACCCCGGAGCAACTCCAACCCCCGCCCTCCGCATGAAAGACCGCGCCCTGAGCACCCTCGGCCTCTGGGTCGTCGTCGGCCTGGTGCTCTACGGCTTCGGGCGCTACAACATCGCCCAGCTGGGGGGCTTCCTCGTCATCCTCGCGCTCGGCCTGGCCGCGCAGTACGAACTCTACCGCATCCTCGAGAAGACCGGCGCGCGGCCGCGGATCGGGGTCGGCCTGGTCGCGGGCGCCGTGCTGTTGGTGGCGGTCTTCCTCTCCGAGGGCGGCATCCCCGCCGCCCTCAACTACGCGGCGCTCGGCTGGGTGGCCCTCCTGCTCACCCTGCTGCGCCGACCGCTCGTGGACCAGCGCTGGGTGCTGCGCTTCTCGACGGCCTTCGGCGTGCTCTACGTGCCGGCGCTCCTCGCCTTCTTCGTCGATTTCGCCCGCTGGAAGAACCAGGACAACAACCACGGGCTCTGGATCGCGCTCTGGGTCGTCGCCGTCACCAAGTTCACCGACGTGGGCGGCCTGCTCTTCGGCGTGCCCTTCGGCCGGCACAAGATCGCGCCCAACATCAGCCCGGCGAAGAGCCTGGAAGGCTGCCTCGGCGGCGTCGCCCTGTCCATCGGCGTCGGCGTCGGCCTCGCGGCCCTCTACGCCCGGGCCGGACTCATCGAGATTCCGCTCGGCATGGCCGCCCTCTACGCGCTTCCGCTCGCGCTGCTCAGCGTCCCGTCGGACCTCGTGGAATCCTACCTGAAGCGCCGCGCGGGCGTGAAGGACTCCGGCGCCACCATCCCGGGCATCGGCGGGGCGCTCGACCTGATCGACTCCCTGCTGCTGGTGGCGCCGGTGGGTTTCCTCATCTTCAAGTCGCTGACCCACATCAAGGTCGGTTGAGCATGGCCGCCGCCGCGATCCACGTCCTCACCGGCCCCACCGCGGTCGGCAAGACGGAGGCCGCGCTGACGTGGGCCGAAC
The DNA here is from genome assembly GCA_041156945.1 of Verrucomicrobiota bacterium. Taxonomy (GTDB): domain Bacteria; phylum Verrucomicrobiota; class Verrucomicrobiia; order Opitutales; family UBA953; genus UBA953. The sequence continues at coordinate 432 of JBEBDN010000125.1, read as the reverse complement.
GGCACGACGCGGAGATCCTCTCCTGCGATTCGGTCTGCGTCTACCGCGGCATGGACATCGGCTCGGCCAAGCCGACCGCGGCGCAGCAGGCCCGCGTGCGGCACCACGGCCTCGACCTGGTGGCGCCGACGGAACGCTTCTCCGTCGTGCAGTTCGTCGCGATGGCGCGGACGGCGATCGCCGACGCGCACGCGCGGGGCAAACGGATCCTGGTGACGGGCGGGAGCGGCTTCTACCTGGCCGCCTTCTTCGGACCGGTGTCGGACGATTTGCCCATCGGCGAGGCGGTGATCGAGACCGTGCGCGCGCTTCAGGCGCGCGGACCGGAGGCGATGCTCGCCGAGCTTCGGGCGCTCGAAGGCGCCGCCCTGCCCGACTGGCTGGACCTCCACAACCCCATCCGGGTGGCGAAGGCCTTGGAACGGCGGCTGG
>JBEBDN010000124.1:0-4986 GCA_041156945.1 Verrucomicrobiota bacterium | reverse complement strand
TCAAGAAGGTCTGGCGCGTGTCGATCCGCTTCGAGGGTTCCGAGATCCGCCGCGGCGGCGCCTGAGCCCCGCTCAGCGGGCCGGCACGTAGTACTCGACGTAGCCGATCATCATCTCGTCGGAGGTCTGTTCGCCCCACCGGACGCGCCGCGTCGGGTCGGGGTTGGCCGGGTTGCCCGCGCTGTTGTCGAACACCGCGGTGATCCGGGCCCGGCTGCCCTTGGGGAGGACGCGCGGCTCGGCGTAGTCGTGGCGGAGCTGCCAGTTGAAGTCGTAGCGGGGGAGGTCGAGCAGCGTCTCCGCGGCGCCGTTCCGGTCCAGCAGCTCGAACTTGAAGGCCGCCCCGCGCACGTGCATGTGCGCCATCAAGGCCGTGACCGGCAGGTCGACGGGCACCGGGCGCACCAGGGTCTCAACGTGGCGCGGGGCGCCCGGCGGGATGTCGAGCCGCACGTTGGCCAGGCCGACCGTGCGCATCTCGAAGCGCGGCGGGGTCTTCGCGAAGCGCAGACCGACCTTGAGCTGGTCGGTCGTCGCTTGGCCGTTGGGCGTGTAGTGGATCTGGAAGGTCAGCGTGGCGCCCGCGGGGAGCTTGCGCGCGAAGCCGGTCGGGTAGGCGTGGCTGCCGTTGCCGGGCACGTAGGCCGCCCAGTAGTCCTCGGCCCCGCCGAACCGGGCCTTCTCGCCCTTGGGGATGCACCGGACGATGACGTGGTGCACCACGCCGCGGGCCGTCGGCAGGATTTCATAGGCTTGGACCCAGCGGTCCTCCGGGAAGGTGGTCGCGATCGTGTCATGCTCGTAGCGCATGAAGCCGTCGGCCTGGATGGCGTGGGGCCGGCTGATCTGCAGCACCGCGTCGGGCTGGCCGATGCTCCCGGCCCCCGGGTTGGTCCGCGCCTTCGGCGCGTCGGCCGGATCGCCCACCGGGCGGTCCGTCGAATCCAGCCACGCCAGGAGGTCGCGCCGGTCGGAGGCGGGCAGGGAGCAGTCGTTGGCCCACGGGCTGGGCTGTCCGCCCGGGAGCGGCGCCGCGAACCACGGCGGCATCTGCCCCTCCGTGACCACGCGGCGGATCGTCTTGGCCCGTTCGGTCACCGCCGCCAGGGAATCCAGCCGGAACGGCGCGATGCCCTCGGGGCGGTGGCAATCCACGCAGTGCTGCTGCAGGATCCGCGCGACATCGCGGTGGTACGTGAGCGTGGTCGGCGCGTCGGCCGGCCGCGGCCCGAGGTCGAGTTCGCAGCCCGGCGCCGACGTCATCGCCCGCAGCGGCTTGCGACCCGCCTTGAGCGCGTCGGCCGCTTCGAGCAGGTGGCTGACCGTCGGGGCCTCGCGGCTGTAGGTCACCCCGTATTGGTCGTCGAGCGCCCCGCGGTAGACCAGCGTGCGGTCCGGGGCCAGGAGGAAGACCTCGGTCGTCGTGCGCGCCTGCAGGGCCCGGGCGACCGCCTGGGCGACGTCATGGCAGACGGTGGAGCGTACGCCCGCGGCCGCGACCTGCGCGCGGATCTCGTCGTCCGTCTCGGTCTTCATCGGGTTGAGCACCAGCAGCGCGATGCCGCGGTTCGAGAGTTCCTGCTCGAGTTTCGCGAGCGACGGCATCTGCCGTTTGCTCACCGGGCAGGTGGCGCTGGAGAGCGCGATGGCCATGCCCGCGTACCGGGAAGCGTCGGCCAGACGGTGCGGCTTGCCGGCCAGGTCGGTGAACGGGGCGTCCGGCACCTGCCGGCCCGGCAGCAGGGTGGGGGTCTCCGCCGCGGGGAGCGTCAGGCCGAGGTACGCGAGGCCGAGCAGCGGGAGGAGACGGCCCATCGGTCTACTTGGCGGCCTTCTTCTTGGCCTTGCCCTCCGGCAGCGGGTCCAGGCCGGCCACGGGGAATTTCGGGTGCGGTTGGCGGGCCGCGGCCATCTTGGCCTCCAGTTCCTTCACCACTTCGGGGAACTTCGCCGCCAGGTCGTTCGACTCGGCCGGGTCGGCCTCGAGGTCGTACAGCTGGGTCGCCACCTGGCGCGTCTGATTCAGCTGCTTGAGCATGTCGGTGCGGATCGCCTTCCACTTGCCGTCCCAGATCGCCTGCTGGTGGCCATACCCCGGGAACTCGCGGTAGAGCGGGTGGACGCGGGTCTGCGGCTCGCCCTTGAGCATCGGCACGAGGCTCTCGCCCGTGGTCGGGCCGGAAGGCTTGACGCCGGCGAGGTCGGCGAAGGTGAGCAGCCAATCCTCGAAGCCCGTGGTCAGGTCGGAGCGGCGCCCCGGCTTGATGCCGGCGGGCCAGCGCACGACGGTCGGCTCGCGGACGCCGCCTTCGTGCAGCGAACCCTTGAGCCCGCGCAGACCGCCCGCGGAGGCGAAGAACTTCGTGTCGACGCCGCCGACGTCATGGGTCGCGCCGTTGTCCCCCGAGAAGACGATGAGCGTGTTGTCGGCCACGCCGGCCTTCTCCAGGGCGGCGACGATCCGGCCGACGTCCTTGTCGAGGCGGGTGATCATCGCGGCGTAGGTCGCGTAGGGCGTGCGGTTGGGGACGTAGGAGCCCTTGGCCGCGGGCGCGAACGGCTTATCCTCCGGGAACTTGCCGGCGTAGACGGCGAGGTCCTCGGCCGGGACCTGCAGGGAGACGTGGGGGAGGGGCGAGGCGAAGTAGAGGAAGAACGGCTGCTGGGCGTTGGCCGCGATGAACGCCTCGGCGCCGCGGATGAAATGGTCCGGCGCGAAATCCCGGCCGACGAACGCCGCGTAGTTAGCCGGGTCGTTCACGTCGGCACCCGCCGGGAAGCCGCCGTGGCCCGGCACGCCCTGCGGCCCGTTGTTCAAGGGGGTGAGCTTATCATCCACCCAGAGCGCCGCCGGGTAGTGGCTGTGGGCCTGCCATTGGCTGGTGAGCCCGATGAAATGGTCGAACCCCTGTTGGAAGATATTGCCCGTCGAATCCATGGACCCCAGGCCCCATTTGCCGAACGCCGCCGTCCTGTAGCCGGCCTTCTTCAGGGTGTTCGGCAAGGTCATGATGCCCGCCGGCAAGGGGATCTGTTCGCCCTGCCCGACGTCCGCGTTGTCGCGCACCGGGGCCTGGCCCGGATTGAGGCCGGTCATCAGCACCGCGCGGGAAGGGGCGCAGACCGCGTTGCCGCAGTAATGGCGGTTGAGCACCAGGCCCTCGCGGGCCAGCCGGTCGACGTTCGGGGTCAGGATCTTCTTCTGCCCGTTGAAGCCCACCTCGCCGTAGCCCAAGTCGTCGGCCAGGATGAAGACGATGTTCGGGCGGCTCACCTCGGCGGCGAACGCGCCGGCGGCGAGGACGGCCATCACCGGCAGGAGGAACGCGGGGAGACGTCGCATGGGGATTTCCTAGGCAATCCCGCCCTTTCTGTCGAGGAAAGGGGCGGTTTTGTTTGTCGGGTTGACATCTCCGCCCCCCTTGGGCTTAACGAACCTTCCTTTCTCGGGCTGTAGCGTAGTCTGGTAGCGCGCTTGCATGGGGTGCAAGAGGTCGTGAGTTCGAATCTCACCAGCCCGACCAAAGGAAAGCTTTGCCGACCCTTTCGCGGGTGCGGGCCTATTTCTTCGGCTTTTTGGCGTCGGCCTTGCCCCCTGGGGGGCTCTGGAAGAGCGGCGCGACCAGTTGCTGGTTCCATCCGGCCAATTCGGCGGAAAGACGGGCGACGACCTCGGGCTGGGCGGCGGCCAGGTTCTTGGCTTCGGCGATATCCTTGGAGAGGTCGTAAAGCTCGTCGGGTTGCTTGCCGTTACGCACCAGTTTCCAGCTGCCGGCGCGCACGGCGTAGCTCTGGCCGCCGCCCGTGCGCCAGAAGAGGTGGGCGTGGGGAGGGCCGCCCGCCTCGCCTTTCAGGAACGGCACGAGGTTGACGCCGTCCAGCTTGCGTTCGGTCGGCGCCGGCACGCCGGCCAGCGCGAGCGCGGTCGCCGCGACATCCAGCGACGACACGGGCTCGGCGTAAATGGAGCCGGCCTTGAGCTGGGCGGGCCAGCTGACCACGAAGGGTACGCGGATGCCGCCTTCGTAGACCATGCCCTTGTTGCCGCGCAGCGGGGTGTTGTCCGCGCCCAAGGACGGCGGCGTGCCGCCGTTGTCGCTGAAGAAGAAGACCAGGGTGTCCTGGGCCTGGTCGCTGGCGGCCAAGGCTTGGGTGACCGTGCCGATCGCGTCGTCGAGCAGGCTGATCTGGGCGAGGCATTTCCGGCGGACCGGGTCGGCGATGTCCGCGAACCTCCGCTCGCGCTCGGCGCTCGGCTGGTGCGGCGTGTGCGGGGCGTTGAAGGCGAGGTAGAGCATCCAGGGCGCGCCGGCGTTGCGGCGGATGAAGGCCGCGGCCTCCTGGCCCAACGTCTCGGTGAGGTGGGTGGGGACGTCCGCGGTGGCTTGGCCGTCGCGGGTGAGCGGGACGTTATATTCCTTCTGCGGGTTGATGGCCCAGCCGGAGAACATGTGCCCACCACCGATGAAACCATATGTTTGCTCGAAGCCCCGATTCCAGGGCGCATGCGCCGGAGTGGCGCCCAGGTGCCACTTGCCGATCCAGCCGGTCCGGTAACCCGCCTCACGGAGGAACTGCGGCAGCAGCTTCTCGGATAGCGGCAGGCCGGCCTGGGCGTTGGTCGGGTCGTAGGCCGGGTTGTTCTCGTGCCCGAAGCGTTGTTGGTAGCGCCCGGTGAGTAAGCCGGCGCGCGTCGGTGAGCAGAAAGGGTGTGAGACGTAGCCGCTGGTGCAGCGCACGCCCGAGGCCGCGAGCGCGTCGAGGTGCGGCGTGGCGACGGCCCGGCCGCCGTTGAAGCCGACGTCGGCATAGCCGTGGTCGTCGCTGACGATGACCAGGATGTTGGGACGACGCTTCTCGGCCCCGCCTAGGGCGGCGGCCAGTAAGGTCAGGAGCAGGGCGAGACGCATCGGTGGTTTCAGGGTTTCTGGAAGCTCTCGCCGTAGGCGGCCGGGCGGAGGGATTGCTGGTCGCTGGAGTGATCGA
>JBEBDN010000123.1:0-3344 GCA_041156945.1 Verrucomicrobiota bacterium | reverse complement strand
TTGAACTTGCGGTTGGCGATCGGGTCGACCGGCTTGCGCGGGACTTCCTTGCCGGCGGCCTTGGCCTTTTCCGCGGTGACCTTCCAGGCGGCGACCTGCTTCTCGTAGGCCGCCGTCGCCTTGGCGGCGTCGAATTCCACGTGGGCCTTCAGCTGGGATTCGTAGCGCGCCTTCGTGGCCGGGGCCGACGACTGGGTCTCGGCGGAGACCCAGGACTCGATGGGCGTTCCGCCGACGGAGGTGTTGACGAGGCCGACGGGGACGCCGACTTCGCGATGGATCTCGCGGCCGAAGAAGTAGAGCACCGCGGAGAAGCCGCCGACGGTCTCGGGCGCGCAGGCCCGCCACTGGCCCTTGCCCTCGGCCTTGGGCTGGTCGGCGGGGGCGGACGATTCCTGGTAGTGCCGGATCAGCGGGTACTTCGCTGCGGCCTTCTCGGCCTCGAAGTTGTTCGAGGCCTGCACGTTCATCGCCATGTTGGACTGGCCCGAGCCGAGCCAGACTTCGCCGACGAGCACGTCCTTCACCTCGAGGCGGCGGTCGGCCTTGCCGGTGACGACCAGCGAGCGCGGTTCGGCCGAGGCCGGGAGCGCGTCGAGGCGCAGCAGCCACTTGCCCTCGGCGTCGGCGGTGACCGTCTTGGATTGGCCCGCGAAGGCCACCGTGACGGCTTCCCCCGCGTCGGCCCAGCCCCAGACGGCTACGGGCTTCTCGCGTTGCAGCACCATGTGGTCGGAGAGCGGAGAGGCCAGGCGGAGGTCGGCCGCCAGCAACGACGAGCCGAGCGCGAGGCCGGCGAGGAGGAGGGTGGGGAGGTGCATGGGGAAGGAGGAGAGGGGCTGGGGCTAGGGCTGGGGCTAGGGCTGGGGACAGTGACAGGGGTAGGGATGCGAAACTAAGTCCGAGCCTTGGCGTGGTGCGAGACAAAGGTGGGGATTGGGTAGATGGTAGGAGGGCAGGCGCGGGGTTTGTCTCTGACTCTGCAACTCCTGGCCCTGTCACTAGCCCTGACCCTGGCCCTAAAGTATCTCTGTCTTTCGGTAGGGACCAGCGTCCCTGCTGGTCCGCAGATGTGCGATGGGTCGGCATGAGGTCAGGCACGTCATCGCTGCGCGAGACGAAGCCAGACCCCATGCCTGCGGCCCACCGTGGACGGTCAGCCCTACCGAAGGACAGGGGATGCGTGGGCACGGTGACACGTGGGCAAGGGTGGCCGAAGTTGATCCGTTGGCCAGAGGCACAGTGCTTCCCCCGCGCTTTGCAACTCCTAGCCCTGACCCTGGCCCTTATTCGTATCCCTTGCCAGCTACCTTCACTTACCTTTCTTCGCGTTGGCCTTCGCCTTGCCGCGCGGTTGTTCGTCCTGCGTCAGCTTCACGAGCGCGATGGTCTCGTCGGTCTGCTTCTGCCAGAGGTCGGCGAGTTCCTTGGCTTTGTCGGGCATCTTCGCGGAGAGGTCGTTCTGTTCGGCGCGGTCGGTGCGGAGGTCGTAGAGGGCCCAGGGCTGGTCCTTGGCCGCGACGAGTTTCCAGTCGCCGACGCGGATGGCCTTGTTGCCTTCGTGCAGCCACCAGAGGCTGTCGCGGGCGACGGTGACGTCCTGCGCGAACGCGGGCACGAGGCTCTTGCCGGGGGCCGGCGGGATGGGTTGGCCCTGCCACTCCTTGGGCTTGGTCGCGCCGGCGAGCTCGAGGAGGGTGGGGACGATGTCGACGAGGTGGGCCGGGGTCTGGCGGAGTTCGCCGCGGGCGGCGATGCCGGCCGGCCAGTGGGCGACGAGGGGCGTGCTGATGCCGCCTTCGTGCACCCAGGTCTTATGCCGGCGGTGCGGGGTGTTGCAGGCGCTGGAGAAGCCGGGTCCGAGGCAGAGGTAGCTCGCGGCGCTGCCCATCGGGGCCTGCGGGTCGTGTCCCCCGTCGCGCACCATGATCTCGGCGCTGGCCCCGTTGTCGGAGGCGAAGAGGATGAGCGTGTTCTCGTAGGCGCCCATGGCCTTGAGTTGGGCGATGAGCCGACCGATGTCCTGGTCCATGCGGTCGACCATCGCGGCGTGGATGGCCATCTTGGTCGCCTGGAAGCGGCGCTGTTCCGGTGTAAGCTCATCCCAGGGCAGCGGGCGGTTGACCTCGCCGGGCCCGAGCTTCTCGATCGCGGCGGGGAAGGCGTAGGGCGGGCCGACTTCGCGTTCGAGGGGCGAGAGCGTCGTCTTGGTAAGCCCCATGGCCTGCTGCCGGGCGAAACGGGCGGCGCGCATGGCCTCCCAGCCGTCGAGGTATTTGTCGCGGTACTTCGCGATGTCCTCGGGCAGGGCGTGCAGCGGGAAGTGCGGCGAGATGTAGGCGACGTAGTGGAAGAACGGCGCGTCCTTATGGTTCGCGGCGTGGTCCTTGAGGCAGTCCAGCGCGTGGTCGGTCGTCGCGGTCGTGGCGTAGTAGCCCTTCTCGTCGGCCGGGACCTTCACCGGCTGGTCGTCGATGGAGTTGCCGCGGGCGGTGAAGAAGTTGCCCTGGTTCTGCATGTTCAGCGAGCGGTCGAAGCCCGTGGGCAGGATCTTGCCGTCCACGTGCCACTTGCCGCTGTGGTAGTTGCGGTAACCGGCGGTGCGGAGGAATTCGGGGACGAGGCGGGCCCAGGACTGGCGGGTGCCTTGGGCGCCGCCGCCGAAGCCGGGCAGCGTGTCGCGGTGGATCTGCTGCGCGTAGTAGCCCGAGAGCAGGGCGCTGCGCGAGGGCCAGCAACGCGCCGTGTTGTAGAACTGCGTGAAGCGCAGGCCCTGCTTCGCCAGCGCGTCGAGGTTCGGCGTCGCGATCTCGCCCCCGTAGCACCCGAGGTCGGAGTAGCCCAGGTCGTCCGCCATGATCAGGACGATGTTGGGCTTGGTCGGCGCCGCGAAGGCCGTCAGGGTGGCGAACAGCAGGGTCAGCAAGGGACGCATGGGGGTAAGCCCACCTTGCGGCAAAAGGGCGGGTGGGCAAAGGCGGAAATGGGCCGGCCGGGCGCGGCCTCGGCCCCGTGGCTTATTTGCCGGCCGGGGCGGCTCCGGTCTTCTTGCGCCGGGCTTTGGCGGGCGCGTCCTCCCCGGCCGCCGGCGCCGACGTGGGCGGGGTCCATTCCGCCTTCGCGGGGTTGGCCACCGTCAAGGGGTAGGGGTCGCCGTAGCGTCGCATCTCCGCCGCGAGCAGCGCCGTCAGCTCCTGCTGCTTCGCCGCCTGTTCGGGCCGACCGGCCAGGTTGGCGAGCTCATGCGGGTCCGACTCCAGGTCGAAGAGCTGGGTGCGGTCGACGAGCGGGTAGCGGATGAGTTTCCAGCGCCCATCGCTGACCGAACGCATGCAGTCGCGATA
>JBEBDN010000122.1:0-3277 GCA_041156945.1 Verrucomicrobiota bacterium | reverse complement strand
GGCGTGTTCAGGTGGGGGATCGGCTCGGACCCGCCGGAGAGGCGCACGCCTTGGTAGACCGCGGGCATGAACCCGGCGCCCCAGTTGCGCGGGCCGTTGATCACGGTCGACTGGTTGTCCTGCATGACGACGAAGGCCGGGAGGTTCGCGTTCTCGCTGCCGATGCCGTAGTTGATCCAGGAGCCCAGCGAGGGCTTGCCGGCGAGGATCGAGCCGGTGTTCATCTGGCAGACGCCCGCGGAGTGGTTGATGCCGTCGGCCTTGCAGGAGCGGATCACGGCCAGGTCGTCGGCGCAGGAGGCGATGTGCGGAATCCAGTCGGAGAACCATTGGCCGGACTGGCCGTGCCGCTGCCAGGTGCGCTTCGAGGCGAGCAGGGGTGATTTCGACTCGCCCATCGCGGTGATCACCGAGCCGAAGCTTTCCGGGAGGCGCTGGCCGGCGAGTTTGTTGAGCAGCGGCTTCGGGTCGAACAGGTCCATCTGCGACGGACCGCCCTCCATGAAGAGGAAGATCACGCGCTTGGCGCGGGGCTTGATCTGGCCGACGCCGGGCTGGGTCGCCGGGCCGGTCAGTTCCTTGCCGAGCAGGTCGCTGAACGCCATCGCGCCGAGGCCGAGGCCGGCGCTGAACAGGAAGTCGCGGCGGGAGGAGGAGGGCTCGAGCCGGTGGCAGCGTGGGTCGTTCATTCGACGTAGAGGAATTCGGAGGAGTTGAGCAGGGCGTGGCAGAGCGCCGCGAGCGGGGTACGGTCGGCGCCCTTGGCCGCCGGCTTCTTGCCGGCGTCGACGGTCAGGTCGCGGCCCTGGCCGCCGGAATCCTTGAGGAGGCCGGACTTGTTCTCGAAGCGCCAGAAGCCGAGCGTGGAGGGCAGGGGGTCTTCGGAGGCGTAGAGCAGGCGGTCGTCGGGCAGGGCGCCGGCGCTCAGGCGGACGTCATCGACGACGCCATGGAAGGAGCCCTCGGGCTCGGCGTGTTTTCCGCCGATGTGGAAGGGGTGGGTGCCGGTGTCGAGCTGGGCGAGGGCGCCCTCGACCTGGTCGTGCAGCAGCGGCTCATCGTCGTTCGCGAGGTCCTTGAGGGTGAAGGCGACGCGTCCCGGCTGGCCGCCCTTCGCGAACGTGAGGGACGCCGCCACGAAGTAGGGCTTGTGCATCGTCAGCCGCAGGTTCGAGAAGTACACCGCCTCGCCGAAGGAGCCGTCGGCCCTCTTGCCGTGGCACTGCAGCACGAGTACCATCGGGGCGCGGCGCGATTTCTGGCCGGTGATGCCGAACTGCCAGGATCCCTCCTGCCTGCTGGTCACCCCTTGCGCGGCGATCGCCCGCACGGCCCCGCTGTCGCTGACCGAACGCGGCACGACCACGGCCTCGATCGTGAAGCCCGCGGAGAGGTCGAGCTTCGTGGTGCGGGCCGCCGTCAACAGGTTGCGGTTGCCGGCCTCGAGGCGCAGCCCCTGGCCGTCGCGGAAGGGCACCTTCTCGGGCGTGAATTCCAAGGTCGCCGCGGACTGCGCGCTGGCGTCGGGTTTCTGCCGGCGGACCTCGGCGAGGAATCCCGCGGCGCGGGCCGCTTCCGCCGGGGAGGGGTCGCGGGCGTAGAGCAGGCGGTAGAGGCGGCGCACCTGGCCGGCTTCGTCGTCCGGCGCCTCCCGGCGCAGGCGTTCCGCGAGGGCTTCCCCGCGCTTCAGCATGAACGGGCTGTTCAGCAGGAGCAGCGACTGGATCGGGGTCGTGGTGACGTCGCGCGAGGCCGTGCTCGCGAACCATTGCGGCGCGTCGAAGACGTCGGCCAACGGGTCGCGGTTGTTGCGCATGATGCGCGTGAAGACGCTGCGGATCGGCTCGCCGTAGACCTGGCTGGGCCCGGCGGCCTTGTCCCGCTTGAGTTCGCCGGTCGCGGCGAAGAGGGCGTCGCGGATCTGCTCGGCCTCCAGGCGCTGCGGCTGGAAGCGCCAGAGCAGCGTGTTCTGCGGGTCCTTGAGGTTGCCGGCCCGCGGGTCCGGGTGGAGGGACGACTGGCGGTAGGTCGCGCTGGTCAGGAGCAGGCGGTGCATCGCCTTCTGGTCCCAGCCCTTCGCCATGAACTCGGCCGCGAGCCAGTCCAGCAGCTCGGGGTGCGAGGGTGGTTCGCCCAGGCGCCCGAAGTCGCTGCTGTTCGGCGCCAGGCCGCGGCGGAAGTACTGTTGCCAGAGGCGGTTCATCGCCAGTCGGGCGGTGAACGGGTTGGCCGGGTCGGTCAGCCAGCGCGCCAGCGCCGAGCGGCGGCCGGTGGTCCGGCCGTCGGCGGGCGGGGCGATCCGGGCGGGTGGCGCGGGCACCGACGCGCTCAGCACGGAGAGGAAGGCGGGCGGCACCACCGTGCCCTTCTTGGGGATGGTCGCGTCGAGTCCGATCGGTCCCGTTTCGGTCACGGCCAGCACCAGGGGCGGCGGGGTCGGCTTGAGCGCGTCGGCCTCGGCCAGCCTCCGCTTCAGGTCGGCGTGCTTCACGCTGTCGGCGCCCTTGATCGAGTTCTCGAGGCGGTTGAACTCGTAGTCGACCTGCCGCCAGGCCAGCGCGGCCACCTGCGTCTCGAGCGGCGAGCGGTCCGCGGCCGGCTTGCGGATCATCGCCTGCACGTCGTCCGGGAACCGTCCGACGGCCTCCTTCTCGGCCTTGTCGCGGTATTTCCGCTCCAGTTCGGCGAGCGCGGCGCGGGTCGCGGCGGTGCGTCGCTCCCACTCGGCCTGCTTGTCCGCGTGCTCCGCGGCTTCCGCCGCCGTCCAGGCCGGGCGGTCCTCCACCGGCAGCACGTTCGTGAAGAAGCTGCGGAGCGCGAAGTAGTCGCGCTGGAGGAGCGGGTCGAACTTGTGGTCGTGGCAGCGCGCGCACTGCATCCCCGCGCCCAGGAAGACGTCGCCCGTCGTGTCGGTCAGGTCGTTGAGGATCGTCTCCCACTGCCCGCGCGCGTCGCGGTTGTTGTACTCGTAGATCCAGTGGCGCAGGTAGCCCGTGGCGGTCAGCGCGGCCGGGTCGCCGGGGAACAGTTCGTCGCCCGCCAACTGCTCCTGCACGAAGCGGTCGTAGGGCTTGTTCGCGTTGTAGGCCGCGATGACGTAGTCGCGGTAGCGCCAGGCGGTCGGGCGGAAGTCGTCGATGCGGAAGCCGTCGCTGTCGGCGTAGCGCACCAGGTCGAGCCAGGCGCGGGCCTGCCGCTCGCCGTAGGCCGGGGAGGCGAGGAGGCGGTCGACGACCTTCTCGAAGGCCAGCGGGTCGGGGTCGGCGACGAAGGCCGC
>JBEBDN010000121.1:0-20120 GCA_041156945.1 Verrucomicrobiota bacterium | reverse complement strand
ACGCCCTCTGGTGGGCCCTCACCACCGTCACCACCGTCGGCTACGGCGACACCTATCCCGTCACCGCGGAGGGCCGCGTCATCGCCGCCGTCCTCATGCTCGTCGGCATCGCCCTGTTCGGTTCCATGTCGGCCATCATCACCTCCAAGCTCATCCTTCCCAAGGAAACCAAGGACCACGAGGAGATGCGCCGCGAAATGCGGGCCCTGCACGCCGAGATCAAGGAACTGCGGGACGAGCTGCGGAAGAAGTAGGGGCGTTTGCGCGAACGGCGGCTTCCGTTTAGGTGACGGCATGTCCCTGGCTTCAGGTTTCCCGCCCACCCGCGCCGCCGCCTTGGCTCGGCTTGCGGCCTTCCTGCCTGCGGCGGGGACCTATGCGGCTGAACGGAACTTCGTCCGCCCGGGTAACGACCACGTCTCCAAGCTCTCGCCCTGGCTGCAGAAGCGAGTGCTCCTGGAGGAGGAAGTCGTCGCCGCCGCCCGGGAGCGTTGGCCCTTCGCCGCGGTGGAGAAGTTCGTGCAGGAGGTCTATTGGCGCACTTACTGGAAAGGTTGGCTTGAGCAACGCCCGGCGGCTTGGACGCGTTGGCACGAAGCGGTCCCGCGGTTGACGGATGCCTTGCAGGGCGATCAACGCGCAACCTGGGAGGCGGCCCGCGAGGGACGCACGGGTATCGCAGGGTTCGATGCTTGGGCGCAGGAACTGGTGGCCACCGGATACCTGCATAACCATGCCCGCATGTGGTTCGCCTCCATCTGGATCTTCACGCTCCGGTTGCCGTGGGAACTGGGCGCGGCGTTCTTCTACGAGCACCTCCTCGATGGCGATGTCGCCAGCAATACGCTCTCCTGGCGCTGGGTGGCGGGACTACAGACGGCCGGCAAGACCTACCTCGCCCGCGCCGACAATATCGCCCACTACACCGAAGGCCGGCACGTGCCTGAATCCGGAAGTCTCGCGACGACGCCGATTGCCCTCACTGAGGAGCCTCTCCCCAAGGTGCCTGCTTGGATCGAAAGTCCAGCGTCCTCTGGGGGCTTTGCCGCCGCTGGCCCGGTCGGTCTGTGGCTACACCCCGAAGATCTCGCCGTCGAACGAGGCGAACTCGCGGGCCTAAGGTTGGCCGCCATCAACGCCTCGTGGCCGGAACGCATGGCCGCCTATGCCGGATGGTCGCCCAAGGTTGCCGACTGGACGCGGGCAGCGCACGGTGACGGTGCCCAGCGGGCCAGCAAGCATTTCGGGGCTGAAGTCTCGACTGCGGAAACCTCTGACTTGGCGGCCTCCATCGTGGACTGGGCTCGCAAGAACCAGCTCCAAGCCGTCGTCGCATTCCGACCCTTCGTCGGCCCCTGGCTGACGGAGGCCCTCGCCATCGAGTCCACCTTGGCGAAAACCGGTATCCCTATTCACTGGCGCCGTCGGGCCTGGGATCGTGAGCACTTCCCGCACGCCACCCGCGGCTACTTTCCCTTCTGGGAGCGGATCCGCTCGGCGGGGTGAGGGGCCGTAGTCCTGATTCTTGGAAGTAAGTGGGCCCACCCGGATTCGAACCGGGAACCAAGGAATTATGAGTTCCCTGCTCTAACCGTTGAGCTATAGGCCCGTGGGGGCGATTAAGCCGCAATCGGTGAGGGAGGGAAGCATGAAGGCGCGTGCTTCAGGCGGCTGAGTCTCGGCGGGGCGCAGTCATTGCCTTCACCAGAACTTCCAAGGGCGGCCGGCATCCCTCGGTGGCTTCGCGGAGTAGGGCGAAGGTCCAGTTTCAGGAGGTGGCTGGCCTTCCGCTTTCCAGGGGGTGCCAAGCCGAAAGTCGGAAAATCTACCGTAGGTAAGTGCCAGGTCCCCCCTTCCGAGGGGTGCGAAAACCGAAACCACAGGTAGAATGGGGCCCTCCCACCACCGTCACCCATGATCGCCGACCTCACCCCGGATAGCCCCACCCAAGCCGACGACAATGCCGGCCATACCCCCGATGCCGGGCTGCCCGGTTCCATCCTCTACGTCGTCCGCCTCGATTACTTCGGCAAGCTGCCCAAGTCGCGCCAGGAGAAGCTGGTCGAACTGAACCCGCAGGCCAAGAAGCGGGCTCCGGTCTTCTACGTCGGCCAGACCCGCCTTGAAGCCTGGAAGCGCTACGAGAACCACCTGAAGGGCTACCGGGCGAGCCGCTGGGTCGAGAAGTACGGCCAGCAGCTCATCAAGGTCGACGCTTGGAAGCCGGACTTCGGGGTCGCGCTGCCGGAGGCGGCGATCCGGACCGCGTGGGGGTTGGCGCGCCGCAACAAGGGCGAGCCCGGCAAACGCGAAAAGGCGCTGACCGAGCTGCTGCGCTCCCACGGTTATTACGTCATCTCCAACTGAGGCTCGCCAAAGGCCCTTTCGCCCGCTTGGTTGCGCCGATGCGAATCGACGCGAAGGTGGGCGAACAGGCCGAGGGCTGGACGTGCGTGGGCGTCGGCGTGGTCGACGATTTCTACGACTTCACCGACTCGGCCCCGTGGGTGGGCGACATCTCGCTCGGCTTCATGGAGCTCGACATCGCCGCCGAGGACCTGGGCGGTCATGTGCGTGCCTTGGTCGATGGCGCCGACGACGAGGACGAACTCTGGACGCTCGTGCTCGGCCTGCGCCTCGAGGTCGAGGAGGGGGCGGGTTCGCCACCGCGCTTCTCCCTCTGGGCCGAGGACGCCGAAGGCGTCGCGGTGAAGGAGGCCTTCAAGGAGATCCTCGACGTCGCCCTGTGGCGCCTGCAGCAGCTGGCCCCGGAGGCCCTTCGTCCGCAGGTGGTGGCCGCCGGCGACGACATGGATCGCGTCGTGGAACTGCTCCGCGGCGCCTGCGTGCGCGTGCCGGTGATCAGCTGGGAGTGAGGCTCAACCGCGAGGGATCACCACGCGGGCCTTCAGTTCGGCGGAGAGCTGCCGGAGCCAGGTCAGGTAGATCGGGTCGTTGCGCTCCGCCAGCAGGAAGAGCTCCTTGCCGCGGCTGAAGCGTCGCGGGTCGAACGGCGCGCGTTCGGCGGGGAGGCCGAGTTGGGCGGCGGCTTCGGCCGTCATGAATTCCTCCTTAACGTCGTTCGGCAGTTTCGGCGGCACCACGGTCCACTGGTAGACCAACGTCAGCGCCCCGCAGTCCGGGTCGTCCTTGGCTTCCTTGTGCGGCGGACTGCTCGCGAGGTCGGTCGCGGAATGGGCGGTCCACGGCGTCTCGATGGCGACCACCTTGGATTCGACGGGAGGAGGGAGCCAGGAGCCGAGCGGACCGGCGGCGAGTTTCTGGAAGGCGCCGCGCACGGTCCCGAGTTTCGCTTGGGGCTGCAGCTCCGCCTGGGCTTGCGACCACGCGGTCTCGAAGGTCGCGGCGAAGGCGGCGGTGGCGTCGCCGACGAGGTGCGGGGCGAGTTCGAGCCCGGGTTTCTCGTCCTTGGCGCCGGTGCCGACGGCGAGAACGAGGGCTTGGTCGTCGGCGACCAGGGTCGTCGCGCGGGTCGCGGCCTCGAGGCGGACCTTGACGCCGCCGAGCGCGAGTTTACGCAGCGTCTCGGTCGCGGCGGGGCGGTGCGCGGTGAGGAGACGCACGTCGACGCCGGCCGTGGCCTTGGCGAGGAGCGCTTCGATGAGGAAGGGCTGCGTCTCGGGGTGGGGGACGGTGCACCAGAACCGCGCTTTGACCGGCTCGAGCAGGCTCTTCATGCGAGCGGCGATTTCCTGCCTCGCCGGAGTCTCCGGCTTGGGTTTCGCGGTCATCGCCAGGTTGACGGCGAGGCCGGCGATGGGCCGGTCAATCGGGTACTGCGGTTGCGGTTCGGCCTTGGCCGGACCCTGCTTGGTTAGTCGCTCCACCGAGAGCCGCCACCAGGCCAGGGCAAAGGCTTCCTGGAGGGCGCGGGCATGCTGCGGCAAGGCGAAGGCCGGCGCCGTCGAACCCGGCGTCGGCAGGCCCGCGGGGCAGACGATGGCCTGGGCGTTGGGTTCGCCTGCATCGACGACCAGGAACTGCGCATGGACCTGCGAGGTGCTCTGCAGGATCGCGCCGGCCGCGGAGAGCTTGGCCAAGGCCTCGGCGTGCGCCTGCTTCTGCGCGGCGTCGAAGGTGGGCGCCAGTCCGTCCGACGTGAGCACGTAGCACCGCAGGCGATGCTGGCTCATCGCGCGGGCGAGGGCCTCGTTGAAGCCCGGGAAGCCGAGGAGCGGAGCGGCCAGGTGCAGCGAATGGCGGGCCGCATCGAGGCCGGCGAGCAACGTCGCCCAGCCGTCGGCGGCGGGCGTGGCGGGCGGGTCCAGCCGCAGCCACACGTCGCCGATGATGCGGTCGTGGTAGCGGAAGGGTTCCGAAACCTTGCGGAGCGGGGCGATCATCGTTCGGTCGGCTCCCAAAGGAGGAGGTCGTGCGCCTCGAGCAAGGCGGCGCGGTGGGGAATATCGCGGCCCAGCGGGCTGCGGCCGAGCGCGAGTCGCGCGAGCTCGGCACCACCCCGGGGCTGGTAGGACGGGATACGCTGGCGTACGGCCTCGCCGGCGCGGGCAGGGCCGCCCGGGGATTTGTCGGGCCCCAGAAGGTGGCACTGCAGCCACTGTCCCCAGAGGTCTTCGTCGCCGGCCGCCGGGGTGATCGGCACCTCGAACGCCTCGACCTCGAAGGAGCCGAGGTCGAACTGGCCCGGCACCTTGAACTGCACCTTGGGAATCTTCGGGACGCGCAGGCGGAAGTGCACCCGCGCCTCGGTCGGGACGTCGGCGAAACGGGTCGGATAGCCCGTGGAGAGGTCGGCCTGGCCGCCGGGTGCGGAAAGGAAGTCCTGGCCGCTGGCCGCGGCCGCCATCTGCAGCAGTTCCGCGTACCCTTGGTCGGCTCGACGGGGCTGGGCGGAGGTCAGGCGGACGTCGATGGCGCCGCCGGTGCGGTCGCGCCCCGTGCCTTTGCCCGCGGGCCATTGGCCGGTCAGGCGGAGGTTGAAGGGGCCGTCCTGTCCGGGGCGGACCTCGACCTCCATCATCAGGGTGAGGTCCTGTTTGCGCGGCACCGGACGCATCTGCGCGGAGGTGCGGAGCACCGAGAAGAGCAGGCCGCGCTGCGCGACCGAGCTGAAGAAAGCCTCGGGCTCGGCGTGGAGCGCGTCCTCGGCCTCCTCGAGCGACGTCTCCTCGAGGTCGCTGAGGTCGCGACGTTCCTCGACATGCAGCAACTGCCGGCCGGCGAGCAGGGGCTCGTCCGTCACGGCGAAGCGGAACAGGCCTTGATGGGCGGTCATCCCGGCGTCTTGGCGCAGGCAGGCGCGGCCGAGCGGCGTGATCCGGTAGCCCGCTTCGCCGCGGCTGAGCATGCCGAGCTCGACGCCTTTGCGGAGCAGAGCCTCGGCTGCCGGCAAGGGCAGGGGGAGGAGCGGGCGGACGGCTTCGGCGGTGAGTCCGCCCTCTTGGCGTTCCGAGTCGGCGGCCAGCCGCAGCAACGCCGGCCACTCGGCCGACTCGCCCGAGATGCGCACGACCGCCATGGCGTCGACGAAGCGCACGGCGATGGGGCGGCGGAGGATGAGGGGAGGGAGGGCCATGGTCAGGCGCCGGGGAGGCGTTCGCGGCGCGACGACAGTCCGTAGGGACGGGGCAGGCCGGCGTGGTGGACGCTCTCGGAGCGGTCGGGGGCGCTGGGTTCGCGGGCGCCGTTCATCAGCACTTCGAAGACCGAGCAAAGTTCCTGCTCCTTCAGCCGGAGCAAGACCTGCGGCTCCCAGAGCGCTTTCTCGAACGGATGCAGGCTCTTGAGGTCGAGCAGCAAAGCCCGGATGTGCCGCCCGCGTTCGTCCTCCTGACCCGGGTGGCGGTAGTCGTAGAGCCCTTGGAGGTGGGCGGCGCAGCGGCGCTGCCAGTCGAGGAAGATCAGCGGGCGCGGCTTGCCGCGGGCGGTCGCCGAGGCCTTGCCGCGGGCCTTGGGCAGCTTGACGCGGCGGGCGAGCGGCTGGAGCAGTTCGGCCTCCAGGTGGCCCACGATCAGGCGGAATTCCGGCGGGAGGCGGAGCGCCAGTTCGGTCGTGGTCAAAGCCGTGCGGCAGCAGATCAGCACGTTGAGGTCGGGGCTCAGCGCGGCCGGTTCGAACGCGGCGGCCTCGGCCGTCGCGACCGTCGCCGTCTGCAATTGGCGCTGACGCAGGTAGGCTTGGGCGGTCGCGAGCGACCGGGCCTCGTCGATCGGGGCGTCGAGCACCAGCAGCACCTTGCGGCGTCCGTGCGCGTCGGGGATGTCGGCGTCCTCGTCGTCGGCCGAGCCATCCTTGCCCACGCAAGCCTTGAAGGCCAGCTCGGCCTGGAGTTCGTCGAGCAGCCGTACCCGCGAGGCCTCGACGACAACCTGTTCCGCGAGTTCATCGAGGTCGGTGTCGGTGCTCGGCGCGCTCGGGTCGCCGACCAAGATCCAGCGGCGCGCATGCACGGCGGGCACCAGGAAATCGGCGAAGCCCAGCCGTTCGGCTCCCAGTGCGATCAGCTGGTCGAAGTCCGCCGGGTCCCGCGTGAGGGCGGCCGCGCGGAAGGAGGGATGCGCGCCGAGCGCCGAGAGGGGCAGGCCGACGAGGTTGCAGGTGTCGAGCAGGAGCGCGGAAGCGACCTCCCGCGGACGGCGGCCGCGGCTCAACGGGGCGACGGCGCCGGTCAAAAGCGCCGCCTGCCGGTCGAGGTCGAAGGCTTGGGCCGCGGGTGCGGTCGGTTCGCAGGGGTCCGTGAGCCGGACCGCCGCGACCTGCTCCGCCCAGCCGGGGAGCGCCGCGCCCGCCGCCAGCAGTTCGTCCAGCTCGGCGGCGTCGGCGGCGACGACCAGCAGGCGTTGACCGCGGGCGACCGCCTGCAGGATCAGTTCCAGTACCGCGGTGCGCCGCGCCGGTCCGGCGGCGGCCTCGAGCAACGTGAAATCCGTCGTGCCGATCGCCTTGCGGACGAACGCACGGGCGGTGGTCGTCAAGGGGAACGCACCGGTCAGGAGGCGCCAATCGGCGTCCTGGTCGCCTTGGTTGACCATCTGCGCTTCGCCCCAGCCGCGTGGCTCGGGGTTGAACAACTGCAGCAGCGGCAGGTGCGAGGCCTGCCAATGCTCGCGCAGTCGTCGCAGGGCGGTGAGGCGGCGGGTGAGGTGTCCACGCGCGATCCGCCCCGTCAGGAAGACCGGATCGCCGTCCTCGAGCTGTCGCTCCGTCGGGTCGGCGGGTGGGGCGGTCTCGCCCGGCGCATAGGCTTGCACGGCTTTGCGGACCACCAGCAGGCCTTTGCTGCGCAACGCGCAGACTCGTTCCACCCGCAGGCCGGGTTGACGGGACTTCGCCCCGCGCATGCTCGCGTGCAGTTCGAACGTATCCGCCTGTCCGAAGAAGGCCCGGCGGGCCGCCGGTTCCAGCGCGGAGTCTTCCGTCGCGCCCGCGAGGC
This sequence comes from Verrucomicrobiota bacterium, assembly GCA_041156945.1. Taxonomy (GTDB): domain Bacteria; phylum Verrucomicrobiota; class Verrucomicrobiia; order Opitutales; family UBA953; genus UBA953. Next base: position 12,705 of record JBEBDN010000121.1, on the reverse strand, counting down.
GAAGCACCAGCAGGTCTTTCGGCGAGGTGCCCGGGATGTTCTTGAGCGCCCCGGTCGACTCGGCCAGGTCGAGCATCGCTTCCGCCTGGCGGATGGTCGCGGCGACGCAGGTCACGGTGATGAAGCCGGCGGAAGCGCGTTTCTCGGCCGCTTCCGTCGCCCGTTCCCATTCCGCCAAGGTCCGCTCGGCGGCCTCCGACCAGGCATGGGTGGGCCGGCGGCGGGCGTCCTCCAGTTTACGGAGGTCGAGGGCGGCGTGCTTCAGCCGGTCCGTCTCCGCCTGGGCCTGGGCCAGCTCCAGCCGCAGGGTGTCGGCTTGGTGCGTGGTCTTGGTCGGGCCCGGGGCTTCCATGGGGAAGGGGCACTCAATAGGGTTTAAGCCCTAGGGTGAAGGGTATTTATCGGGCATTTCTCGGCTGCCCCCACCGCCGCCTACAGCTTCAGGAAGAGCTGACGGCGGTAGAGCCAGTAACAGAAGAGCCAAAGCATCCCGGCAACGAAGAGGCTGGACCAGAGCGGGCCCCACGGGCCGGCGAAGGTCGCCTGGCCGAGGTAGGTGCGCCCGATGCCGGCGAGCGGCCCGGAAAAGAGCGAGTAGGCGACGTAGAGGGCGAGGGAATTCATCCCCACGACGGTCAAAGGGAACGCCCAGCGCCGATGCCCAAGGACGTCGACGACCTGGTGGAAGGCCGCGAGCGCGAGCAGCACGATCCCGCCGCTGAAGAGCGCCCAGGAAGGCGTCCAGAGGCGCTTGACGAGCGGGCAGATCGTCTCGCCGGCGACCCAGCCGAGCGCGAGGCACGCCGCGCCGGCGGCGACCAGCCAGAGCGTCTTGCCGCGCGGGGTCCGGCCGCCCCGCAGGACCTCGCCCGCCATCAGGCCGAGCGTCATGGTGACCATCGCCGGGACGAAATTGAGCGTCTGGTAGCCTCCGCCGTTGAAGACGAACGGCTTCGCGGTCGGGAAGAGGTTGAGGAACCAGCGGTCGAAGTGCGCCGCGAAGTTCGTCCCCATGTTCCAGTGCCCGAGGAAGCCCGGCAGCACGCATTGCCGGAGCTTCTCGCCCGTCACGCCGAAGTCGCGGAAGTTCGTGCCCGGTCCGGGCAACGGGTGCAGGACGAAGGCGGCCCAGGTCCCCGCGGAGAGCAAGGCGATCGCGCCGAGCTGGATCTTCCAGCCGCGGTCGGCCAGCAGGAAGACGAAACCGTAACCGAGGCCGATCTGCGCGAGCACGTTATGGAAGGCGAACTCCGGCCGCGGGCGGTCGCCGGTCGTCAGGAAGATGGCCAGGGCGACCAGGAGCGCGGAACGCCCGAAGGCATGGCCCAGGGAGCGGGCGTACGTTTCGCCAGCCCGGCGACGACCCGCGAGGGAGTAGGGAATCGCCACGCCGACCATGAGCATGAAGGCGGGCTGGATCAGGTCCCACGCTCCGCCGCCGACCCAGGCGGCGTGCGTCGTGTGGGATTTAAGGAAGGACCAGAACGCGGAGTCGGGGTGCTCCGCGGCGATCGCGGCGAAGCCCAGCCCGCCCGTCGCCATGAAGAGCATCGCCAGGCCGCGCAGGGCGTCGAGCGAGGCGAGGCGGGGCGCGGGTTGGGCGGCGTTCGACATGGTCAGGTCAGCGCACCAGGCAGGGCTTCTTCGGGTCGAACTTCCAGCCGGGGAGCAGGAACTGCATGGCGACCGCATCGTCGCGGGCCCCGCTGGGTAGCTTGAGGTAGAGGTCGTGCGCGGCGGCCAGCTGGCGCTCGTCGATGGTCGCGCCAAGGCCGGGTTGGGCCGGCACGGCGACCTTGCCCGCGCGGATCTGCAACGGTTCCTTGGTCAGGCGCTGGCCTTCCTGCCAGATCCAATGCGTGTCCATCGCCGTCACGTCGCCCGGCGCGGCGGCGCCGACGTGGGTGAACATCGCGAGGGAGATGTCGAAGTGGTTGTTCGAGTGCGAGCCCCACGTCAGGCCGTGCTTCGCGCACGTCGCGGCCACCTGCACCGAGCCCTCCATCGTCCAGAAATGCGGGTCGGCCAGCGGGATGTCCACCGCCTCGAGCTTCAGCGCGTGCTCCAACTGGCGCCAATCCGTCGCGACCATGTTCGTGGCGGTGCGCAGCCCCGTGGCCCGGCGGAACTCCGCCATGATCTCGCGGCCGGAGAAGCCGCCCTCGGCGCCGCACGGGTCCTCGGCGTAGGCCAGCGTGTCCTTGAGGTCGCGACCCACGCGGATGGCCTCGGCCAGCGACCAGGCTCCGTTGGGGTCGAGGGTGATGCGCGCCTGCGGGAAGCGCTTCGCCAGGGCCTTGACCGCGGCGGCCTCCTGGTCGGCGGCGAGCACGCCGCCCTTGAGCTTGAAGTCCTGGAAGCCGAAGCGTTCCTGGGTCGCCTCGGCCTGTGCGACGATGGCTGCGGGCGTCAGCGCCTCCTCGTTGCGCAGGCGGTGCCAGGCCACGGCCGAGGCCGCCTCGTCGCGGTACGGCAGCGTCGTCTTGCGGCGATCGGCGATATAGAAGAGGTAGCCGAGCATCTCGACCTCGGCGCGGAGCTGCCCGCCGCCGAGCAAGGCCGCTACCGGCACGCCGCGCTCCTGCCCCAGCAGGTCGAGCAAGGCCGATTCGATCGCCGTCACCGCATGGATGGTCGTGCGCAGGTCGAAGGTCTGGAGACCGCGGCCGCCTGCGTCGCGGTCGGCGAAGGCCTGCCCGACGCGCGCCATCAACTCGGTCCGGCGGTCGATCGGCTGGCCGACGAGCAGTTCGGTGGCGTCGACGATGGTCTGGCGGATCTTTTCGCCGCCGGGGACTTCGCCGAGGCCGGTGCGGCCGGCGTTGTCCTGGATGAGGACGATGTTGCGGGTGAAGAACGGGCCATGCGCGCCGCTGAGGTTGAGCAGCATGCTGTCGTGGCCGGCGACCGGGACGACACGGATGGAGTGGATCGTGGGGGAGGGCATCGGGAGGGGTTCAGGAGCGGCGGAAACGGACGAGGAGGACGAGCGCGGCGGTCAGCAAGGAGGAGGCGGCCAGACCGTGGAGTCCCCACGTCACGCTGCCGGTCGTCTCCTTGATCCAGCCGAAGGCGGTCGGGGCCACGAAGCCGCCGAGATTGCCGAGTGAATTGATCAGGGCGATCCCCGCGGCCGCGATGCGGGGGTCGAGTTCCTTCTGGGGGAGCGGCCAGAACAGGGAGGCGGCGGACTTGAAGCCCAGGGCGGAGACGCAGATGCAGACGAAGCCGGAGACGGGCCCGCCCAAGGTCGCCGCGAACATCCCGAGTCCCGCCACGACGAGCGCTGCCGCCACCCAGCCCTGTTGGCCGGGACGCCGGGCGGCCGCGATCGCAAAGAGGTACATGCCCGCGATCGAGATCAGCCAAGGGATTGAATTGAACAGGCCTACCTGCAGGTCCGAGAGCCCGCCCATGCCGCGGATGATCTCCGGCAGCCAGAACGTCACGGCGTAGATGGTCAGTTGGATCGCGAAGTAGACCCAGCAGAAGAAAAGCAGGCGTGGGTCGAGCAGGAGCTCGCCCAGGCCGGCCTTGGGGCGGGTGATCGCGGCGGCCCGCTCGGACTCCACCGCGGCGGTGAGCGCCGCCCGTTCGGCCGGCGTCAGCCAGCGGGCGTCGGCGGGAAGGGCGTCGAGCCAAGACCAGAGCACTCCGGCCATGCCGACCGAGAAGACGCCTTCGAGCAGGACCATCCATTGCCAGCCTTGGAGGCCCAGTCCTTGGATGCTCAGCAACGCGGCCGACAGGGGGCCGGAGATGACCGAGGCGATCGCGGAACCGCTCAGGAAGACCGCCATGGCCCGGCCGCGTTCCGCGGCGGGGAACCAGCGCGTGAAGGTGTAGACGACGCCGGGGAAGAAGCCGGCCTCGGCGGCGCCCAGCAGGAACCGCAGGGTGTAGAACTCCTCCTTGGTGCGCACGAAGGCGAGCAAGGCGGCCAGGGCGCCCCAGACCGCCGCGATGAGGGTCAGCCACCGGCGCGCCCCCATCCGTTCGAGCGCGAGGTTCGCCGGCACCTCGAAGACCGCGTAGCCCCAGAAGAACAGCCCCGCGCCGAGGCCGTAGGCGGTGGCGCCGATCCCCAGGCTGGCCTCCAGCTGCGGCTTGATGAAGCTGACGTTCACCCGGTCGACGTAGTTCACGATGAACATGACGACGAAGATCGGCAGCAGCCGCCAACGCGCCTTGCGCACCGCCGACGCGAGGGCGTCGGGCGCGGAAAGGGCGGCGGAATCCTTCATGAGGGGCGCTTACTGCGGGCCGAGCTTCGCGATGAGCGCGGCGAGGCGTTCGCTCTCGGCGGCCTTGAGGTCGAGCAGCGGCGGACGGACCGGACCGGCGTCGTGTCCGACGATGCGGGCGCCGGCCTTGATGATGCTCACGGCGTACCCGGCGCTCAGGTTGCGGATCTCTAGGTACGGCAGGAAGAAGGTGTCCAGCAGGCGGTTGACCGTGGCATGGTCGTCCGCGGCGACCGCGCGGTAGAATTCCATCGCGGTCTTGGGGATGAAGTTGAAGACGGCGGACGAGTAGACCGGGACGCCCATCGCCTTGTAGGCGCTGGCGTAGACTTCCGCGGTGGGCAGGCCGCCGAGGTAGCTGAAGCGGTCGCCCAGCCGGCGGCGGATCGAGACCATGAGTTCGATCTCACCGAGGCCGTCCTTGTAGCCGATGAGGTTGGGGCAGGCGGCGGCCAGCTTCTCGAGGTGGTGGGCTTGGAGGCGGCAGACGTTGCGGTTGTAGACGACGACGCCGATCTTCACCGACTTGCAGACTTGTTCGACGTGGGCGGCGACGCCGTCCTGGTTCGCCTCGGAGAGGTAGTGCGGGAGCAGGAGGATGCCCTTGGCGCCGAGGCGCTCGGCTTCCTGGGCGTACTGGATGGCCACGCGGGTCGGGCCACCGGCCCCGGCGAGGATCGGGACGACGCCGGCGCAGGTGTCGACCGCGGTGCGGATGACCTGCGAGTACTCCTTGGGCTCGAGGGAGAAGAATTCCCCGGTGCCGCCGGCGGCGAAGAGCGCGGTGGCGCCGTAGGGGGCCAGCCATTCGAGCCGCTTCGCGTAGGTGTCGGCCCGGAAATCGCCGTTGGCCGCGAAGTCGGTGATCGGAAAGGAGAGCAGGCCGTGGGAGATCGTCTGCTTGAGCTCTTGGGGGGACATGGGCGTTACGTCCCGAAGGCAAAGCGGGGGTCGCCGGGCTGGCAACGCCGGACTGGGCCGGTCGGCGGGCTTATTCGGCCAATTGGGCGATCAGCTTGAGCGTCTCGAGCGGGGTCTCGTGCGAGGCCACCGCGCCGCGGAGGCCGGGCGGCAGGAGGTCCGCGGCGATTTCCTTGAGTTCGGCCAGCCGAGCCTCGAGCGCCAGCAGCGGCGCCCGCGGGTCGGCGGCGTCGACCCAGACGTCGAACACCGTCACGACCGGCTTGTCGGGCGTCTCGCCGTCGACCTCGCCTTCGCCGACCTCGTAGCCGCAGTCGAGCAGCTCGTCCCAGAAGACGGCATCCAGGTCGAAGGTGTCCTCGAGGTCATACAGGCGGAGTCCGTTCATCCACTGGTCGAGGACCTTGAAGGCGGCCTCATGGTCGGGATGGACCTCCGTGAAGGTGAAATCGATGCCCACCGCGATGAGCGTCTGCCCGTCGAGCGTGTCGCCGATCTTGGGCCCATCGAAGGATTCTGCGGAAGTCATGTCGGCAGGAGAGGGTGGAAAGGGGAGGAGGGCGAGAGGATTGTCGAAACCGCAAAGGGCTAGGGCCGGATAATCGGCGAGGGGGCACGTGGGCAAGGTGACATGGGTCTAGGACGTACCTGTAGCCGTAAAGCAGTTCAGCTGTCAGTTAAGTCCTGGGCTGCTGCGAGCTTTGGCTAATCCAAACCCCCTTGCCCGCGTGTCACCGTGCCCACGAGACCCCTTATCGTGCCGCCGCCATCCCCGCCAAATATCCCGTGGTCCAGGCGTTCTGGAAGTTGAAACCACCGGTGACGCCATCGACGTCCAGTACCTCCCCGGCGAAATGGACGCCCGGGCAGAGCCGGCTTTCCATGGTGCGGAAGTCGACCTCGGCGAGTTTGACGCCACCGCAGGTGACGAACTCATCCTTGAAGGTGCTTTTGCCGTCCACCGCGAAGCGGCTGTCGGTCAACTGGGCGACGAGCGACTGGAGCGTGGCGTTGGTGACATGCGCCCAAGGCGTCGTGGTCGGGATGCCGGCGGCGACGACCAGTTTCTCCCAGAGCCTTTGCGGGGCCGGAATCGGGCTGAAGGTGCCGACTTGCTTGCGGGCCTCGGCTTGGCGGAGGTGCGTGAGCTGGGCGAGAAGGGCCTCACGCTTCATTCCGGGGGCCCAGTTGACCGCGACTTCGCAGCGGTAGCCACGATCGGCGAACTCGCGGGCGCCCCAGGCGGATAGCTTGAGGATCGCCGGACCACTCAGGCCCCAGTGGGTGACGAGCAGGGGGCCGTCGGTGCGCAACTTGGTGCCCACGAGGGATGCTTCGACGTGCTCCACCGACACGCCCGAGATGTCGGCCAGACGCGGGTCCTTGATGTTGAACGTGAAGAGGGAGGGGACGGGCGGCACGATCGTGTGGCCGAACGACTCCGCGATGACCAGCCCGCCCGAGGCCTTGTTGCCGCCGGTGGCGATGACGAGCCGGTCGCAGAGCATGGGCTCGCCGGCCCCGAGGGTGAGCTTGAGGCCGAGCGCGGTCCGCTCGACCGAGCGCACCGCGGTCTGCACGCGGATGTCGACGCCGGCCCGCCGCGCTGCGCCCAGGAGGCAGTCCGCGATGGTCGCGGAATCGTCGGTGATCGGGAACATGCGGCCGTCCTCCTCCGTCTTCGTGGCGACGCCGCGTCCCGCGAACCAGGCGATGGTGTCGCGCGGTTGGAACCGGTGGAACGCTCCGAGCAGTTCGCGCCCGCCGCGGGGGTAGCGCTTGACCAGTTCGGCGGGTTCGAAGCAGGCGTGCGTGACGTTGCAGCGACCGCCCCCCGAGACCTTTACTTTGGAGAGCAGGTGCGGGGTCGCCTCGAGCAACGTGACTTCCCCGCGGCCGCCGAGGGCCTCCGCGCAGGTAATCGCCGTGAAGAAGCCGGCGGCTCCTCCTCCGATGATGGCGACCCGGGTCGGTTTCATGCCCCGAGACAGTCGGCTTCGCCGCGGGGCAGGCGAGTCAAATGCGTCCGGTGCTTTAGGTTGGAAACCGCCCCCGGGTCCGCTAACACAGCAGCGCCCCCATGACCTGCGCCCGGCTCATTCCCCTCGGTTGCCTGCTCACGTGCCTCGGCGCCGCCGGGGCGGCGGAGCCGGTTCTGGAGCGGTTGAAATACAACCACCCTGGGTTGTCCGTGGATTTGGGGGTCGGTCTCTGGGCTTGGCCGCTGCCGATGGATTTCGATGGCGACGGCCAACTCGACCTGGTCGTGAACTGTCCGGACAAGCCCTCCAACGGCGTCTACTTCTTCAAGGCGGCAACCGATACCGCCCGCGACCCGTTGCCGATCTTCGCGCCCGGGGTGCGGATCAGCAAGGGTCTGCAGAACGTGCAGGTCAGCGAGGTCGACGGCCGGCCGGTCGTCCTTTCTCCGGGGACGGTCCACCCGGACTTTCTCCGCACGGGGCTGGCCGAAGGACGCCGGCTGCCGCTGCCGACGAACCTCCACCCGAACAAGGTGCGGGCCAATCAGTGGAAACTGGTCGACTTCGACGGCGACGGGAAGCGCGACGTGGTCGTCGGCGTGGGCGACTGGACCGATTATGGCTGGGACAACGCCTACGATGCCCAAGGTCGCTGGGTGCGGGGCCCGCTCCGCGGGTTCGTCTACGTCGCGCGCAACGAAGGCACGAACGACGTCCCGCGTTACGCGACCCCGGTGAAGCTGGCGGCGGGTGGACGGACGGTCGAGGTCTTCGGCTGGCCCTCGCCGAGCTTCGCCGACTTCGATGGCGACGGGGACCTCGACCTGGTTTGCGGGGAGTTCCTCGATGGCTTCACCTATTTCGAGAACATCGGTACGCGGACCGCGCCGAACTACGCGCCGGGTCGCCGCCTGACCGTCCCCGTGGAGGCGCTCGCTTCGGCCCGACCCGCCGCTTGGAAGGCGGTGCGTGAGACGCCCGCCGGGGCGACGCCCCTGACGATGGATCTCGAGATGATCACGCCGGTGGTCTGCGATTGGAACCGGGACGGGAAGCCCGACCTCATCGTGGGCGACGAGGATGGCCGGGTGGCGTTCCTGGAGAACACGGGACGCTTCACGCCCGAGCATGCGCCGGTCTTCCTGCCGCCGCGTTATTTCCGGCAGCAGGCCGACGACCTGAAGTTCGGGGCCTTGGCCACGCCCTTCGGCTTCGACTGGGATGGCGATGGGGACCAGGACTTGCTCAGCGGCAACACCGCCGGCTACGTCGGTTTCTTCGAGAATCTCAGCGGTCCGGGCGTGGCCCAACCGAAGTTCGCCGCGCCGGTGTTGCTGGAGGTCGCGGGCAAGCCGCTCCGCATCATGGCCGGGGAGAACGGCAGCATCCAGGGGCCCGCCGAGGCGAAATGGGGCTATACGACCTTCACCGTGGCCGATTGGGATGGCGATGGCTTGCCCGACTTGGTCCTGAATTCGATCCTCGGCGAGGTGGTGTGGTATCGGAACATCGGGACCCGCCGCGAGCCCAAGCTGTCGGTCGCCCAACCCATCGAGGTGGAGTGGGAGGGGGCGCAGCCCGCCTTGGCTTGGGGCTGGCGCAAGCCCGCGGGGAAGGCGCTCCTCACCCAATGGCGCACGACCCCGCTCGCCGTCGATTGGAACAAGGATGGCCTGACCGACCTGGTGATGCTCGACCAGCAAGGCTACCTTGCGTACTTCGAGCGCGCCCAAGCGGGGGGTCGCCGCATCCTGAAGTCGCCCCGCCGGGCGTTTTGCGACGAGCAGGGCCGGCCCCTCCAGCTGGCCAAGGGGACCGCCGGCAAGAGTGGCCGCCGTAAACTCTGCGTGGTCGACTGGGATGGCGACGGTAAACTCGACCTGCTGCTGAATTCCACCAGCGCCAATCTCCTCCGGCAGGTGGAGTCGCCGGCGGGCAGCTGGCGTTTCCAGGACGAAGGTCCGCTCGTGAAGCAGAACATCGAAGGCCACGACGTCAGTCCGGCCGTGGTCGACTTCGACGCCGACGGCGTGCCGGATTTCCTCGGCGGGGCCGAGGACGGCAGATTCTATTTCCTTAAGAATCCCCGGAGGGCGAAGTAAGATGCGGCGCCGCGACTTCCTCGGAGCCTCCGCGCTCGCCCTGGCCGCCGCGCTCCTGCGCGCGGAGCCCGCCGGCCGCCGCCTGACCGTCGCCGTCATCGGGCATACGGGGCAGGGCAACTACGGGCATGGCGAGGACTTGGTCTGGCTCAAGGTGCCGCAGACGACGGTGGTCGCCGTCGCCGATGCCGATCCGGCAGGGCGGGCGGCCGAGGCCCGGAAACTGGGTGGGGTGCGGGCCTACGAGGATTATCGGACGATGCTGACGGAGGTCCGGCCCGACTTGGCCGCGATCTGCCCCCGCCACGTCCATGAGCATCACGCGATGATCTTGGCGGCCATCGCGGCCGGAGTGAAGGGCATCTATGTCGAGAAGCCCTTCGTCCGGACGCTGGCGGAAGCCGACGAAATCGTGAAGCTCTGCGCGGACAAGGGCGTGAAACTCGCCATCGCGCATCGCAACCGTTACCACCCCGTCCTCGACGTCGTGAAGCAGCTGGTCGCGTCGGGTGAGATCGGTGAACTCAAGGAGGTCCGCGTGCGCGGCAAGCAGGACCAGCGCGGCGGCGGACTTGATCTTTGGGTCCTGGGCGGCCACGGCTTCAATCTGGCGACCCTCTTCACCGGTCCAGCCGTCTCCTGCGAGGCGGCTATCCTCGTCGAGGGACGACCCGCGACGAAGGCCGATGTCCATCCGGGCGACGAAGGGGTGGGGCCGATCGTCGGCGACGAGATCCGGGCGCGCTATGAGACGAAGAGCGGCATCCCTTTGTATTTTGACTCCAAGAAAGGCGATGCGACCAAGGGCTCGGCTTTCGGCGCGCGGTTGATCGGCGCGAAAGGGGTGATTTCCCTGCAGGTGGACGAGGAGCCGCTGGCGATCCTCGAGCGCGATGGCCGGAAAACCCCGATCACCACCGCCGGTCTCGGTCAGCCCGAGCCGCTCGCGGACATCAAGCTTCTCAACGGCGGGCACCTCGGCGCCGTGCGCGACCTGCTGGCCGCGATCGAGGAGAAGCGCGCGCCGCTCTGCGGCCCCCTCGCCGGACGGGAAACCGTGGAGCTGACCTTGGCCGTCTTCGCGTCCTTCGCCGTGGGCGGCCGGAAGGTCGCGTTGCCGCTGGCCGACCGCGGGCACCCTTTACGCTGAGCTCAGCGAATCGTCGCGCCGCAGACCAGCTCGAGGATGCGCGGGATGCTGTAGGTCTCGTACGACCCGTTCTTCGGGGTCGGCGCCGGCGAGGTATGCACGCCGAAGTCGTCGGGCGGCTGCGGGAGCCGGGTGAGGTCCGGGTTCCATTGGCCATCCTTGCCGCCCAGCTTGTAGATCACGAGGTCGAGCGATGGCACGATGTAGAGGCAGAAACCGTTGGCGCCCGTCTTGTAGAAGGCGTCGCGCGGCGCGCCGAGGATCTGCCCGGCCTGGTTGTGCTCGAACTGCAGGCTGAAGGGGAAGTGCGGGTTGTAGGGCAACGCCTGCTGGCAGAGCTTGAGGTAGTCGGCCGGGATGAGCTGCCGGTCGCGCCACCGCCCGCCTTGGGCGAGGCAGTAGCCGAAGCGCACGGCATCGGTGGCCCGGAGCGCGATCGAGCCGGCGCCGTTCGCATGGGACATCGTGACATCCCCGCGGTAGAGGCAGTAGCCCCACGGACCCCAGCCCATCGGTTGCGCGAACTTCTCGTCGAGGTAGGCCGGCAGTTCCTTGCCGGTGACGCGCCGCAACACCATCGACGCGATGTGCGGGGCGGGGGACGAGTACGAATAACCTTCGCCGGGGCCGGCCCAGAGCGGAGTGCGCAGCGACGAGCCGTCGATATCGCGGATGTCCTGGCCTTTGGCGGGCTTCAGCGCCTGCGTCGCGCCGCGGACGACCGCGGAGGGCGTGGCCCCTTCGCCGTTGTGGCCCGAGGTCATGCAGAGCAGGTGGCCTAGTCGGATGTCGGCCTCGCGTGGGTCGCGGAGCGGGAAGGCTTCAGGCAGGAATTCCTGGGTGTAGACCTTGGTGTCGAGCCCATCGGGAAGCTTGGCCTTGAACTCCTGCAGCATGACCCCGCAGGCGATGCTCGTGAAGGCCTTGCCGGTGGAGGCCATGTCCGGATTCGCGTTGCGGTGGGCCTTGCCGTAATAGCGTTCGAGGACGAGGTAACCCTTGCTCACCACGAGCAAGCCCCCGTTGTCGGCATTGGACCGCTCGGCCGCCCGGGCCGCCTGCTCCAGGCGAGCCAGGTCGATGCCCGCGAGGGCGCGGGCCTCCGCGGCGTCCTTGGTCGTCCGCCAGCCACCCTCGGCGTCGGGCGGCGGAAAGTAGGTGGCCGCGGGCAGGGTAGTGCCGAGGAGAAGGAGGGAGAGGAGGCGCATGGGGTTGGATGGGGGCCTGGGCAAGGGCTAGGGCTTGGGCCAGGAAATGGGAATCGCGAAAGCACGGATAGGCGAAGGCCGGCCCGAGGACAGGCATGATATCACCTTTTTGATTCCCCCAGACCCAGCCCCAGCCCCAGCCCAGCCGTCTCCTCCCACCAATACTCTGGCAACTTGCCCTCCGCTGGCTTGTCTACGTCGTGTCCCCATGCGTGCGATCTGCGCTCTTCTCCTGACCCTGCTGGCCCTCCCCGGGGCCGAGCCGGTCTTCGAGCGCGGCAACCTCGTCGCTTGGTGCATCGTGCCGTTCGACGCCAAGAAGCGCGGACCGGAGGAGCGGGCGGCGATGCTCGCGCGTCTGGGGCTCCGCCGCTTCGTCTACGACTATCGCGCCGAGCATGTGCCGCAGTGGGACGCCGAGCTGAAGGCCCTGAAGCAGCATGGCATCGAACTCGAAGGTTGGTGGTTTCCGACGACCCTGAACGACGAGGCGAAGGCCGCCCTCGCCCTCTTTCGCCGGCATGATGTCCACCCCCAGCTCTGGGTCATGGGGCAGGGTGGTCCGGTCGCCGTCAAGGACCTCGCCGACCAGCGGGCGCGCGTAGTGGCCGAAGTCGCCCGGCTCAAGCCGATCTGCGACGCCGGCGCCGCCCAAGGCTGTCAGGTAGCCCTCTACAACCATGGCGGTTGGTTCGGTCGACCGGAGAACCTCCTTGCCGTGGTCGAGGCCCTTCGCGCCGAAGGCGTGCGCAACGTCGGCATCGTCTACAACCTCCACCACGCCCACGACGTGGTCGAGCGGTTCGACAAGTTCCTGCCGAAGCTGCTGCCTTACCTGCTTTGCCTCAACCTGAACGGCATGGACGCCGACGGCGAGGCCGCCGGCCGCAAGATCAAGCCGCTGGGCACGGGGCATCTCGACCTCGCGCTACTCCGGCAGATCTGCGCCAGCGGCTACCGCGGGCCGATCGGTCTCCTCAACCACACCGATGCCGACGCGGAAGGTCGCCTGCAGGATAATCTCGATGGCCTGGCTTGGCTGGTCGCCCAACTGGATGAACCGGTGGCGCCGCCCGCCCCGTCTTACCGTACCTGGAA
>JBEBDN010000120.1:0-11293 GCA_041156945.1 Verrucomicrobiota bacterium | reverse complement strand
AACATCTACATGCGTAGCTTCATCATTGATCTCGATCGCGTTTGGGGATGGGCACCCGTGCGACCTATTCGTCTTCTCGCTTACCCCGGAGATAACGACTAGAGGAGGGGATCGCCTGCGTTAACCGAGCTGATCCAGGGATACAGGCGGTCCCTGGGGCTCGTCGCTGTACTTAGGCAGCGAGCGCGAGAACGTTGTCGTTCTCGAACGTGATGGTGTTTTTAGCAGTTATATGCTGCCAACTGGATTTAAGAGGGAGCTGACATCCTCTGCATGCCGTCGCGATATCTTGGTTGGAATCGAATCCGGAACACCCCCGAAAATGGTTAGTCGGTCATTTGTCGGGTCCGACTGAGAAGGAACGAGATTCCATCATGCCGGGAAGCGGCGGGAAGTCAAGGGGGTGGGGGCGGGGTTGGCTGGCAAGCTGGCAAGGGGTAGGCGGCCAATCCGGAAGCGCTCCATTGTTGGTCCTAAAACCGATGCATCACTTCGGCGCCTCCATGCCCACGTGTCCCCTTGCCAGCGTGTCAGCCTTTCCATGCCTTTCCTTGCCCTCCGCCGAAGGGCTCCAATAGTCGCCGGGTCCATGAACGTCTTCAACGCCGACCTAGGGCTCGTGATCACCCGCCTGGCGCTCCTGCTGGGGTTGGGGTGGTTCCTCGCCCGCCAAGGCTGGGTCGTGCCCGCTTCGCGCCAGTCGCTGATGCGGCTCGTCATCTGGGTCTTCTTCCCGGCGATGATCTTCGACCGCGTCTGCGGCAATCCGCTCATCAACAGCGGGACCACCGCGCTGCTTTACCTCGGGGTCGGTTTCGGCATGATCGTCACGGGCATCCTGGTCGGGCGGCTGGTGGCCCAGGCGCTCGCCTTGCCGGGCGACGTGTGCCGCCGCACCTTCGCCTTCGCCTCCGGCACGAACAATTTCGGCTACCTGGGCATCCCCATCACCGCGGCGCTCTTCGACCGCGACGTCGTGGGCGTGCTGCTCGTGCACAATGTCGGCGTCGAGGCCGCCGTCTGGACGGTCGGCATCTCGGTCCTGTCCGGTAAGCCCGGCCTGTCGGGCCTGCGCAACTTCCTCCAGCCGATGCCGGTCGCGCTCTTCCTGGCGCTCGCGTTGAACTTCACCGGCCTCGGCGCCGCCGCCCCCACGCAGTTCGTGCAGGGCTGCTGCCATGCCGTCGGCGAGTGCGCGATCCCCGTCGGCACCATCCTGACGGGCATCTACCTCCACGAGGCCCTGCGGGGTTTCCGCCTCTTCGCCGAGCCGCGGCTCACGCTCGGCATCGCGGCCGTGCGCTGGCTCATCATGCCCGCCAGCCTGCTGCTCGTGGCGGGCGCGGTCATCACCGACCCCTCGCTCCGCAAGGTCATGCTCGTGCAGGCGGCGATGCCCGCGGGCATGTTCACCTTCCTCATCGTCGAGATGTTCGGCGGCCAGGTGCAGGTCTCGTTGCGCTACGCCGTCGTCACCATGCTCGCCTGTCCGGTGGTCACCACGACCTGGCTCTACGTCGGCGCCCGCTTCCTGGGCATCGCCGCCTAGCCGAGTACCCTTTACACCCGCGCCGGCACGCTTCAGTCTGGTCTCCTTCGTTTGCGACTGCTCCTCGCCATCCTCGCCACCGCGCTCGTCGGGTGCGCCGCCTACCCCGAGAAGGGCAGGCGCGCCCGTGCCGCGAACGAGACGGGGGACTACGAGATCGTGGCGAGCTTGGCCGCGGCCGCGGCCGAGGACGACGCCGACGATGCCCTGGTCTGGAGGTTGGAGCAAGGCGCCGCCCTGCGGGCCCTCGGACGGTTGCCGGAAAGCGTCCGCGTCTTCGAGGAGGTCGAGCGCCGTTTCCGCGCCGAGGAGGAGGCCCCCGATTTCTCGGTCGCGGAGGCGGGCTCGTCGCTGCTCGTCAACGACGCCGCCGTCCCTTACCGGGGGAAGCCCTACGACCGGATCTACGCCTCGACCTACCAGGCGCTCAACCGCCTCGAACTGGGCCAGGTCGAGGCCGCCCGCGTTTCGCTGACCCGGCTGCGCTTCGTGCAGGAAGCCTTCGGCAATGGCGCCATCTACCGGGCGCCCAAGCCCGTCGAGGGCGCGGAACAGTACGACGCCGACCGGGCCTTGCGCGATGAGCGCACCCGGGCCGATTTGGCGCGCATCACCGACGACCTCGCCGTGCTGGGCGCGGAGGGCACCTACGACGATGCCTTCAGCCATTGGCTCCAGGGGATGTTCTTCCTGCGGCTGGGTCAGGGCGGGGCCGACCTCGAGAAGGCGCGCAAGGAGCTGCTGGCCGCGTGCGCCCTCAACCGTTCCTCGACCGTGTTCGCCCGCGACCTCGCCGACTGCGAGGCCGCGCAGGCCGGCCGGTCCGCCCCGGCGCGGGTCGTCTATGTGCTGGTCGAGGCCGGCCTCGGTCCGGCGTGGCGCGAAGAGCGCATCGACATCCCGCTCTTCGTGGCCGGCGGCCACGTCCCCTACATCTCGGTCGCCTTGCCGGCCCTTTCGCCGGTTTCGGGCGACTACAATCTCGGCCTGCGTTTGGACGGCCGGCCGGTCGCCGTGGAGTTCGCCTCGCGGCCTTCGGCCCTGGTCGCGAAGCATTTCGAGGCGGCCTTGCCGGGCATCCGCACCCGCGCGTTCACCTCCGCCGCGGTCAAGGCCACGGCCAGCTACGTGCTTAACCGGGCCGCCCACCAAGGGGCGAATCGCCAAGATTCCGGCTCCGGCGCGGCCTTGCTCGCCTTGGTCACGAAAGTGGGCACCGCCGCCTACACCATCGTCTCGACCCGCGCCGACCTCCGACACTGGAGCGGACTCCCGGGGCGTATTTCCCTCGTCCGGCTCGAGGCTCCCGCCGGGGCGCGCCTGGCGGTCGCGGGCCATCCCGAGGCCGCGCTGGCCCTGCCCGCGGGCAAGGTTCTGCTTGTAAGCCTCAAGGTCCCGCCGGAAAATATCCCCCTCGCGCTTCGCTGCGCGACCCTGGTCCCATGAACAAGTTCCTTCCCCTCCTCGCGCTCGGCCTGTCGGTCGGTTGCACCAGCCTCATCAAGACCGGCGATCGCCTCGAGCGCGGCCTGACCCCACCCGATGCGGTGAACTACGTCACGACCAAGGCCGACGGCACCTTCGAGACGCAGATCAACGACCAGCGGATCGCCGGCAAGATCGCCCTCCTCGCCGCGCGCAAGTCGAAGACTCCCGCCGGCTTCGCCCAGGCGCAGTTCGAGCTCCGCAACGACTCCTACCTGGGACGCACCATCAACGTCAGCTTCGAGTGGCTGGCCGCCGATGGCCGCGTGACCGAGACGCAGCCCAACTGGATCGTCACCCCGCTCGAGCCCGGCGCCATCGCCCGCGTCGACGCCACCGCGCTCAAGGCCGAATCCGTCGAATGCCGCCTCCGCCTGCTGTCCCGCTGAACCGCCTTTCCTTCCCCATGAACAAGCTCCTCGCCCTCGCCGCCACCGCCTTCCTCGTCGTGGGCTGCGGCACCCCCGCCTCCTACAAGGACCCCAACGGCCGCGAACTCGTCGTCAGCCTCGAGAAGGTCGACATCCAGGACTTCGCCACCGCCGGCTCGACCATGCTCCAGTCGATGGTCAACGCCCCCGCCTTCCAGAAGGCCGGCGCCGCCCCGGTCCTGCAGGTCGGCAACGTCCTGAACGACACCGCCAGCAACTTCGACACCAGCCTCCTGCTGACCAAGATCACCGCCCCGCTCGTCAACGCCGGCCGCGTCCGCCTCCTGGATTCGGACCCCGCCGCGGTGGCCGCCCGCAAGGCCACCCCGGGCGCCGCGGTGCCCGTCCCCGAATTCGTGCTGAAGGGCAAGATCCTCGAGGACCGCTCCAACGCCGGCCGGACCCGCCAGGCTTCCTTCGTCTTCCAGCTCACGCTGGTCGAGGTGAAGAGCAGCCTCGCCGTCTGGCAGGACGAGAAGATCGTGACCAAGCAGGGCTCCAAGAATTCCGTCGGTTTCTGATAAACCCGCGCCATCCGTTTGACCTTCCCGCAACCTGCGTCTCCCTCCGGAGATGCAGGTTGATTTTTTGATCGTCGGCCAAGGCTTGGCCGGGTCGCTCCTCGCCCGTTCCCTGCGGGCGAAGGGGCGCCGGGTGGCCGTGGTCGACGACCGTTGGAAATCCGCCGCCTCCCAGGTCGCCGCGGGCCTGATGACGCCGCTGACCGGCCGCCGCTTCACGCTCACGCCCGACTACCCCGGGCTCTTCGCGCGCGCCGGCGAGGTCCTGGGCGCGCTCGGCGTCTTCCATCCGGTCGATGTCTACCGGCTCTTCGTGGACGCCGAGCAGCGGGAGCGCGGGCTCAAGCGCGCGGGCGACCCGACTTGCCAGCCCTTCATCCGTCGCATCTCCGAGCGCCGCGGCGAGCTGCAGCCGGAGCTCACCGACGAGCAGGGCGGGGCGCTGATGAAGGGGGCGTGGGTCGACCTTCCGAAACTGCTCGCCGAGACCCGGGCCTGGTTGGAGGCGGAGGGCGCATTGATCGCGGCCGCCTTCGATCCGGCGGAACTGAGCGTCACCCCCGAGGGGGTCGCCTGGCGTCAGGTCCAAGCCCAAGGGGTCGTCTATTGCGACGGCTATAAATCCGCCCAGCGCGGCCCTTTCACCTACCTCCCGTGGCAGCCCGCCAAGGGGGAGGCCTTGGATTTGGCCTCCGATGCCCCGCAGAGCCCTTTTATCCTCAATCGCGAGGGTTGGGCCCTTCCGCTCGGCCAAGGCCGCTGGCGGGCCGGTACGAACTGGGAATGGACCGGTCTGGATGAGACCCCGACCCCCGCCCAGCGGGACAAGTTCGTCGGGCGCTTCCGGGGCTACTTCCAAGTACCCGTCACCGTGGAGGTCACCGGGCACCTCGCCGGCGTCCGGCCGTGCACCGCCGACAACCGGCCCTTCCTGGGGACGCACCCCGCGCAACCGCGCTGCCACCTCTTCAACGGCCTCGGCCCGCGGGGGACCGTCTGGGCTCCGACCCTCGCCGAGGTCATGGCGGATTACCTCGTGGATGGTAAACCAATCCCGGAGGAAGTGAGTATCGGGAGAGCGGGAGTGGGGAGCAGGATTTAGGGAGTGGGGAGTGGGATTTAGGAATTAGGAATTAGGGAGTAGTGGGTAGGTGGCATTGGCCCACTCCCCACATCGCCTACTTCCCCTTCTTTTTCTTTCCGCCGGCTTCGGGGTAGGGTTTGACGTTGGCCCGCACCGCCCAGGCTTCCCACTGGGCGGCGAGTTCCTTGACCTTGTCGGGTTGGGCGGTGGCGAGGTCCTGTTGTTCGGTGCGGTCTTTCTTCAGGTCGTAGAGCTCCCAAGCCCCGTTGCGTCCGGCTCGGACGAGCTTGAGGTCGCCGACGCGGATGGCGGCGTTGCCTTCGTGTTCCCAATAGAGGGCTTCCCGTTGGAGCGGTTGGTTCGCGAAGGCCGGGACGAGGCTGCGGCCTTCGGGTGGCAGGACCGCGGTGCCGACGCGCTCCTTGAGCGGAGTGGCCCCGGCGACCTCCAGGCAGGTCGGCAGGATGTCGACCAGGTGTCCGGGTTGGGCGCGCAGTTCGGCGCGCGCTTTGATGCCAGCCGGCCAGTGGGCGATGAGCGGCGTCGCGATGCCACCCTCGTGGTTGAAATGCTTGTAGCGGCGGAACGGCGTGTTCTGGAGGAAGGCCCAGCTCTCGCCGCAGAACCAATCCGAGTTCGGTTTCGTCGGGTCTCCGTCGGTGCGCCCCCCCGGTCCCGCCTCGGCGTTGCCGCCGTTGTCGCTGAGGAATAGGATCAAGGTGTTGTCGAGCTCGCCGCGCTCCTTGAGTCCCGCGACCAGGTCGCCGATGGCCTTATCCATGCGGGCGACCGTCGCCGCGTAGACCGCCATGAGGTGGTCGAAGCGGTCCTTCTCGGCGTCCGTCAGGGAGGTCCAGGCCTTGATCGCCTCGGGTCGCGGCGCCAGCGGCCAAGCTGGATCCACCAGCCCCATCTCGAGCTGTCGCGCGTGGCGTTGGTTCCGGAGCGGCCCCCAGCCGGCGAGGTACTTGCCGCGGAACTTCGCGATCTCGTCCGCCGGCGCCTGCAGCGGGAAGTGCGGGGCATTGTGGGCGAGGTAGAGGAAGAACGGCTTCTTGGCCGCGCGGGCCTCGTCGATGAACTTGAGCCCGTAGCTGGTCCAGAGGTCGGTGGAATACCAGGCCGGGGGCAGGCGCGGGTCCTCGTTGGCGATGGGCTGGCCGTCTAGGAACAGCTTCGCGCGCGTCGCGCCCGGTTGGTAGAAGCCACCGGCCGCCGCATTCAGGCTGCGGTCAAAGCCGCGGTTGCCCGGCGTCACGCCCTGTTCCTGCCCGACGTGCCACTTGCCGGTCATCGCCGTGAAGTAGCCCGCCGGCTTGAGGGATTCCGCGATGGTGGCGCAGCGCCCGTTGAGGCGGCCTTCGTAGCCGGGGAGACCCTTGTTCTCCATCATGTGGCCCACGCCCGCCTGATGCGGGTAGAGCCCGGTCAGGAGCGATGCGCGCGTCGGGCAGCAGCGTCCCGTGTTGTAGAACTGCGTGAAGCGCAGGCCGTTCTTCGCCAAGGCGTCGAGGTTCGGCGTGGGGATCTCGGAACCGTAGCACCCAAGGTCGGAGAACCCCATGTCGTCGACCAGGATGACGACGATGTTCGGCGGGGCGGCGGCGACCGTCAGGAAAGCCAGCGAAGCCAGCAGGGTGGCGAAGGGGCGGGGCATGCTTCCCTTATGGCGACGAATCCGCCGAGGGGAAGCCGCCAATCGCCGGACGCGATCTTACTTCCGCTTCGACTTGGCCGCGGGCTTCTTCTTCGCCGGCTTGGCCTGGGCGGCCGGCTTGTGCTGGGCCACGAGGTAGTCGACCGCGAGCAGGTAGCCAGGGAAGCCGAGGCCGGTGATGACGCCTTCGCAGGCGGACGCGGTCACGGACTTGTGGCGGAATTCCTCGCGCTTGTAGATGTTGGAGATGTGCACCTCGACGACCTTCATGCCGGTCCCGGCGAGGCAGTCGCGCAGGGCCACGCTGACGTGGGTGTGGCCGCCGGGGTTGATCACGAGGAACTTCACGCCCTCGTCGGCCCACTTCGCGATGGTGTCGATCAGCTTGCCCTCGTGGTTGGACTGGAAGAAGCGGGTCTTCACGCCGGCCCGCTTGGCGTGGGCGGCGATGGTCGCCTCGAGGTCGGCGAGGGTGGCATGGCCGTAGACCTCCGGCTCGCGCTTGCCGAGCCGGTCGAGGTTGGGGCCGTTGACGATGCCGATTTCCATGCCCCAGTCCTAGGGTGGGCGAGGTAGGCGGGCAAGGAAAAGGGGCGGTCCCTCGCGGAACCGCCCCCTGGTCGCGTCGCCGGTCGCGGCGTTTACTTCTTCAGGATCTGGCGCAGCACGTAAGGCAGGATGCCGCCGTGGCGGTAGTACTCGCCCTCGATCGCCGTGTCGATGCGGGCCACCAGCGGGGCCTTGTCGACCTGGCCGTTGGCGCGGCGGATGACGAGGGTCACCGGGGTCTTCGGCTTGATCGGGCTGGCGAGGCCTTCGAGGTCGAAGGTCTCGGTGCCGTCGAGCTGGTAGGAGGCGGCGTTCTTGCCGTCGGTGAACTCGAGGGGCAGCACGCCCATGCCGATGAGGTTGGAGCGGTGGATGCGCTCGAAGGACTGCGCCACCACGGCCTTGACGCCGAGGAGGGCGGTGCCCTTCGCGGCCCAGTCGCGGGACGAGCCCATGCCGTAGTCGACGCCGCCGAAGACGATCATGCCCTCGCCGCGCTGCGCGTACGTCTGGCAGGCGTCGTAGATGGCCTCGATCCTGCCGTCGGGCTGGACCTTGGTGAAGCCGCCTTCCTTGCCGTCGGCCATGCTGTTCTTCACCTGGGTGTTGGCGAAGGTGCCGCGCGTCATGATGCGGTCGTTGCCGCGGCGCGAGCCGTAGGAGTTGAAGTCCTTCTTCGTCACGCCGGCGGCGAGCAGGAACTTGCCGGCCGGGGTGGACTCGGCGAACGAGCCCGCGGGCGAGATGTGGTCGGTGGTGACGGAGTCGCCGAGCAGCGCGAGCGGGCGCAGCTTGGCGAGGGACGGCACCGGCGGGGGCGTCATCGAGAAGCCCTTGAAGAAGGGCGGCTCCTGGATGTAAGTGGAGGACTCCTTCCAGCTGAAGCGCGCGCCCGTGCCGCCCTGGACGCCCTTCCACTCGGCGGTGGCGTTGGCGAGGGAGTCGGGGGCGTACTTCGACTTGAACATCGCGGGCTTGAGGCCGCGGGCGACGTGGTCGGCGATCTCCGCCTGGGTGGGCCAGATGTCCTTGAGGAAGACCGGCTTGCCGTCCTTGCCCACGCCGAGCGGCTCGGCGTCGAGGTCGAGGTCGACGCGGCCGGCGAGGGCGAAGGCGACCACGAGGGGCGGGGACATCAGGAAGTTGGAGCGGACGGCGCCGTGGACGCGGGCCTCGAAGTTGCGGTTGCCCGAGAGCACGGAAGCCGTGACGAGGTCGCCGGCCTTGATCGCGCCTTCGATGTCGGCGTCGAGCGGGCCCGAGTTGCCGATGCAGGTCGTGCAGCCGTAGCCGACGAGGTTGAAGCCGAGCTGGTCGAGGTAGCCGGAGAGCTGGATCTCGTTGAGGTAGTCGGTGACGACGCGGGAGCCGGGGGCCAGCGAGCACTTCACGTTCGGGTTCACCTTGAGGCCCTTCTCGACGGCCTTCTTGGCGACGAGGCCGGCGGCGACCATCACCGACGGGTTGGAGGTGTTCGTGCAGGAGGTGATCGCGGCGATCACGACGTCGGCATGCTTGAGCGTGCGGCCGGTGGCGCCCACCGGGGCGGACGCGGCGCGATCGGCCGCCGCCTTGCCGAAGCCGTTCTTGTCCTTCGGCGCGGTGAAGAGCGTGTTGAAGGTGTCCTTGATCTTCGGGAGGTCGATGCGGTCCTGCGGGCGCTTCGGGCCGGACACGCAGGGGACGACGGTGCCGATGTCGAGGTCGATGGTCTGGGTGTAGTCGATGCTGCCGGCCTTCGGGATGCCGAAGAGGCCCTGGGCCCGGTAGTACTCGCGGACGAGGGCGACGTGGGCCTCGTCGCGGCCCGTCTGGCGGAGGTAGTCGAGCGACTTGTCGTCGACCGGGAAGAAGCCCATGGTGGCGCCGTATTCCGGGGCCATGTTGGCGATGGTGGCGCGGTCGGCGAGCGAGAGGGCCTCGGTGCCTTCGCCGTAGAACTCGACGAACTTGCCGACGACCTTGGCCTTGCGGAGGATTTCGGTGAGGCGGAGGGTGAGGTCGGTGGCGGTGACGCCTTCGCGGAGGCGGCCGGTGAGGTTGACCCCGATGACCTCGGGCGTCTGGAAGTAGACGGGCTGGCCGAGCATGCCGGCCTCGGCCTCGATGCCGCCCACGCCCCAGCCGACGACGCCGATGCCGTTGATCATGGTGGTGTGGGAGTCGGTGCCGACGAGGGTGTCGGGGTAGAAGACGCCTTCCTTCTCGAAGACGAGCTTGGCGAGGTACTCCAGGTTGACCTGGTGGACGATGCCGATGGCGGGCGGGACGACGCCGAAGGTCTTGAAGGCCTGCATGCCCCACTTGAGGAATTCGTAGCGCTCGGTGTTGCGGCCGAACTCCTGGCGGAGGTTCTCGAGGAACGCGTTGGCGGTGCCGGCGCGGTCGACCTGCACGGAGTGGTCGACGACGAGGTCGACAGGGACGAGCGGCTCGATGACGGCGCTATCCTTGCCGAGCTTGGCGACGGCCTCGCGCATGGCGGCGAGGTCGACGAGCAGCGGCACGCCGGTGAAGTCCTGCAGCACGATGCGCGCGACGACGAAGGGGATCTCGGTGTCGACCGGCTTCGCGGCGTTCCACTGGGCGAGGGTCCTGACGTCCTGCTCGGTCACGGCGACGCCGTCGCAGTTGCGGAGGACGGACTCCAGCACGAGGCGCACGGAGACGGGTAGGCGGGAAATCTTGCCGAGCCCGGCCTGCTCGAGGGCGGGCAGCGAGTAGAGCTGGCCGGAGCGGCCGCCGGCGGCGAAGGGTCGGAGGGCTTTGAACGGGTCGTGGTGGGCCATGGAGTGAGGTAGGTGGAAGGGAGGGGCCGGCGGAGCCGGGCGGTCCGCTAGCCAAAAGCAAAGAAGGCGGTCGGGGCAAGCCCGACCGCCTTCGAAGACGAGGGTATTAAGGGCTCAGGCTTCGACGGCCTTCTTGATCTTGGCGAAGTTCGGCATCGAGCTCGGGTCGCGCTTGACCTCGGAGTGGACGACGAGGCCGTTCTTGTCGGCCACGAAGACGGAGCGCTTGGCCACGTTGAGGAGGCCGGTCTTCTCGGGGATCACGCGGGTGTCCTTGACCTTGAAGGCCTTGACCGCCACGCGGTTGAAGTCGGAGGCGAGGGTCACGCCGATGCTGGCGGACTTCACCCAGGCTTCCTGGGCGAAGGGAGAGTCGACGGAGATGGCGATGACGTCCGCGCCCAGCTTCTTGTACTCGTCGAGCAGGCCGGTGACCTTGCAGAGTTCATCGGTGCAGACGCCGGTGAAGGCGAGCGGGACGAAGAGGATGACGGTCTTGCCCTTACCGACGTTGCGGCGCAGGTTGACGTCGACGAGGCCGGCTTCGGTCTTCTGCTTCAGCGTGATTTCGGGGAGGGGCTGGCCGATTTTGAGGGGCATGGGGGAGGTGGGGTGAGGGTGGAGCACTAAAAAAGGGCATAAATCGACTTAGGGCAAGGCAGGAGGCGTGAAAAAAGGCAAAGAAGGGCATTTTTCGGGCCCCTCAGAGTCGTAGGAAGGCTTTCCTCCGTGAAATCGCCTAATTTACGTTCAAATCCAGCCGCCGGAACCACTTACGCTGCTTTCGGACCAAGGCCCAGGTGTCCAGGTTGATGCGCTCCGCCAGTCCCTCGAGGGCGACCTTCCTGCCCCCTCCAATCCAGTCCATGGTCGCCCGGTAGCCGACCGCCCGGGCGGAGGCTAGCTCCGGGTCGAGGTTCAGGCTGAGCAGGTGCTCCGCTTCCTCGATCAAGCCTCCGTTGAGCATCTCGGCGGTGCGGGCCGCGATCCGGTGCCTGAGTTCGGGGTCAGGCCGCTCCATGAGCTCGACAGTGACGGGGTGGTCGGCGAACGGTCCCCGGCGCTGGAGGAACTCCTCGCGCAACTCCGCGAGCGGGCGGCCGCTGGCCAGCCGCCGTTCCAAGGCCTTCGCCACCCGGATGGGGTTGTGGAGGTCCAGCCAGTCGGGCAGGGCGGCGCCTTCGAGCGCCCGAAGCTCGGCGAGCATCGCCTCCGGTCCGCGCGCCTG
>JBEBDN010000119.1:0-7527 GCA_041156945.1 Verrucomicrobiota bacterium | reverse complement strand
ATGCCGAGCGAGTCGGCCACGGCGCGCAGGATCTCGACCTCGCGGGGCTCGGCCCGGCCATCGCTGAGGACGGCGATACCGCAAGCACGGACAAAGTTACGGCGGGCCGCGACCGCCAGTTTCAGGAGGGCGGCCAACGACCCGTCGATCTTGGACAGGTCGATCGCCTCGGGCGGGAGCAAGGGATCGAGGGCGACGCCCAAGGCCTCCGCCGCCCGTTCGTAGGCGAGCTGGCGGCCTTCCGTGGACTCGCTGGAGGCGTGGACGACGGCCGAGAGGACGAAGCCGTAGTGCTGGGCCAAGGTGAGGCTATTGGCCCGATCCAAGGGAGGCGGGAGTTCGAGGTACCGCCGGACGGCCCCTTGCACGAGCAGGCCGACCAGGCCGTCGTCGGTGGACGCGCCGAAGCCCGCCAAGGCGTCGCGGAAGGCGATGCGCTGCGCCGGCGAGAGGACGCGCAGGGCCGGCAGGGCGAGGTCGAGCGCGGGGAGCCGGAAACCCGCCGGCAACGCGCGGACGACGGGCTGCAGCCGGCGGGCTTCCAGGGCGACTTCTCCGCCGGCCAAGTTCACGATCGAGGCGAGCTGCTCCTGGCGCTGGGCGGAGTCGGCAGAAAGCACGAAGGCGAAGGCCAACCCCATGGCGCCGATCGGCTCGGCCACCGCGGTGCGCAGCGACTCCGGCAGGCGGCCCTGGAATTGCACGGCTTCCTGGATCTCCAGGTTGGTCGGCGTCCGGGCCGGCGCCGACGCGACGGGGGGGGCGACCGACCCGCCGCTCAACTGGGAAACCGAGGCCTCCGCCGTGGATTCGGCGGCGACGGGACGGAACGCGGGGATCTGGCCATCGAAGGCCGGATCGATGCGGCGGATGCGCTCGGTCAGCGGCGGGTGGGTCGAGAAGAGGCTATCCCAAAAGCCCGGGGTCGAACTGAAGAACATGTGCTGGGCCTCGGACTGGGCGAAGCCGAGGTTGGGCGCGCCGTCCTCCTCGTCTTCCTCCTCGTAGCGGTCGCGGGGGGTCCGGGCGGGGCGGGGGGCCGTGGTGCCCCGGGCGACCTTCTTGAGCGCCCCGGCGAGGCCCAGGGGGTTGCGCGTGAACTGCACGGCGGAGGCGTCGGCGAGGAACTCCCGCTGGCGCGAGATGGCGGCCTGGATGACGCGCGAGAAGAAGACGCCGCCGAGGCCGAAGACGATGACCACGGCCCCCGCGGCCATCATGGGGATGCCGACCTTGGCGCCGTCGCGGCCGCGCGGGGCGAGGCGGATGAGCAGGTAGCCCAGCTGGGTCAACGCGAGCAGGCCGGCGACGGCCCCGATGAGGCGCAGGTTCATGCGCATGTCGCCGTTGCCGATGTGGCTGAACTCGTGGGCGACGACTCCCTGGAGTTCGTCGCGCGTCAGCAGGTCGAGGGCCCCGCGGGTCACCCCGATGACGGCGTCCTTGGGGTCGTTGCCGGCCGCGAAGGCGTTGATGCCCGGATCGTCGATGACGTAGCAGGCGGGGACCGGGAGGCCGGAGGCGATGGCCATCTCCTCGACCACGTTGAGGAGGCGGCGTTCGCCGGGATGGGTGGCGCGGGCGGAGACCGGCCGACCCCCGAGGCCGATCGCGATGCTGGCGCCGCCCGCGGACAGGGCGCTCATGCGCAGCAGGCTGCCGCCGACGATGACCAGCAGGGCCACGCCCGAGGTGCCCGCGAGGAGGTCGGGCTGCCACCAGCTGATGTCCTCGCCCCGGGCGACCTTGCCGACGCCGAGGACCGCGACCGCGTAGAGGCCGCCGATGAGGGTGAGGATGGCGACGATGAGCAGGACCACGAGTTTCGTGGTCCGGGACCGGGCGTCGTCCTGCGCCCGGAAGAAGTTCATCGTGGCGGCCATGGGCCGGCGGCGATCAGGCGGGCGGCGCCGCGGGGAAAAGGCGCTGGTAGGCGGCCTCGACCATCAAGGTTTGCAGCGGGAGCGTGGCGAGCAGGCCGATGCCGCAGGCGAGGATGCCCACCTGCGAGACGAGGTTGGCCACGAAGAACAGCAGGAACGCCCAACCCCAGTGGGCCGTGACGGCCTGCCGGCTCATCTCCAGGCATTCCCAGAAGTTTCCGCGCCGGTCGGCCAGCAGGGCCCAGCTCATCGTCCAGGCGATCGCGAGGTAATAGCCCGGGAAGAAACAGCAGAGGAAACCGAGCACCACGAAGGGCACCATGGCCAACAGCATCAGGAACGCGGCGCCGAAGTCATCGAAGCCGCTGAACAGGTCGGCGAAGCCGGCGGGCGCGCCCCGCAACGACTTGGCGCTGAAGCGGCTCAGGCCGACCATCAAGGGCGGGATGGTGACGAGGAAGCAGCAGAGGAGCCCGAAGACGAGGTGCACCAGCACGATGTTCCAGAAATCGCGCTTGAGGGCGTCGAACGCCGCGGTGAGGCAGGCGCCGACGTCGAAGGGCGCCTGCGCCGCGCGGGCCCGCTGGACGCGACCCAACTGCTCGGGATTGAGGGTGGCGAAGAGTCCCATGGGCGCGGCGCCGGCTCAGAACTTGACCGACGGGGCGGCGCGCTCGGCCTCGTTCTCGACCTTGAAGAAGTCGGCGGGGACGAAGCCGAAGGTGTTCGCGACGAGGACCTGGGGGAAGGTCTCGCGGCCGTTGTTGTAGGCGAGGACGGCGTCGTTGTAGGCCTGGCGGGCGAAGGCGATGCGGTTCTCGGTGGAGGTGAGCTCCTCCATCAGGGCGCGCATCTGGGCGTCGGCCTTGAGCTGCGGGTAGTTCTCGGAGACGACCATCAGGCGGCCGAGGGCCCCGCTCAGGCCGGACTCGGCCTGCAGGACGTCGCGCATGGCGGCGGGGTCGTTCGGGTTGCCGGCGAGGCGGACGTTGGCCTGGGTGGCCTTGGCGCGGGCCTCGATGACGGCGGTCAGGGTGCCGCTCTCGTGGGCGAGGTAGCCCTTGGCGGTCTCGACCAGGTTCGGGATCAGGTCATGCCGGCGCTTGAGCTGGACGTCGACCTGGGCGAAGGCGTTGCGGAAGGCGTTGCGCAGCGTGACGAGGCCGTTGTACATGCCCACGACGACGAAGGCCAGGATGAGCAGCACCACGAGCAGGATGCCGAGGAAGGCGAGGAAGGGTCCCATAGTGCTCATCATCTAGAATGCCCGCCGGCGGGACGCAAGGCGGGAGCCTCCCTCGCCGTGATAAACCGGGGGTGGATTTACCACGCCAACCGACCCGAAATGGGCTTCAGGCCAGGGCCTCGAGCTTGCGGCAGACCTCGTCGATGAGGAAGGCCGGGGTCGAGGCGCCGGCCGTCACGCCGACCGTCCCGAAGCGCCCCAGGGCGCCGGCGTCCAGCTCCGCCGCGGTCTCCACGTGGAAACACGGCAGGCCCTGCATCTCGACGAGTTTGGCGAGCTTGACGGTGTTGGCGGAGTGGCGGCCGCCGATCACGACGATGGCTTCGCAGCCTTGGCGATGGAGCTCCACGACGTCGGACTGGCGGTCCTTGGTCGCGCCGCAGATGGTGTCGAAGACCAGCGCGGCCGGGAAGCGCCGGCGCAGGTGCGCGGCGAGCCGCTCGAACTCGTCCGTGAACATCGTGGACTGCGAGACCATGCAGACCTTGTCGCCCAGCTCCGGGAGCGCGTCGATGTCGGCCGAACCGGAGATGACGTGCCCCTGCCCTTCCGCGTAGCCCAGGAGGCCGATGACCTCGGGGTGCTGGGGGTCGCCGAAGATGACGGTGCGGAAACCCTTCTTGGCGTGGAGGCGGACCTTTCCGGCGATGATGCCGACGTCGGGGCAGGTGGCGTCGCGGAACTCCATGCCCAGCGACTTGAGGTACTCGCGGCGTTCGGGCGAGATGCCGTGCGCGCGCACGACCATCACGGCGTCGGCATCGGTCGCCTTCGAGACGGCCAAACGGTCCTGGCTGCGGTAGTCGCCGACCTCGCGGATGCCCTCGGCCGTCAGGACCTCCATCATCTGGCGGTTATGGATCAGGGGTCCGTCGGTGTAGACGGGGTGGCGGCCCTTCTGGGCGTACTCGCGGGCGATGTCGATGGCGCGCTCGACACCCCAGCAGAACCCGGCGGACTTGGCACGGAGGACCTTCACGGCTCCAAGGTGGGCGGAAGCCGGGACGATTCAAGCAAAGTCGGGCTTACTTGGCGGGGACGCCCCAGACCTCGGCCTCGATGTAGTCGTTGGACGGCGAGGCAGAGTTGCCCTTGGAGTGGAAGCGCACGTAGCGCCCCTTGACCCCGGCCACCGGGATCACGCGGCCCTCGTTGGACTCGTAGTAGACGTAGTCCTTGCCCTTGCCGAAGCCCAGTTCGCCCTCGGCGTCGCTGTTGTAGACCGTGGTCACGCCCTGCTTGAAGTCGGGGTCGTCGGAGATCTGCACGACGACGGAGAAGTAGACGCGGCGCTCGCGGTGGAAATGCCACAGGGCGATGGCGTGGATCGCGGAGGACTGGGGGAGCTCGACCTGCATCCACTGGTGGCCGCGGGGCAGCTCGACCTCGAAGCCCTCCTCGCCGCCCTTGTCGCCGTCGGTCAGGAAGGAGAAGTCGCCGGCGGCGGCCTCCTTGGCGCTGGAGGTGACGGGGCAGCCGAGGGCGAGGTTCTTGGCCTCGGCCGGCACCTTGGGGAGGACGCGGGGGCCCTTCGCCGGCGGCTCGAGGTTGTCGATCTTCATGGGCTTCGGCGTGCCCAGGGCGACGGACTTCGGCAGGACGAGCGGCAGGGCCTTGTCCTCGGCGAGGACGGCGAAGGGCAAGGCGAGGAGGCAGAGGGCGAGGCGCATGGGCTTGGAAGATAGACTGCGGGAAACCGCCGGGGTTTCAAGCCTTGGGAGCATCCAGGGTGCGGACCCGTCGGTGCTTCAACGGGAAACGCAGGGTCACGGTGGTGCCGACGTCGGGCGTGCTGCGGATGTCGACCGACCCGCCGTGGGCCCGCATGATCTTGAGGAGGATGAGCATGCCCAGCCCGCCCCCGGAGGCCTTGGTCGTGTAGTAGGCGTCGAAGACGCGGGTGAGCTTGTCCGCCGGGATGCCGACGCCGGTGTCGCGGATCGCCAGCACCGCCCACTCGTCCTCGGAGGACAGGTGGACGAACAGGTCGCCGCCGCGGTCCATCGCCTCGAGGGCGTTCTTCGTGACGTTGAAGATCGCCTGCTTCACCTGGTTGCGGTCGGCGAGGACCTCCGGCATCGTCCCCGGCAGGTCGACCTGCACGCGCACGCCGAGCTGTTCCATCTGGTCGCGGAGCAAGGCCATGGCTTCGGCCACCACGGCCACGAGGTCCGTCTCGGCGAGGTTGGGCGGGGTCGGCCGGATGGCCCCGAGGAAATCGCGGACGATGCCGTCGAGCCGCTTGATCTCGCCCTGGCAGACCTCGGCGGCCTGGCGCACCTTCTGCGCGGCCGGCGTGTCGCCGAGCTTCTCGGCTTCGCGCCGCAGCAGCTGCAGGTGGATCCCGATCGCGTTGAGCGGGTTGCCGACCTCATGGGCGACGCCGGCGGCGAGGGCCATGATGGAGTCGATGCGCTCGCTCTCGACGCGGTCCTCGGTCTGCGTCCGCTCGGCGGTCACGTCGCTCAGGACGGCGACGCGGCGCGCTCGCTCCGCGGAATGGGCGTCGGGGACGCGGGCCAGGTGCAGGCGCAGCAGGCGGGGTTCCGGGTAGCGGACCTCGAGCTCGCGGGTCATCCCCTCGACGTCGGCCGGCAGGTCCAGCGCGGCGGCGATGTCGGGCGAGAAGCGGCGCAGGTCCGCGCCGTTGACCTCGGCCGGGTCGGCCCCGAGCAGGACGACGGCGGCGGCGTTGGCGTATTCGACGGAGCCATCCCCGGCCAGCACGAGCACCCCCTCGCGGAGCGTATCGAGCACCGTCTCCATGAGGTCCCGCTCGCGTTCGAGGCGCCGCGCGAGGATCGCGAGGTTCTGCGCGTCGAGCCCTTCCAGACGGCCCAGTACGCGGTCGAGGGAACTGGAGCGACGGCGGGACATGGTCAGCGGGCGCGCGCGGCGAGCAGGGCCGCCAGCCGGGCGACGAGGGCGGTGGCGACGGCGGTCTTGGCGCCGGGTCCGAGCACCTCGCGGAAGCCGTCGCGACCGAGGAGGGTGAGCTTGTTCTGGTCGGACCCGAAGGCGCCGTGCGGCCCGGCGACGGAGTTGGCGGCGATGAGGTCGGCTCCCTTGCGGTCGAGCTTGGCCAAGGCGTGGGCCTCGACGTTCTCGGTCTCGGCGGCGAACCCCACGAGGAGCTGGTCGGGCCGGCGGCGGCGGGCGAGCGTGGCGAGGATGTCCTCGGTCGGCTCGAACTCCACGGTCAGGCCCTCGCCCGTCTTCTTCAACTTCTGGGGATGGCTGACCTTCGGGCGCCAGTCGCTGACCGCGGCCGTCATGATCAGGACGTCACACGGCCCGAACAAGGCGTCGGTCTGACGCAGCATCTCGGCCGCCGTGACCACCGGGTAGACCATGACCCCGTCGGGCTCGGGCAGGGAGACCGGGCCCGAAACCAGGTCGACCGTCCAACCTGCGGAGCGGGCGGCGGCGGCCAGGGCATACCCCATCTTACCCGTCGACGGGTTGCTGACGAAACGGACCGGGTCGAGGAACTCCCGGGTCGGGCCAGCGGTGATGAGGCAGCGGAGGGACAAGGGAAAGAGGCGGTTGAGAGACGGCGGTTGGCGGTTAGGCCGAACACTTAAGGCACCTTGGCCGAGGATGGGGGCGGAAACAATCCATTTAGGGCTAGGGACAGGGCTAGGTCTAGTAAAGGCACCGCCACCTGCCACCCGAATCCAGACCTCCGACTTTGATCCCAACCGCCAACCGCTAACCGCCAGCCGCTAAGACCTTTCCGCCACCCCTATCCCTTGCCTTCTCATCCCCTCGTGACCACATTCCGGCCATGGATATCTACCTGGCCACGGGCAACGCGCATAAAGCCGAGGAATTTGGGCGCATGTTCGCCAAGGCCGGACTGGACGTGAAGGTGCGCTCCGCCAAGGAGCTCGGCGGGATGCCCGTCGTCGAGGAGATCACCGGCACCTTCCACGGCAATTGCCGCCTCAAGGCCAACGCCCTGCGTCTGCTGGCCCCGCGCAAGGCCTGGGTGCTCGCCGACGACAGCGGGCTGTGCTGCGACGCCCTCCAGGGCGGCCCCGGGGTCGACTCCGCGGTCTACGCCGGGGAAGGCGCCACCGACGCCCAGAACCGGGCCAAGCTGCTCGAGGCCATGAAGAAGGCCCCGCCCCACAAGCGCGGCGCCCGCTTCGAGTGCCACCTCATCCTCCTCGGACCCAACCAGGAAGTCGGCAAATTCGTCGGGCAATGCTGGGGCAAGATCCTCGAGGCCGAGGTCGGCGCCGAAGGGTTCGGCTACGACAGCCTCTTCGTCCCGGCGAACCACGAGAAGACCTTCGGCCAGCTCTCCCCGCGCGAGAAGGACAAGATCAGCCACCGCGCCAAGGCCTTCGTCCAGCTCGTCGCCTGGATGAAGGAGAACGGCCTGGTCTGAGC
>JBEBDN010000118.1:0-3825 GCA_041156945.1 Verrucomicrobiota bacterium | reverse complement strand
GAACCTGCCGACGGCTCCGATCGAGCTGACGGCGGGCGGCGCCAGGGCGCTCTCGGTGGCGGCGACGGGCGTGCCTGCTCCGACGTATCAGTGGCGCAAGAACGGCGTCAACATCCCCGGGGCGATCGGCGCGGCCTACGTGGCCCTGGCCGGCACGGCCGAAGGCTCGAACACGTACGACGTGGTGATCACGAACTCCGCGGGCTCGGCGACGAGCGCGGCGGCGACCATCCGCACGAACGTGCCGGTGACGGTGGCCTCGGCCCCGGCGGCGCGCAACGTGGTGGCGGGCGCCTCGGCGAGCTTCTCGGTGACGGCGGCGGGCACGGGCCCCTTCACGTACCAGTGGCTGAAGAACGGCCTGGCGATCGCGGGAGCCACTGCCTCGACGTACGACATCGCCTCGGCCACGGCGGCCGACGCGGGGATCTACTCGGTGAGGGTGACGGGCCCGGTCGGCCCGGTGACGAGCGTCGGCGCGACGCTCTCGGTGCTTTCGCCTTTCGTATTCACGACCCAGCCGCTGGGGGCTGTTGCCTCGACGGCCGTCACCGCGGGCTCTTCCAAGATCCTGTCGGTCGTTGTTTCCGGGACTGGTCCGTTCACCTACCAGTGGCGCAAGGACGGGGTCGCCATCGCCGGAGCGACCCAGTCCACTTACTCGATTCCCGCCCAGAACGTCGCCGGGTCCGCCTCCTATGACGTCGTCGTCGCCGGCCCCGTGAGCACCTCCTCGAGCAACCTCGTCCGCGTGGACAACTGCGTGCCGGTCAGCGTCGCCCAGCATCCGGTTTCGGTCGCCCGCGCCTTGGGGCAACCGGCCGAATTTACGGTGACGGCTGGGGGGACGGGTCCGTTCACGTACCAGTGGATGAAGAACGGAGTGGCCATCGCGGGGGCCACGACCGCGACCTATGCGATCGACTCGGTCCAGGCGACCTCGGCGGCTGGCTACTCCGTGAAGATCACCGGGCCGGTAGGTAGCATCATCAGTTCAGCGGCTTCCTTGGTCATCCACGTGACGCCCAGCATCGTCACCCAGCCCGTGGCGCTCTATAAGGGCGCCGGCCAGTCGGCCACCTTCGCGGTGACCGCCGCCGGCACCGGGCCGTTCACCTATCAATGGAGCAAGGACGGCAATTCGATCGCGGGCGCCAACGCCGCCAGCCTCGCCTTGCCCAGTGTCTCCGCGGCGGACGTCGGCCGATACAGCGTCTCCGTCTCCAATGCCGTGGGCGCGGTCCTCAGTCAGGAGGCCGAACTGCAGTTGGTGACCGGCCCCGTCATCTCCGCCCAGCCTGTTTCGCAAGGCTATGTCCCCAAGGTTGCCCAGACTTACCGGGTCCGTTACTTCGGATTCACGGCAGGTCCCGAGGGGTGGTCGGTGACGACCACGGCCCAGGGTTTCACCCAGAACTGGGGGCAGCCCGGATGGTACTGGAACGCCTATCTGGACGAAATCCCCGCCAACCCTTTGGCCGCAAACCTAGAGGGCGGCTTCGGGGGCTCGGTCGTCTCCCCGTGGATTTCCTTGGTGGGCGTCACGAATCCGGAACTCCACTTCGTCTGCATGAGTTCCCAGACCGGCGCCTCCGCCGTCCCGGGGACGCTCTCCATCCAGGCTTCCGCGGACGGCGTCAACTGGACGACGCTCTTCACCAAGACCAACGATTCCGCGATGGCCGCCCATTCGGCGAGCCTTGCTGCCTACGCCGGCACGGGTTGCTACCTCCGCGCTTCCACGACCTCCTCCTGCGATGCCTACCTCGATGAAGTCGAGGTCTGGGGTTATGGTTTGCCCGTCAATTCGGCCAACCTCTCGGTGGCGGCCTCCGGCGGCGGGCTCGCCTACCAGTGGTACAAGGACGGGGTGCCCATCGCTGGAGCGACCTCGGCCACTTACGCGGTGGCCGACGTCTATGCGCCCGGCGCGGTCGGCGGCTATTCCGTCAAGGTCAGCAACGCCGCCGGTTCCGTCAACAGCACCGCGGCCGTCGTCGCGATCAAGCCGAGCATCGGCACCCAGCCCGTCGGGCTTAACAAGCTCAACGGGCAGGCCGCCTCCTTTTCGGTCGTCGCCGCCGGCACCGGCCCGTTCACCTACCAGTGGCACCGCAACGGCTCGGCCATCCCGGGGGCGACGGGCGCCACCCACGTCATCGCCTCCGCCTCGGCGCAGACTTCGGGCAGCTACCATGTGGTCGTCACGAATGCCGTTGGCCAGGTCGCCAGCCAAGCCGCAACCCTCAGCGTGACGTTGCCTCCGACGATTACGGCCCAGCCGCAGGCCGTGACCTTGGTGCGTAGGCAGTCCCAGGGTACCTTGGCCCGGTTTGATTTCAATTCCGGGGAGCAAGGATGGACCTACGGAGCGTTGCCCGACGATCTCTCGTCCACTCCATGGTCGTTTGGGTGGGATGACTTGGCCGAGACGGATGGTCTAGTCTCGTGCGAGAATGATTCGGGACGATACGGACACCAATTCGCCCGTTCACCGTGGGTGTCCTTGATCGGTGCTTCCAGCGTCCAATTGGCCTTCAGCGCCAATACTTTTGGTCCCGCCGGCAAGAACCTGACGATTGAGGCCTCCGCAGACGGCGTTAACTGGACGATCCTGAAGTCCAATTGCCCCGGCTATAATGAACCAGGATACCAGTCGTCCTATTCCGTCAGCCTAGCGGCGTTCGCGGGCAAGGGGTGCTACCTCCGCGCCCGCTTGCTCGGCCCCTCCGGCACCGCGGGCATGGTCGATAACTTGGTCATCACGGGGTATGGTTATCCGCTCGCGAATGTGGTCTTCAGCGCGACCGCCACCTCTTCGGTGCCCTGCACCTACCAGTGGTATCGCAACGGGATCGCCATCGCCGGCGCCACCGCCTCCACCTACACCCCGCCCGACCCCTACGCCTCAAGCGCGGCCGGCGCGGTGACGAGTTCCGCCGCCAGCCTGATCCAAGTCGACCCGCCGACGATCACCAGCCAACCGGCCGCCCAAGTGGTCAGCGCCTCCTACTCGGCGCCCATCACGGCTGCGAACTACACCTTCGACGGAGGCCCGAGCGGATGGGTCTATGGCTCATACTCCGGCAATCAATCCCCCTACCACTGGGATTGGGATTCCAGCACCTCCTCGATTACCGACCGGTTGCTTGGGTCCACGTACAGTTCCTACACCGACACCTACACGCAGTCGCCTTGGATCAACCTCTCCAATTCGGCCTTCAGCAGCCTGACCTTCAATTCCTACTGGTCGCTCTATCCCGACAGCCTGGACACCTTCTTCGTCCAGGCTTCCAGCAATGGCGTGAACTGGACAACCCTGAGCACCTTCCAGGGCTCCGGCAACCGCAGCACTACCGTGAGCCTGGCGGCCTATGACCTCTACGGTTGTTACCTGCGGTTCGGCTTGTATTCGAGCCCCCTGTACAATGGCTACGGCATCAACGTTTACGACGTCAAGGTGACCGGCGCCACGTTGCTCCCCGGCGGGGCGGCGAGTTTCTCCGTCGCCGTGGCCAGCTCGACCAGCTGCAGCTACCAGTGGTTCAAGGATGGTTCCCCGATCAACGGCGCCAATGCCAGCACCTACTCCATCCCCTACACCTATTCGTCGGACGCCGGTTATTATTCGGTGCGGATAACCAACTCGGCCGGCAGCGTCACCTCCAGCGCCGCGCGCCTCAGCTTCAAGTAAGGGACCTTCAGTTCAGCCACCAGATCGACGCGTTGAGCGCGCCGGCGAAGGCGACCCAGGCGAGGTGCGGCAGCTGCAGCCGGGCGGCGAGCGGGTCCTGCGCGCGCAGTTGGCGGTACCAGAGCGTCAGG
>JBEBDN010000117.1:0-5356 GCA_041156945.1 Verrucomicrobiota bacterium | reverse complement strand
CCCGATCCTGCCCTTGGCCATCGATGGCATGTGGGGTTCGTTGTTCAGCTTCAGCGGCGGCAAGTTCTTCTGGAAGATGCCGAAGCATTTCCCGCGTCCGGTCAGCGTGGTCATCGGTCAGCCTTATCCTGCGACCGAGCATGCCAAGACCCGCCTGCGCCTGCTCGAACTGGCGTCGGAAGCCTTCTCGCTGCGCGCCTCGCTCGGCGGTCATCTCGGGCGCGAGGTCGCCGAGGGCCTGGCCAAGAAGGGCGGGGCGGTCGCCTTGGTCGACCGGACTTCCTCGCGACGCGAGTTCGGCGGCGCCACCTTGCTGGCGCTCGCCTGGGCTTTCGCCGGCGAACTGAAGCGACGCACGAACGCCAAGCGCGTCGCGATCGTGCTGCCTCCCGGCGTCGCGGCGGCGGTCGCCAATCTCGGCTGCCTGCTCGCGGACAAGGTGCCGGTGAACCTCAATTTCTCGCTCGGACGTGAGCAGGCGCTGTCCTGCATGCAGAGGGCCGAGGTCGAGCTTGTCGTCACCGCGGGCGCTTTCCGCAGCAAGCTCGCGGAGAAGTTCCCCGATTTCCCGTGGGGTGACCGCGTGTTCGACGTCGCCGATTTCCTGACCGCCCATCCGCGGGCCGACCTTGCCTGGCGCATCGCTTTGATCCGGATCCTGCCGGCCTCGTGGACTTCCGCCTGTCTGGGCATCCCGAAGCTGGGCGGCGAAGCCGAGGCGGCGTTGCTCTTCACCAGCGGCAGTTCCGGTCAGCCCAAGGGCGTGCGTCTCTCGCACCGCAACATCCTGGCCAACCTCCGGCAGATCGAAGACGCGGACATCCTGCCGGATTCAGCCGCGCTGCTCAGCAGCCTTCCCGTCTTCCATAGTTTCGGCTTCACCATCGGCCTCTGGTATTGCCTGTCGCGGGCTCCGCGGCTCGTCACCCTGCCTTCGCCGCTCGACGCCGCCGCGGCGGTCAAGGCCATCAAGGAAGAGAAGGTCACCGTCGTCGTCGGCACGCCCACTTTCCTTCGTCCTTATCTTCGTCGCGGCACCGCGGAAGATTTCGCCTCGCTTGAGTGGGCGGTCGTGGGCGCCGAGAAGTGCCCTGCCGACCTCGTCGACGCCTTCGCCTCGCAGCTCGAGACCCCGATGCTGGAAGGTTACGGCATCACCGAGACGAGTCCCGTGCTCTCCGTGAATGTCCCGGACCGCGCCGATCCCGAAGCGCCGGACGGCGTCTGGGTGGGCAATGTCCGTGGTTCCGTTGGCCGTCCGGTCGTCGGCGTGGCCGTGCGTTTCCTGGACCCCACGACGGGAGAGGTCCTGCCGAGCGGGCAGGTGGGCCTGCTGGAGATCCGCGGCGCCAACGTCTTCATGGGTTATCTCGACGCCGAGCAGACCGCCAAGGCCATGACGCCCGATGGTTGGTATCGCACCGGCGACTTGGCGCGCCTTGACGACGACGGCTTCCTGCATCTCGCGGGTCGCCTCTCCCGCTTCTCCAAGATCGGCGGCGAGATGGTCCCGCATGGCACCGTCGAGGAAGTCTTGCGCAAGGTCATGGGTCTCACCGACGCCGTCGAGCTCAAGGTCGCGGTCGCGAGCACGGCGGATCCGCTCAAGGGCGAACAGCTCGTCGTGCTGCACACGGAGGACGTGGACGCCGAGGCGATCCGCGCGGCCTTGGCCGCCGAGGGCCTGGCTAATCTATGGATTCCAAAGATGTTCAAGAAGGTGCCGGGCATCCCGATTTTAGGCACGGGTAAGCTGGATTTGAACAAGTTGCGGGAGCTGGCACAGGGCTGACACGCTTTTGGCTCGCTTGTGGCTTACGGTCGATTGTCCTAACCGACGATCATGCCTAAAACGAAGAAGCCCGCGAAGAAGTCCGTCAAGGTGGTCAAGGTCCGCAAGCCTGTCGCCAAGGCTGCGTCCAAGGCCAAGGCCAAGGCTCCGGCCAAGTCCGCCGTCGCCTCGCCGGTCGCCGCTTTCCGCGACGCGATCCTGCATCATCTGAAGAGCACGTTCGCCCGCGACCGCGTCACCGCCACCCGCAACGACTGGTGGATGGCCACCTGCATGGCGGCCCGCGACCAGATGCTCGAGCGCTACATCGACACGCAGACCCAGCACGCCAGCAAGAACGTCCGCCGCGTCTACTATCTCTCCCTCGAATATCTCATGGGCCGCGTGCTCACGAACAACCTCGTGAACCTCGGTCTGCGCGACATCGCGACGAAGGCCTTGTCCGAGCTCGGTCAGGATCTCGAGACCGTCGCCGACGAAGAAGCGGACATGGGCCTCGGCAACGGCGGCCTCGGCCGTCTCGCCGCCTGCTTCCTGGATTCCCTCGCGACGATGGACATCCCCGCCGTCGGTTACGGCATCCATTACGAGTTCGGCCTCTTCCGCCAGACCTTCGCGCAGGGCCGCCAGGTCGAAGTCGCCGACAACTGGCTCGCCAACAACAACCCCTGGCTGATCCGCCGGCCTAACGACCGCGTGAGCGTGCCTCTCTACGGCCGCGTCAAGCACAGCACCGACGACCGCGGCAACCATTGCGCCGAACTCGTCGAGACCCGCGACCTCCTCGGCGTGCCGTGGGACATCCCGATCGCCGGCTTCGGCGGCAGCAGCGTCAATTTCCTCCGCCTCTGGGAATCCAAGGCCGCCTCGGAGTTCGACTTCCGCGCCTTCGACCGTGGCGGCTATGTCGAGGCCGTCCGCGACCGCACCTCGAGCGAGACCGTCTCCAAGGTCCTCTACCCGAACGACAGCACCGAGAGCGGCAAGGAGCTCCGCCTCGTCCAGCAGATCTTCTTCGTCTCGTGCTCGCTGCAGGACATCCTGCGCCGTCACCGCCGTCTGAACTCCGACTTCAGCACGCTGCCGGCCAAGGCCGCCATCCAGCTCAATGACACCCACCCGGCGATCGCCGTGGCGGAGCTCATGCGCCTGCTGGTCGACGTCGAACGCCTGACCTGGGACGAAGCCTGGGCCCTCTGCACCCAGACCTTCAGCTACACCAACCACACCTTGCTGCCTGAGGCGCTCGAGACCTGGTCGGTGCCGCTCTTCGAGAAGGTGCTCCCGCGCCATCTCGAGATCATCTACGAGATCAACCGCCGCCACCTCGAGGAAGTCGACCGCCGCTGGCCGGGAGACGACGCCCGCAAGACCGAGCTTTCGATCATCCAGGAAGGCTTCCCCAAGCGCGTCCGCATGGCGCACCTCGCGGTCGTCGGCTCGCATCACGTCAACGGCGTGGCCGAACTGCACACCCGTCTCCTGCGCGCCCATCTCTTCCCTGGTTTCGACGAGCTCTGGAAGGGCAAGTTCGTCAACGTCACCAACGGCGTCACTCCCCGCCGCTGGGTCCGCGGCTGCAATCCGGAGCTGAGCGTGCTCTGCGATGAGTTCGCCGGCACGGGCTGGGAGTCCGACCTCGGTCGTCTGCGCAAGCTCGACGCCGTCGCCGACCGTCCCGCCTTCCAGGAACGTTTCCTGGCCATCAAGCGCGCCAACAAGGTCCGCCTCGCCGCCCGCATCAAGCAGCTCGTCGACGTCGACGTCTCGCCTGACGCGCTCTTCGACGTGCAGATCAAGCGCCTGCACGAGTACAAGCGCCAGCACCTGAACCTGCTGCACATCCTGCACCTGTATCGCCGCATCCTGAACGAACCGAACGGAAAGTTCACGCCGCGCGTCTGCGTCTTCGGCGCCAAGGCCGCGCCGGGCTACGCCCTGGCCAAGCACATCATCCACGCCATCAACCGCGTGGCCGCCGTCATCAATTCCGACGAACGCGTGCGCGGCCTGCTCAAGGTCGTCTTCCTCCCGGATTACCGCGTCTCGCTCGCCGAGCGCATCATCCCGGCGGCCGACCTTTCCGAGCAGATCTCCACGGCGGGCAAGGAAGCCTCCGGCACGGGCAACATGAAGCTCGCCCTGAACGGCGCGGTCACGATCGGCACCCTCGACGGCGCCAACGTCGAGATCGCCGAGGAAGTCGGCGACCAGAACATCTTCATCTTCGGCCTCAAGGTCGAAGAGGTGCAGCAGCTCTGGGCCGATGGTTATGATCCCCACGCGGTGCTCGCCGCCGACCCGGAGCTGGCCTCGCTCCTCGACTGGCTCCGCTCCGAGACCTTCACGCCCGAACAGCCGGGCGCGCTCGCCCCGGTCGTCGATTCGCTCATGTCCGGAGGCGATCCCTACCTGGTGCTCGCGGACTTCCGCAGCTACGTCGATGCGCAGGAGAAGGCCTCCCAGGCCTTCCTCGACCGTCGCCGCTGGGCCGCGATGGCCATCCGCAACGTCGCCCGTTGCGCCAAGTTCTCGTCGGACCGCTCGATCGGAGACTACGCCAAGCTGATCTGGAAGACCAAATCCCTCCCTATTCCCCGCTAAGAAGGGATTGAGGTCGGTCGCCGGGACGCCCAAGATGGTCGGCCTTGCGACCCCGCGTCTCCATTCCCGTGCTGCTCGCCCTCGCCGTCCTGACGGCCGAGGGGGCGCAGCGTCCGGCCGGTGGGGTCAAGGCCGGCGTGGTCATCACCGCCGAAGGCGGACTGGAAGGTACTCAGGTCTATAAATACGATGCCGAGGGCAGGCCGTTGGACGGCACTCCCGCCAAGGCGCGCTCGTCCAATCCGCTTCCGCGTCCCGCGACGGGCGGAGCCGCCGCGCCTGCGCCGGCTCCGGCTGCTTCCGCGGCTACGAAGGTGGATCCGACCATCCGCACGGCCGATGGACGGACCGTTCCTTTTTCCGTGCAGGGCGAAGGGACAGGGAAGGGCGTCGACGGCGCGGTCGACGTGAATGCCGGCCTCAAGCGAGCCTCCAAGGCCAGCGGCCTCATGGAGCAGCGCTACGAAGCGGGCGAAGCCCCGATCGGCAAGGAGCAGCTTTACGACCGCAACAACCTGGTGACCCTCGATACGTGGCACGGCCGCTACGACACCCTTGGCCGCAAGAAAGCCGACGTCGAACTGACCGACGGACTCGGCGCCGAGGTGCGCCCGAAGGACACCATCGAAGTGAAATCGGTGGCGCGCACGAACTCCACGGCGAACGGCGCCAAGGCCGAGATCCAAGCCTGGGAGGAGCGCATGGGCGTGACCTCTGATGACCGTTACGCCGGGAAGAAGTCCGACTGGCAGACCCGGCTTAATCCCGCTCCTAAGACCATAGAGCAGCTCTCGATGCAGGACATCAACCGTTACCAGTTCCGTCGGAATCGTTCGGACGAGCCCGGTCTCCCGGCCGTCAAACCCGGCTCGGATACGGTGCGGAACACGGGTGCCGCCAAGTAATCGGCGGGAAATGAGGCAATAACCCTGCGTTTTTGCCTCGCAGGTTAGGTCGGGG
>JBEBDN010000116.1:0-8771 GCA_041156945.1 Verrucomicrobiota bacterium | reverse complement strand
AGCAGGCAGCGGTCGAAGTGCTTGGGGAACCCTTCGGTCTTCTCGAAGGATTCCTGCCAGTGGAAGACCGGGCCCGCGCAGGCGGTGCGCCCGCCCTCGCCCAGTTCCGGCCACTTGTCCGAGACCGCGTAGGGCCAGTAGATGAAGGCCGGCACGG
This sequence comes from Verrucomicrobiota bacterium, assembly GCA_041156945.1. Lineage (GTDB taxonomy): Bacteria > Verrucomicrobiota > Verrucomicrobiia > Opitutales > UBA953 > UBA953. Next base: position 8,614 of record JBEBDN010000116.1, on the reverse strand, counting down.
CGGGCGGCAGCTCGACGAGCCCGGTGTTGTTGCGGCTCTTGTTGCGGGGGGCTTTCGGGTCGAAGAGGGCGCCGGCCTTCTTGGTCTCGTAGTCGTACTCGGCGTAGGGCGAGTTGTTGCCGACGAAGAGGGGGTAGCCGTGGTTGCCGGCCTTCTTCGCCTGGTTGATCTCGTCGTAGCCGCGGGAGCCGCGCGGACCGTCGTTGCGCGCGTCCGGGCCGACCTCGCCCCAGTAGACGTAGCCCGTCTTCGGGTCGATGCTCAGGCGCCAGGGGTTGCGCGTGCCCATCGCGAAGATCTCGGGCCGGGTCTTCGGCGTACCGGGCTTGAAGAGGTTGCCCTCGGGGATCGAGTAGGTGCCGTCGTCATGCACGCGGATGCGGTTCACCTTGCCGACGAGCGTGTTGGTGTTCGCCGAGGTGCGCTGCCCATCGAACGCTTCCTTGCCCGGACGCTGGTCGAGCGGCGCGAAGCCTTGGCTATCGCCGAAGGGGCTGGTGTTGTCGCCGGTCGAGAAATACAGGCAACCATCGGGCCCGAACTTGAGCGTGGCGCCGTGGTGGCAGCACTGCAGCCGCTGTTCCTCGTACTTGAGGATGAGCTTCTCGCTCCCCGCCACCAGTTTGTCGTCCTTGATGGTGAAGCGGGATAGGTGCTGGCCGTCGAAACCGAGCGGCGAGTAGATGAGGTAGATCCAGCCGTTCTGGGCGAACTTCGGGTCGAGCGCGAAGGCCAGGAAGCCGTTCTCCTGCTGCTTGAAGGCTTCGATCTCGGCGACGAGCGTGACGCGCTTCGTCTTCGGGTCGTAGACCTTGAGCGCCCCGGTGTATTCGTTCAGCCAGATGCGGCCGTCGGGACCGAACTCGAGGTGCATGGGCTGCGGCATCCCTTCGAGCAGCTTCTCGACCTTGAAGCGGATGTCCTCCGGGGCCTCGGCGGCCCGGGCGGACGGAGCGAGCGCCAGCACGGCGGCGGCGAGCAGGGAAAGGGAGCGTACGGGGTGGGAAGCCATGGGAGGATGACCTTGGGGCGGGGTGGGGGTTCCCGCAGGGTTGGGAAAAGACGCGGGAGGGCAAGAGGGGAGCAGATGCGAACGAGGGCTCGAGGGCAGGAGGACAGGAGGACCCGACGGCTGGAGGGCTGGAGGGCTCGAGGAAAGGAGGGCTGGGGTCAGGGTCAGGGTCAGGGACAGGAAAAAAGTACGTCCGCCGAGTGGCGGACGTTCGTAATGTCAGACGCCCTTCCTAGCCCTAGCCCTAGCCCTGACCCTGGCCCTGACCCTGGCCCTGGCCCTTGGGAGGTTAGATCAGCCCAAGCTGCATCTTCCCGTCCTCGGAGATCATGGTCTGGGTCCACGGCGGGTCCCAGACGATGTCCACACGGGCTTGGTTGACGCCGGGGACGGCGAGCACGCGGTTGCGCGCGTCCTCGGCGATCACCGGCCCCATGCCGCAACCGGGCGCGGTCAAGGTCATGGCGACGACCACGCTGTGGCGGTCGGCGGAGCCCTCGAGCGGGTCCACCTTGAGCGAGTAGACTAGGCCGAGGTCGACGATGTTCACGGGGATCTCGGGGTCGAAGACCTTCTTGAGGCTCTCCCAGACGGCTTCCTCGCTCGGCTTGCCCGTGTGGCCGGGGTGCTCGGCGGTGCCGACGGACCCGTAGGCGTCGGTCTTGCCTTCGTTCTCGGTGGCGTCGGTCGGCGCCGTCTCGCCGAGCGCGTCGGCATCGGCCCCCTTGATGCGGAACATCCCGTTGTCGCAGACGACGGTGAAGTTGCCGCCGAGGCGGTGGGTGATGGTGACCTTCGTGCCGGCGGGCAGCACGGCGGGTTCGCCCGCGGGGATCACGGTGGCGGCGACGTCGCGCGCGAGGACGCGGTCGTGCGGGCTGGGCGCGTGGCGGTGGCCGGTGGTGTCGTCGCTCATGGTCAGGCTTGGTGGAATTTCTCGCGGAGCATGCCGCGCACGGCCTCGGCGGCCCCGTCGTGGCCGACCTTGGCGAGGACTTCCTCGAGGAAGCCCTGGGCCAGCAGTTCCTGGGCGGCGGCCAGCGGGATGCCGCGGGCGCGCAGGTAGAAGAGCTCCTCCGGGGAGACCTGGCCGGTCGTCGCTCCGTGCGAGCACTTCACGTCGTTGGCCTCGATCTCGAGGCCGGGCAGGGAGTCGGCCTCGGCGTCGGGCGAGAGCAGGAGGTTGCGGTTGGTCTGGTAGGCGTCCGTGCGCTGGGCGTCGGGCGCCACCTTGATGAGGCCGGAGAAGATCGTGCGGGCCTTGCCCAGCAGCGCGTTCTTGAAGAGGAGGTCGGACTTCGCGTGGCCGGCGGCGTGCACCTGCAGGGTGCGCTGGTCGAACTCCTGCTCGCCGGCGGCGACAGAGATGCCGTAGAGGCGGACGTCCGCGCCGGGGCCGTCGAGGCGCACGGTGTTCTCGAGGCGGGCCCGGCGCGAGCCGACCGCCGCGTTGACCGAGCTGATGAGCGCGTCGCGCTCGCCGCAGGTGTTGTCGACCTGGAAGGACTGCGTGGCGGCGCCCCAGGCCTGGACGGCGAGGCGGTGGACCTGCGCGCCCGGGCCGGCGTGGATGTCGGCCGCGGAGATCGCGAGGGCGCGCCGTTCGGGGCGGGCCGCGAGGTGGAAGTCGTGCAGGGTGGCCTGCGCGCGTTCCCCGGCGATGACGAGGGCGTGCGGGAAGACGGCGACGCCCTCCGCGAGGGTCCACGTGACGGACACGAAGGGCTGCTTCACCTCGACGCCCTTGGGGACGTGGAGGACGTAGCCGGCCCGGAGCCAGGCCCGGTGCAGCGCGGCGAACTTGTCGCCGCCGAGCGTGACCGGGTGCTTGAGGAGGTGGGCCTGCAGCAGGGCGGGGTGGGCGCGCGCGGCGTCCTCGAGCGACGCGAACACGACGCCTTGGGCGACGAGCTCGGGGGCGAGGGTCGGCTTGAGCACGCAGTGGCCGTCGACGTGGACGATGAGCCCGGCGGCGTCGGCGATGAGGCGGGAGCGGGCGATGAGCTCGGCGGCCTGCGCGGGGGTCGGGGCGGGCGCGGGCGCGTAGCCCTCGAGGGAGAGGGAGCGCGTGTCCGAGAAGCGCCACTTCTCGTCGTCGCGGTGGGGCAACGGCAGGGATTGGAAGGCGCGCCAGCCCGCCTCGCGGTGGGCGGCGAACCAGGCGGGGGCGCCGGAGCCGGTGGTCTCGGCGGACTGGAGGGCGGCGTCGAGGACGCCGGCGGGGGCGGGGGCCACGGCGCTCATCCGACGGACCCTTCCATCTGCAGTTCGATGAGGCGCTTCAGCTCGACGGAGTATTCCATCGGGAACTCCTTCACCAGGTCGTTGACGAAGCCGTTCACCGCGAGGGACATCGCCTCGCCTTCGGAGAGGCCGCGCTGCATCATGTAGAAGATCTGCTCGGCCGAGACCTTCGAGACGCTCGCCTCGTGCTGCACGGAGTTCCTCCGGCCGCGCACGGAGATCGCGGGGTAGGTGTCGGTGCGGCTGTGCTCGTTGATGAGCAGCGCGTCGCACTCGGTGTTGTTGCGGCAGTTGGAGAGCGTCTTCGGGATGTGGACCAGGCCGCGGTAGGTCGAGCGGCCGGCGCCCACGGAGATGGACTTCGCGATGATGTTGGAGGTCGTGTCGTCGGCCGCGTGGATCATCTTGGCGCCGGTGTCCTGGTGCTGGCCGTCGTTGGCCAGCGCGATGGAGAGCACCTCGCCGCGGGCGCGCTTGCCCCGCAGGACCACGCCGGGGTACTTCATCGTCAGGCGGGAGCCGATGTTGCAGTCGATCCAGCGGACCTCGGCGTCCTCCTCGGCCATGCCGCGCTTGGTGACGAGGTTGAAGACGTTGGCCGACCAGTTCTGGACGGTGACGTACTGGATCTTGGCGCCCTTCAGCGCGACCAGCTCGACGACGGCGGAGTGCAGGGTGGCGGTCTCGAACTTGGGGGCCGTGCAGCCCTCCATGTAGGTGACCTCCGCGCCCTCGTCGGCGATGATGAGCGTACGCTCGAACTGGCCGAAGTTCTCGGCGTTGATGCGGAAGTAGGCCTGCAGCGGCTGGGCGACCTTCACGCCCTTGGGAATGTAGATGAACGAGCCGCCGGAGAAGACCGCGGAGTTGAGGGCGGCGAACTTGTTGTCGCCGGCCGGGATGACCTTGCCGAAGTACTTGCGGAAGATCTCCGGATGGTCGCGCAGGCCCTCGGTCGGGCCGCAGAAGATGACGCCGAGCTTCTCGAGCTCGTCCTTCATGCGGGAGTAGACCGCCTCGGAGTCGAACTGCGCCTCGACGCCGGCGAGGAACTTCCGCTCGGACTCGGGGATGCCCAGCCGCTCGAACGTCTGCTTCACGTCGTCGGGGACCTCCTCCCAGGTGCGCACCGGCTTCTGGCCCTTGGAGAGGTAGTACCGGATGTCGTCGAACCTGATGTTGTCGAGGTCCGGGGTGGCCCAGTGCGTGGGCATCGGCAGGGATTCGAAGATCTTGAGGGCCTTCTGGCGGAACTCGCGGATCCACTCCTCCTCGCCCTTGACCTGGGCGATGTAGTCGATGGTCGCGGGGGACAGCCCCACGCCCGCGTCGAAGGCGTAGTTCTCCTCGTACTTGAAGTCGCCCTTGGAGCGGTCGACCTCGATCGCCGCGCGCTGCGCCTCCTCCTGGTCGGGTTCGGCCATGGTCTTAGGCGTGGGCGAGTTCGGCCTTCACCCAATCGTAGCCCTTGGCCTCGAGCTCGAGGGCGAGTTCCTTGGGGCCGCTGTGGACGATCCGGCCGTCCCACATGATGTGGACGCGGTCCGGGACGATGTAGTCGAGCAGGCGCTGGTAGTGGGTGATCACGCAGAAGCCCGTGGCCGGGCCGCGCAGGGCGTTCACGCCCTCGGAGACGATGCGGAGCGCGTCGATGTCGAGGCCCGAGTCGGTCTCGTCGAGCACGGCGTACTTCGGCTGGAGCATCATCAGCTGGAGGATCTCGCAGCGCTTCTTCTCGCCGCCGGAGAAGCCCTCGTTGACGAAGCGGGCCGTGAACTTGCGGTCCATCTTGAGCGCGTCCATCCTGGCGTACAGCGCCGCGTAGTAGGCCTTGGCGTCGAAGGGCGCGCCCTTCGGCTGGCGGGCGACGAGCGCGGCGCGGATGAAGTTGGCGATGGTCACGCCGGGGATCTCGCTCGGGTACTGGAAGGCGAGGAAGAGGCCGGCGCGGGCGATGGCGTCGGGCTCCTGGCCGAGCAGTTCCTCGCCGTCCAGGAGGGCGGAGCCGGAGTGCACGGTGTAGTCGGGGTGGCCGGCGAGGACCTTGGCGAGGGTGCTCTTGCCGGTGCCGTTCGGGCCCATGATGGCGTGGACCTCGCCCTTCGGGATGGTGAGGCAGAAGTCCTTCAGGATCGGGCGTTCGCCGATCGAGGCGTTCAGGTTCTTGATGACAAGGTGGTCGGGCATGGCGGAGTGGGTCAAAGGGTGGGGCGGGCGTCCGCGCCCTGGGCGCGGCCGTGGTAGCTGATCTCGATCACCTCGGAGTCGAAGCCGGGCGGCAGGATCGAGCGGAGGCTCTGGAGGATGGCGGGCGGCAGCTCGATGTCGTGCACGCGGCCGGTCGCGGCGTCGCGGAAGTGGGCGTGCGGGGCGAGGTTCGGGCAATAGCGGGTCGACTCGCGCTCGTGGTTGACCTGGCGGACGAGCCCGCAGCCGACGAAGGTCTCGAGGCAGTTGTAGACGGTGGCGAGGCTGAGCCCGGGCATGGACTCGCGCGCCCGCTGGAAGACCTCGTCGACGGTCGGGTGGTCCCGCTTGGCGAGCAGGACGGAGAAGACGACCTCGCGCTGGGGCGTCACTTTCTGGCCGCTGCGGGCCAAGGCTTCCTGGAGATTATCCCGGTCGTGTTCGCTGAGATTTTGAATCATTCTAAACAAGGAATGAGTTGGAATGAGACTGAGGTGCAATAAGAAACGGCTAAAAAGGCGTTCCTTGGCGGGTTTTTCGCGGTTAGGCTAACCTTACCGGGAACAAGTAGGCTTTAAGTCTCTCTCATTCATCTATTTATGTCCTGTATGGTCCAGCGTCTCCCCCTCCTTCTCCTGCTCGTCGGGTTGCTGACGTCTCGGGTAGAAGCCGCCCCGCCCGGGGTGCTGGAGGTCGATAAGGTCTGGTCGGGTCATCCGGTTGGTTTCTCCCTGCTGACCGTCCCGCCTTTCCAGTACGTCGCCTACTACGACGCGGAACGGCGGATGACCGTCGCCCAGCGGCGGCTGGAGTCCGAACGGTGGAGCTACCAACGGCTGCCGAGCACGCTCGGTTGGGATTCCCATAACGCCGTCACTTTGGCGGTCGACCGGGCCGGCCAGCTGCACGTCGCCGGCAACATGCACCGGACGCCGCTGGTGTACTTCCGGACGACGAAGGTCGGCGACCTCGCCACGCTGGCGGCGGCGCCGATGACCGGTGAACGCGAAGAGCGCGTCACCTACCCGGTCTTCCTCCGGGATCGCGCCGGCCGGCTGGTCTTCCGGTACCGCGATGGCGGCAGCGGGCGCGGCGACGACCTGTGCAACGTGTTCGATGAGGCCACCGGGAAATGGGCCCGCCTCCTGTCGACGCCGCTCACCGACGGCGAGGGCAGGCGGAACGCCTACTGCACGACTCCGCTGCTCGGTCCGGATGGCTTCTTCCACATGGCCTGGGTCTGGCGGGATACGCCCGACTGCGCCACCAACCACGACTTGAGCTACGCGAAGTCGGCGGACCTGGTCCGCTGGCGGGATTCCGCGGGGCGCGAACTGGCCCTTCCGCTCACGCTGCGGACCGGCGAGGTCGTCGACCCGGTGCCGCCCAAGGGCGGGCTCCTCAATACCAACGTCCGGCTCGGTTTCGACACGCGGGCGCGGGCGATCCTGACCTATCATAAGTACGACGCAGCCGGCGACCTCCAGGTCTACGCGGCCCGCCGCGAGGACGACGGCTGGACGATCGTGCAGGTGAGCGAATGGCGGGGCTACCGCTGGGAGTTCGGCGGCGGCGGCACGGTCGTCGTGGAGGTCGAGGTGGGCGCGGTGGAGCCGATCGGCGACGGCCAACTGCTGCTCAGCTACCGCTACCCCGGGGGCGCGGGCACCTGGGTGCTCGATGAGCCGACCTTGCGGCCGATTCCCGGCGCGCGCCCGCCCGCGCGCCCTGCGCCGCGTTTCCCCGCCGCGGCGGCGCGCGTCGCCTCCGCCTTCCCGGGGATGGGTTTGCGCCAGGCGGAGGATGCCGGCGCCGCGGAGGATGGGTCGGTGTACCGGCTGGTCTGGGAAACCCTCGACGCCAACCGCGACCAGCCACGTCCCGCTCCTTGGCCGGAGCCGTCGGTCCTGCGCCTGGTCCGCGGGGAACTCCCGAAGTAGCCTCAGTTCATCCCCGGCTCCGACGTCCGGTCGCCCCACTCGTCGATCCGGCGCTTCGCCTCGAGCCGGGCGAGCTCGTCGGCCACGGCCTGCAGCCGTCGCTCCTGCGAGAGGCATTCGAGCAAGGTCCGCCGGACCGCGGTCTCCTCGATGAGGTGACCCGCGGCCGCGTCGGCCAACGCGCCCGGTTGGTTGGTCAGGCCGCGCAGCCGATCGAGCAGGGGTTGCGCCTCCGCGCCCAGCCCGCCGACGAGTTGTTCGGAGAGCGCGAGGATCCGGGCGACTTCCCGCATCGCGCCGGCCGCGGCCGGCAGCGGCTCGTCGGCGACCGGGGCGATCTCCAGCCGCGGGTAGGGCGTCCGTCGCTGGACCTTGATGACCCGGGCGCGGCGGAGTCCCTCGAGCACGATGTGCGAGGTGCCGTCGGGCAGTTCGACGTGCCCGACGATGCGACCGACGCAGGTGAAGGGGCAGGGTGGCTCGTCGTTCTCCGGCGAGAGGCTTTCCTCGTCGAGCAGCGAGACCGCGAACATCCGGCTGCCCGCCAACGTCTCCTTGAGCATCTTGCGGTAGCGCGGCTCGAAGATACGCAAAGGCAGCAGCTGCTGCGGGAGCAGCACGCAGTGGCCGAGGGTCATGACCGGGACGACGACGGTGGGGACCATGCCGTCAAGTTGGGCGGGGTCGTCGTCGCCGCAAGCGGGCGGCCGCTTTTGAGGCTTACTTGGCCTTGGGCTTCGCCGGGACCACCGGGAAAATCGGGCTATCGTAACTGGCGAGGTCCTGCGGCTTGGCGGCGCCGGCGCGCTTGACGGTGCCGAGCCAGGTCGGGTTGAAGGGACCGACGAGGTCGATCTTCAGGTCGGGCGTGATGGCGGCCTCGAGGCCCGTGGTCCAGAAGCAGGCGTTCACCAGCATCCGCCGGAAACCGTCGTTGGCGAGGTCGCCGGAGGCGCCGTAGGTGGAGGCGAAGACGCGGCCCTCCTTGCCGGTGGCCGACTTATAGGTGCGCACCCAGACGCCGGGCATGGGCTTCTTGGCGGCGTCGACCGGCGAATCCGGCTTCATGCCGGTGAGCGGCTGGGCCATCGCGAGCACCGTGCTGCCCTCGATCGGGTTGGCGTTGTAGGCGCCGATCTCGGCCCAGGCATCCTTCACGCCGCGCAACACCGGGTGCGCCGCTTGCGCGGCTACCAGGTCGAGGCGCGTGCTCGACTTGTGGTTGGGGCCG
>JBEBDN010000115.1:0-3182 GCA_041156945.1 Verrucomicrobiota bacterium | reverse complement strand
GTCCGCCGCCAATTCGTCGGCCTGATGGCGCTGGCGTTCGGCTGGGTCGTCGTGCGCGGCGCCGAACCCGAGAAAAAGGGTAAGGGCGGCAAGGGGAAGGGCGGCGGTGGCGGCGGCGATGACCAGAGCAAGGCCCGCGGCCCGGTCTTCCAGGGCGACTACGTTCTGCCGGCGGCATTGGCCGACTACGCCCGCCTGTCGGTCATCCTCGGGCGCGCCTCGGACAAGTCCGTGACGGTGAGTTTCCTCGCCCAGGAGGCGATGGAGGCGACGATCGAATTGGGCACCGCGCCCGGCAAGTACACGCGCAAGCTCGGCCCGGTGGTCCTGCCGAAGGGCGAGCCGGTCGAACTGCTCGTCGATCAACTCAAGCCGAACACGGAGTACTTCTACCGGCTGCAGTCCCGCAAGGCGGGCGCGGGCGCATTCGCCGCCCGCCCGGAGTGCCGCTTCGCCACGCAGCGCGCCCCCGGGAGCACCTTCGTCTTCACGCTGCAGGGCGACTCCCATCCGGAGCGCCCCCAAAGCAGCCACCCGGAGCTCTACGCGCGTACGCTCCAAGCGGCGTCCGCCGACCGGCCGGATTTCCACATCTGCATCGGCGACGACTTCAGCGTGGATAAGGCGCGGACGGTCTCCCGCGAGGCGCTCGCGGCGCCCTACCTGCTGCAGCGCCCGTTCCTCGGCCTCGTGGGCCAGCAGGCCGGCGTGTTCCTGATGAACGGCAACCACGAGCAGGGTTCCCTCTTCAACTACCAGCAGACCGACGAGCGTCGCGACGTCGCGGTGGGGGTCCAGGTGGCCCGCAACCGGTTGTTTCCGACCGTGGGCGCGGATGGTTTCTACTCGGGCTGCGAGACGACCCTCAAGGATATCGGCCGGCTGAAGAGCTACTGCGCCTGGACCTGGGGTGACGCGTTGTTCGTGCTCCTCGACAACTACTGGCATTCGCCGGCGCTGGTCGACAGCGGGTTCGGCGCCAAGGCCAAGGAGTCCAAGGGCGAGGAGAAGAAGAACCGCGATTGGTGGGGCATCACGATCGGCGACGCCCAATACCAGTGGCTCAAGCGGACGCTCGAGACGAGCAAGGCCAAGCACAAGTTCGTCTTCGCCCACCACGTGCTGGGCTCCGGCCGCGGGGGCGTCGACGAGGCCGACCTCTACGAGTGGGGCGGCCAAGGCAAGAAGGGGGAGGGGACGTTCAAGGAGAAGCGCCCCGGCTGGGAGCTCCCCATCCACCAGCTCATGGCCAAGCACAAGGTGAGCGTCTTCTTCCAAGGCCACGACCACCTCTATTGCCAGCAGGAGAAGGATGGCGTCATCTACCAGGAGCTGCCGATGCCGTCCGACCACGGGTATGTGGCCTACAACGAGGACCGCTACCAGTCCGGCAAGAAGCTGCCGAGCGCCGGCTATGTCCGCGTGACCGTCACCCCGCAGCACGCCAAGGTCGAATATGTGCGCTGCTTCCTCCCGAAGGACGAGACCAAGGACGCCAAGCAGGGCATGATCGCCCACGCCTATGAGGTGAAGGCGAAGACGGCCTGAAGCGACGATGGAAGCGGTTGATCCGTTGACCCGTTGGCCAGTTGGCCAGACCAAGCCAGTGGCCGTTGGGCCTGCTCCCCTCGCGGGTAGGGGCCGGCGTCATTGCCGGTCCGCGCATAGCGGCACCACCCCCGCCTGCCAACTCGCCAGCTAGTCTTCCTCTCTGCCCCTCCGGCCAACTTATCAACTGATCAACTCATCTGCCCCCATGCCCTCCTTCTTCCGCCTGACCTTCGCCCTCTGCTTGGCGACCGTCTTCGCTGGCGCCAAGCAGCCCAACATCGTCCTCATCCTGATGGACGACATGGGCTACCGCGACCCGGGCTTCGCGGGTAACCGTTACATCGATACGCCGAACATGGACCGGATCGCGAAGTCGGGGGCGACATTCACCCAGTGCTACGCGTCCGCCCCGAACTGCGCCCCGACCCGCGCGTGTCTGCTGACGGGTCAGTATACCCCTCGCCACGGGGTCTACACGGTGGTCGACGACCGTTACGCGCCGGGCCAGCCGACCATGCGGGTGCTGTCCACCAAGGGGAACGACGAGCTGCCGGCGGGCACCCAGACGGTGGCCGATGTCCTCAAGTCCAATGGTTACGCCACCGCGCTGATCGGGATGTGGAACCTGGGTCGCGGCCGCAACGGCTCGACGGGTTCGCCGACGGGCCGGGGGTTCGAGGTCTATAAGCGCCCGGATGACGTGAACTTCCCGAAGGACGCCTACCGCGACGCGCAGGGTCGCTACCTTTCCGATGCGTTGTGCGACGAGGCCCTGGCCTGGATCGACCGCAACAAGGCCAAGCCGTTCTTCCTCTACTACGCCGAACATTCCGTGCACGAGCCGTTCGATCCGAAGCCGGAGTTGTTGGCGAAGTACAAGGCGAGGACGCCGGCGGGCCCGGACAAAGGCATCACGCCGGAATACGCCGCCACCGTCGAAGCGGTCGACACCAGCATCGGCCGCATCCTGGCCAGGCTCGAGTCCCTCGGCCTCACCAAGGACACGCTCGTGATCTTCACGTCCGACAACGGCGGCCTGCCCTATGTGGTCAACCCGCTGCGCGGCAGCAAGGGCCTCCTCTACGAGGGCGGGATCCGCGTCCCAGGCGCGGTTAGCTGGCCGGGGACCATTCCCGCGGGCAAGTCCTTCGACGAGCCGGTCGCGAGCATCGATTTCATGCCGACGATCCTGGAGGCCGCGGGCATCCCGCTGCCGAAATCGCAGCCGACCGATGGCGTGAGTCTGCTCAAGCAGCTCAAGGTGGGCGCTCCGCTCAACCGCCCGGCGCTCTTTTGGCATTTCCCCTGCTATATCGGCAAAGGCGAGCCCATGAGCCTGCTCCGCGCCGGCGACTATAAGTTGATCCATAAGTTCGCCGGCCCGACCTTCGAGCTCTACGACGTGAGGAAGGACCCATCGGAGTCCAAGGATCTCGCCAAGGCCGAGCCCGCCAAGCTCGCGGAACTCAAGCAGCAGTTGGTCGCTTGGCAGAAGAGCACCGGGGCCTTCCTGGCCGATCAGCCCAACCCCGCCTTCGACCCCAACGCGAAGGAACAGCGCGGCGGCGGCAAAGGCGGCCAGGGCGGCCAAGGCGGCGGCAAAGGCGGCAAGAAAGGTAAGTAGGAGGGGG
>JBEBDN010000114.1:0-4579 GCA_041156945.1 Verrucomicrobiota bacterium | reverse complement strand
AAGCCGAAGTACTACGTCCTGGACATGTTCCCCTACCCCTCCGGCGCCGGCCTGCACATCGGCCACCCCGAGGGCTACACGGCCTCCGACATCCTCGCCCGCTACAAGAAGGCCAACGGCTTCAACGTCCTCCACCCGATGGGCTGGGACGCCTTCGGCCTGCCCGCCGAGCAGCACGCCATCGCCACCGGCGAGCACCCGGCCGTCCAGACCAAGCGCAACATCGACAACTTCCGCCGCCAGCTGCAGATGCTCGGCTTCGCCATCGATTGGGACCGCGAACTCTCCACGACGGACGAGAACTACTTCCGCTGGACGCAGTGGATCTTCCTCAAGCTCTTCCGCCACGGCCTCGCCTATGTCTCCGAGAAGCCGGTCTGGTTCTGCCCCGCCCTCGGCACCGTGCTGGCCAACGAGGAGGTGTTGAACACCCCGGAAGGTCCGCGCTCCGACCGCGGCCACCACCCGGTGGAACGCCGCCCGATCCGCCAGTGGGTCCTGCGCATCACCGCCTACGCCGACAAGCTCATCGAGGGCCTCGACCACGTCGACTGGCCCGACTCCACCAAGCGCCTGCAGAAGAACTGGATCGGCAAGTCCGAGGGCGCCGAGGTCACGTTCAAGTTGGACGGCCATGCGGATAGCCTGACGGTCTTCACGACCCGTCCCGATACCCTCTTCGGCGCGACCTACATGGTCATCGCCCCCGAGCACCCGCTCCTGGCCAAGATCACGACCGCCGGCCAGAAGGCCGCCGTCGAGGCCTACGTGGCCGCCGTGCGCAACAAGAGCGACCTCGAGCGCACCGACCTCGCCGACAAGAAGAAGACCGGCGTGTTCACCGGCGCCTACGCGATCAACCCGGTCAACGGGGCGAAGATCCCCGTGTGGACGGCCGATTACGTGCTCATCACCTACGGCACCGGCGCGATCATGGCCGTACCGGCGCACGACGAGCGCGACTGGGAATTCGCGAAGGAGTTCAAGCTCCCCATCATCCAGGTCGTCGGATCGAAGGAGGCGGTCGACGTCAACGAGCGGGCGTGGACCGAGGATGGCCCGATGGTCAACTCCGGCCCGTTCGACGGCCTTTCCGCCAGCGAGACGAAGCAGCGGATCACCGCCGACCTCGCCGCCAAGGGCCAGGGCAAGCTCGCCGTGAACTTCAAGCTCCGCGACTGGCTCTTCTCCCGCCAGCGCTACTGGGGCGAGCCCTTCCCGCTCCTCTGGGTTTCCCGCGAGGATTACGCGAAGATTCCGGCCGACTCCGAAGTGCGCGAGTTCCTCCCGAAGGAGCCCGTCACCTGCCAGCTCGACGGCGTCGAGGTCTGCGCCGTGCCGCTGACCTCCAAGCAGCTCCCGCTCACGCTCCCGACCGTCAAGTCCTACCAACCCTCCCCGACCGGCGACTCGCCTCTCTCCAAGGAGCCCGAGTGGACCGAGGTCTGGTACGACGCCGCCTCCGGCGCCACCGTGCCGCAATCGCGGCCGCAGCCCGGCCCGCTCTGGCTCAAGGCCTCGCGCGAGACCAACACGATGCCCCAGTGGGCCGGCTCGTGCTGGTACTACCTGCGTTACATCGACCCGAAGAACGCGGACGCGATCGCGTCGAAGGCCGACCTCGAGTACTGGGGCTGCCCCGACTTCTACATCGGGGGCGCCGAGCACGCCGTGCTCCACCTGCTCTACGCCCGGTTCTGGCACCGCTTCCTCCATGAGATCGGCGTCCTGCCGACCGCGGAGCCCTTCAAGAAGCTCTTCCACCAGGGCCTCATCATGGGCGAGGACGGCGAGAAGATGTCCAAGAGCCGCGGCAACGTCGTCAACCCCGACGCCATCGTGAAGGACCACGGCGCCGACGCCCTCCGCATGTACCTGATGTTCCTCGGGCCGCTCGAGGCCTCGAAGCCCTGGAACTCCGACGGCATCATCGGCATCACCCGCTTCCTCCGCCGCCTCTGGCGCCTCGCGGTCGACGAGAACACCGGCGGGGTCGCCGCCAAGGTCGACGGCCCCGGCGCCGAATCCGAGGAGCTCGTCCGCGAACTCCACCGCACCATCCAGAAGGTGGAGAAGGACATCGAAACGCTGCAGTTCAACACGGCCATCTCCCAGATGATGATCCTGATGAACGTCGCCGAGAAGTCCCCCGCCCTCCGCCGCGCGACCGTCGAGGACTTCGTCCGCCTCGCCGCGCCGTTCGCCCCGCACGTGTGCGAGGAGATCTGGGCCCGCCTCGGCCACCCGCGGAGCATCACCGCGGCCGGCTGGCCGAAGCTCGACGCCGCCAAGCTCGTCGAGACGACCGTCGAAGTCATCTTCCAGGTCAACGGCAAGGTTCGCGCCACCGCCAAGGTGGCCAAGGACATCTCCAAGGACGCCCTGCTCGCGTTGGCCAAGGCCAACGCGGACGTGGTCAAGTTCACCGACGGCAAGCCCGTCGTGAAGGAGATCGTCGTGCCGGGCAAGCTGGTGAACATCGTCGTCGCCGGCTGAGCCCCGCGCCTCCCGCCAACAAAAAGGGCCCCATCACGGGGCCCTTTCTTTTTGCCCTCAGCGGAGGCTTCAGACCTTGGCCATCTCGAGCCGCGGGACCAGCAGGTGGTGGATGGCGAACGCCACCACGTAGGCGAAGGCGCAGAAGCTGAAGAGCACCGCATAGCCACCCGACGGATTGGCGTCGAGGACCATGCCGGCGACGATCGGGAAGACCATGCCGCCGAGCGAACCGGCGAAGCCGCCCAGGCCGGAGACCGAGGCCACGGCCTTCTTGGGGAAGGTATCCGAGATGGTGGCGTAGATGCTGGCCGACCAGGCCTGGTGGGCGGACGCGGCGAAGGCGATCAGGAAGACCGCCTCCCACATGCCCAGGCCGCGCACGAAGAAGATCGGCAGGGAGCAGAGGGCGAAGATCAGCATCGAGGTCTTGCGGACCTTCACGATGTCGTGGCCGCTCTCGGCGAAGCGCTTCACGAGCCAGCCGGCGAAGATGCTCAGGACCGTGACGATGGAGTAGAGGACGACCAGCGGCTGGCTGAACATCCAGCCGAAGAACGGCAGGAGGCAGACGAGGACCGGAGCCAGCAGCGCGCGGCCGAGGTTGAGGAGACCGAAGCCCGTCCGCGCAAAGCCGACGACCGCCCACACGACGAGCAGGGCCAGCGACGCCCAGACGACGGACTGGACGGAGCCGGGCTGCGCCGCAAGCCAGGCCGTCAACTGCAGGGGGTTGAGCAGACCGGGGACGGCGCCGAGGTGCTTGAGGTCGAGGTGCTGCTCCTTCTTGAAGTAATCGGGGAGCCAGATCAGGTAGAACCACCAGACCGGGTCCGTCAGGATCTTGCAGACCATGTAGGCCCACGCCTGGCGCGTCCGGAACAGGCTGCCCCAGGAGACCTTCGCCTCGTCGGCGGGCGAGTCGTCGGCCTGCGCGGGCGGGTCGCGGAACAGCGGCAGCCAGAAGAAGACCCAGATGATCCCCGCGACGCCGGCGATCACGAAGGTCGAGCGCCAGCCCCAGGCGGCCGCGACCGGGAGCACCACGAGCGGGGCGACGACCGAACCGATGTTGGAGCCTGAATTGAAGAGGGCGTTCGCGAAGGCGCGCTCCGCGCGGGGGAACCACTGGGCGACCGTCTTGATCGCCGCGGGGAAGTTGCCGCCCTCGCCCAGGCCGAGGAAGACGCGGGCCACGCCGAAACCGAAGGCCGAGGCGACGATGGCGTGGCCGGCGGCGGCCACCGACCAGAAGACGATCGAGACCGTGTAGCCGATCTTGGTGCCGAACCGGTCGATGAACCAACCGAAGCCGAGCAGGCCGAGCGCGTAGGCGAACTGGAAGGCCGAATTCACGTAACCGTACTCGGTGTTCGTCCAGCCCAGCTCCTTGTCGAGGTACTCGGGCTTGATCAGCGAGAGGATCGAGCGGTCGATGTAGTTGATCGTCGTCGCGAAGAACAATAGGGCCAGAATGACCCAACGATGCGAGGTGGCTCCGGCGGGCTGAGCGGGGTTCGACATAAAAGGCGGGGTGGTCCGCAACGAAAGGGCGTTTTTAGCCCAAGTCCACCCCAGAAGTCCTGTTGACTGTCCAAGGCGGGAAAGCCACAAATGACCGCGATTGCCCTTATAATGAAGCCGCGCGTCCTGATCACCACCACCTCCTTCCAAGACACCCCGGGCGACCACCATCGCCTGCTCAAGGAAACCGGCTGGGAAATCGTGACCGCCCGCGGCCCGCTCAACGAGGCCGACACCCTCGCGCTGATGGGCGATTTCGACGGCTACATCTGCGGCGACGACGCCATCACGGCCAAGGTCCTCGAGAAGGCCCTCCCCCGCCTCAAGGTCATCAGCAAGTACGGCATCGGCGTCGACAAGATCGACCTCAAGACCGCGACCGCCAAGGGCATCCCGGTCCTCTTCACCCCGGGAGTCAACCACACCACCGTCGCCGAACACGCCTTCCTCCTGCTCCTCGCCCTGGAACGCAACTTCCTCTTCCACACGGATTCCACCCGCGCCGGCGGCTGGAAGCGCAAGACCGGCTTCGAGCTGCTCGGCAAGACCATGGGCATCG
>JBEBDN010000113.1:0-22858 GCA_041156945.1 Verrucomicrobiota bacterium | reverse complement strand
GTCGGAGGAGCGCTCCTTGCCGCGGAAGACGTTCTTGCCGGACCAGGAGATGCCGCCGCGGACCGCGAGGTCGGAGGCGGTGGCCGCGACGGGAGCCGGGGCGGACTGGGCGAAGGCGCCGGCGGTGAGGCTGGCGAGGGCGAGGACGGACAGGGAGTGCTTCATGGTCATATGGGTAGGCCGAAATCACTGCCAAAAAAAAGGCCGATGGCAAGTCCCAAGCGGACCCGCCATCGGCCGGAAAGCCCCTAGGGCAAGGTTACATCGCCGCGATGATCGCGTCGCCGAACTCGGAGCACTTGATCTCCGTGGCGCCCTGCATCTGGCGGGCGAAGTCATAGGTCACGCGACCGCCGCCGATCGCGCCGTTCAGGCCCTTGAGCACGAGGTCGGCCGCTTCGGTCCAACCCATGTAGCGGAGCATCATCTCGCCGGAGAGGACGACGGAACCCGGGTTGACGACGTCCTTGTTGGCGTACTTCGGCGCGGTGCCGTGGGTGGCCTCGAAGATCGCGTGGCCGGTCAGGTAGTTGATGTTGCCGCCCGGGGCGATGCCGATGCCGCCGACCTGCGCCGCGAGGGCGTCGGAGAGGTAGTCGCCGTTGAGGTTGAGGGTCGCGATGACGTCGAAGTCGGTCGGGCGGGTGAGCACCTGCTGGAGGGTGATGTCGGCGATGGCGTCCTTGATGACGAGGCCGGCGCCGGGCTTGCCTTCCGGGATCTTGCACCAGGGGCCGCCGTCGATCTCGACCGCGCCGAACTCGCTCTTGGCGAGGTCGTAACCCCACTTCATGAAGGCGCCTTCGGTGTACTTCATGATGTTGCCCTTGTGGACGAGGGTCACGGACTTGCGCTTGTTGGCGATGGCGTACTGGATGGCGGAACGGATGAGGCGCTCGGAGCCGGGGCGGGAGACCGGCTTGATGCCGATGCCCACGGTGCCGGGCTGCTCGGCGCCGAAGCGGATCTTCTTAAATTCCTTCGGGAAGTTCGTCTGGATGAACTCGAGGGTCTTGCGGGCGATCTCCGAGCCAGCCTCGAAGTCGATGCCGGCGTAGATGTCCTCGGTGTTCTCGCGGAAGATCACCATGTCGACCTTGCCGGGATTCTTCACCGGGGAAGGCACGCCGGTGAACCACTGGACCGGGCGGAGGCAGACGTAGAGGTCGAGCTGCTGGCGCAGGGCGACGTTGAGGGAGCGGATGCCGCCGCCGGTCGGCGTGGTCAGGGGCCCCTTGATGCCGACGAGGTAGTCGCGGAAGGCGGTGAGGGTCTCCTCCGGGAGCCAGTTCTGCGTCCGGTTGAAGGCCTTCTCGCCGGCCAGGACTTCGAGCCACTGGATCTGGCGCTTGCCGGCGTAGGCCTTGGCCACGGCGGCGTCGAGTACGCGGACGGAGGCGCGCCAGATGTCGGGGCCCGTGCCGTCGCCTTCGATGAAGGGGATGATGGGGCGGTCGGGGACGGTCAGCTTGCCGTTGGAAATGGTGATTTTGCCGGCGCCGGCGGGGATGGGGGTGCTCATGGTCGAGGCCCTTAACAAACCCCGCCCCGCCCCACCCTTTCAAGCCTATATCGGGTCGGGCGAAGGGGAAAAAGAAAAGGACCCCCTTGCGAGGGTCCTTGTGTAAACCGGGGATACCGGCGCCATCCATCCCGAAGGACGGAACAGTCTCAGAAGAATTACTTCTTCTTGGACTTGGTGGCCTTCTTGGTCGCCTTCTTAGCGGCGGCCTTCTTTTTAGCCATAGTTTTTTCCTTTTTTTGGATCGTTGTTGGGTTAGAGGGCAGCGCCTGAAGCGCCACCCTGACGATGCGCCCCACGCTCACCTGCGCCTGACGCGCCTGACGGGTGATGCGAGTGCGGAGCTCCGACGGTACGCGGAAAGAAACTTGGCGGGATCGAGAAGGCTCGAGCGCCGGGCGGGAGTCGGCGAAGCGGTCCAGCGCGTGCCGGATGACTTCGCTCAGCGTGGAGAAACCGGACCGATGCTGGAAGGCGACCGCCTCGGCGTGAAGCTTCGGGGGAAGCGACACGGTGATGAGACTTTCGCTCGGGGTTTCGGTTCGGTTCGTCACGTTGCGGTTAACTCTTGGTGTGAGTGATAAGCATAACTCTCGCTTGCGCAAGAGGAATTTTCGGGTAACGCGCGAAAGTTTTTTCGGCGTCGCGCGACGCATTCCGTAAACATGAATTCGATACGCGTCGACGGCGCGCCGCGGTCGACCGCGGGGTTGACCGTCGCGCGGCGCGGCGGCATCCTGCGGCGCATGAGCGGACATCATCACCACGGCCACGATGCGGCCGGCGCATGGCGGACGCTCGCCGCCCTCGCCCTCGCCTGCGGCCTGCTCGGACTCGGCGCGCTCGCCACCGAGCTCGCGGCGGGGCCCGCCTGGCTGCGCGCGGCGCTGGCCGCCGCGGCCTGCGTCGCCGGCGCGTGGGAAGCCGCCGAGGAAGGCTGGCACGCCCTGCGCTGGCATCGGCGGATCGACGTCCACCTGCTCATGCTGCTCGCCGCCGCCGGCGCCTGGATCGTCGGCCAACCGCTCGAGGGCGTCCTCCTGCTCTTCCTGTTCGCCACCGCCGGGGCCATCGAACACTTCGCCATGGACCGGACCCGCGGCGCGATCGACGCGTTGCTCGACCGCTCGCCGAAGCGCGCCCGCCGGCTCGGGCCGGACGGCGCGGAGACGGAGGTCGCGGTCGCCACGCTCGCGCCCGGGGACCGGGTCGTCATCCTGCCCGGGGAACTGGTCCCGGCCGACGGCGAGGTGCTGGAGGGCGAGAGCGCGGTGGATGAATCCACGCTCACGGGCGAGGCCAAGCCGGCCGCGAAGCGCCGCGCGGACCCGGTCGCGGGCGGCACCCTCAACGACTGGGGCCGCCTGGTCGTGCGCGTGACGCGGGCCGAACAGGACAGCGCCCTGCACCGCATCGTGAAGCTCATCCGCGAAGCCCAGGAGAGCAAGGCTCCCGCCCAGCGGGCGATCGACCGCTGGGGCGACGCCTACGCGGTCTTCACCCTCTCCGCCTCGGCCCTCTTCCTGGTCGCCCTGCTGCTCGCGGGCCACCCCTTCCGGGACGCCGGCGACCCCGCCAACTCGTCGCTTTACCGCGCGATGACGCTCCTCGTCGTCCTCAGCCCGTGCGCCCTCGTGCTGTCGGTGCCCTCGGCGGTGCTGGCGGCCATCGCCGCCGGCGCCCGCCAAGGCATCCTCTTCCGGGGCGGAGCCGCCGTGGAACGCCTGGCGGACGTCGACTGCGTCTGCTTCGACAAGACCGGCACCTTGACCGCCGGGACGCCCGCGGTCGCCGCCCTCGAAGTCCTCCCGGCCGCGGCGGACCGCCGCCGGGCCCTCTCCGCGTTGCTCTCCTTGGAGGCCGGCACCACGCACCCGTTCGCGGCCGGCGTCGTCGCGGCCTGCCGGGCGGAGGGCGCCGTCCAGCAGGAGGTCCAGGGCCTGTCGAATTCCCCGGGCCAAGGGGTGTCCGGCACCATCGCCGGGGCGCGCTGGAGCGTCGGCACCCGCGAATTCACCGGCGCGCCCGAGATTCCCGGGGCCCCGGTCGCGGCCGGCGCCATCGTCAGCGAAGTCTGGGCCTCGGACGGCGCCGTCACCGTGCGCGCGACGCTGGTGGACGAGATCCGGCCGGGCAGCGCCCCCACCCTCGCCGCGCTGCACGCCCGCCAGATCCGCACCGTGATGCTGACGGGCGACCGCGCGGAGGCCGCCGCCGTCGCCGCCCGGCAGGTCGGCGTACAGACTTATGGCGCCGCCCTCACCCCCGACGCCAAGATGGCCGCGATCCGCCGCCTCTCCGCCGAGGGCCGGGTCGTGGCCATGGTCGGCGACGGCGTCAACGACGCGCCCGGCCTGGCCGCGGCGGACGTGGCCATCGGCATGGGCGGACGCGGCAGCGACGCCGCGCTCGAATCGAGCGACGTGGTGCTGGCCGACGACCGCATCGAGCGGCTGGTCGACGCGATCGAACTGAGCCGGGCCGCCCGCCGGGCGATCCGCGTCAACATCCTGCTCTCGATCGGGGCCGCCCTCGGGATGGCGGCGTACGTGGTCTTCCGGCCCGGCGTGCCGCTCTCGCTGGGCGTCGGCGTGCACGAAGGCAGCACGGTCCTCGTCTGCCTCAACGGCCTCCGCCTGCTGGCCCACCGCCCGCGCCGCGCCGCCTGACGGCGGCAAAAAGGTCTCCCGCCGTCGCCGGCGGAAGGCCCGTCGTCCGGCGGAACCGGCGTTCAGCGCAGCTCGCGGCCGGCCCCGTCGAAGAGCTTGAAGGCCTCGATGCTGTAGGTCGGGTCCGGCTTGGTCCCGATGCGGACCTTGCAGGACTTCATGAGGTCGCGGAAGTACTCGCGGTCCTCGGTGACGATGCGCTCGAGGTTGATCGGGTGCAGGAGGATGTTGATCTCCAGCTCCTTGTCGGGGCCATGCTGCTCGCGCAGGCGGCGGATGACGCTGAGGAGCTTGCGCTGGATCTCGACCGAGACGGTGCGGGGGTTCTTGACGATGCCGCGGCCCTGGCAATGCGGGCAGGCGGTGTACATCGAGGTCGTGTTGGACTCGGTGTGGCGCTGGCGCGTCATCTGGAGGACGCCGAGCTGCGAGATGGGCAGGATCTGGTGCTTGGCCCGGTCGCCTTCCATCGCCTCGCGGAGGGCGTCGTAGACCTTCTTCCGGTCCTTCGGGTTCTTCATGTCGATCGTGTCGATCATGATGAGGCCGCCGAGGTTGCGGAGCTGGATCTGGCGGGCGGCCTCGACCACGGCCTCGAGGTTGGCCTGGGTGATGAAGCTGCCGTCCTTGCCCTCCTTGCCGCGGTGGGAGCCGGTGTTGACGTCGATGGCGGTGAGCGCCTCGGTCTCGTCGATGACGATCTCGCCGCCGCTGGGCAGGGGGACGCGGCGCTGGAAGAGCTGCTCGATCTGGCGCTCGATGTTGTAGCGCTCGAAGACCGGGATCGGGTCCCGGTAGAGCTCGACGCGGGAACGGGAGCGCGGCGAGACCTCGCCGACGAGGTCCTGCACCAGCTTGAAGTCCTCGGGGTTGTCGACGAGGATGCGGTCGACCTCCTCGGTGAGGAAGTCGCGCACGGTGCGCTCGATGAGGCCGGGCTCCTGGTAGAGGAGGACGGGCTTGCGGTCCGGGGCGTTGATCTTCTCGACGATGGCCTGCCAGCGCTTGAGCAGCATGTGCAGGTCGCGCACGAACCAGCGGGCCTGCTTGCCCTCGCCGGCGGTGCGGATGATGACGCCCATGCCCTCGGGGATGGTGAGCGAACGGAGGATGTCCTTGAGGCGGTCGCGCTCGGCGTCGGCCTCGATCTTGCGGGACACGCCGCAGGCGCCGCTGAAGGGCATCAGCACGAGGTAGCGGCCGGGCAACGCGATGTTGGTCGTGGAGCGGGGGCCCTTGGTGCCGATCTGGTCCTTGACGACCTGGATGACGATGTCGGAGCCGGCGGGGAAGAGCTGCGGGATGTCCTTGGCCTGGTAGCGCGCCTTGCGCTGCTTCTGCTCGGCGGATTCGTTGTCGCGGATGAACTCGACCTGCGAGTCGTTGGCCGCGGGGAGCATGTCCCAATAGTGCAGGAAGGCGTTCTTCGGCTGGCCGATGTCGACGAACGCGGCCTTCAGGCCGGACTCGAGGTTCTGGACGCGGCCCTTGAAGATCGCGCCGACCATGCGGTTCTCGCCGCGGTGCTCGATCTCGAACTTGTCGAGGACGCCGTTGGTCAGGAGCGCGACGCGCTTCTCGAGGGTCTCGGCGTTGATGACGAGCTCGCGGTAGACGGCGCGGTCCTTGGAGAAGTGCTTCACGATCCGCTGCAGCAGCGGGAGCTCCTTGCGCCGGCGGGCGGCCTCCTCCGCCAGCTTGCGCTGGTCGATGAGGGCGTTGGGGGCGTCGCCGCCCTCGGGGATTTCGTCGTGGATGTCTTCGGGTTCGGTGTGGTCGGGCATCGGGTCAGGCGGTTAAGCCGGTTGCCGGAGGACCTCCGCCTTCGCCGCCGCCGGCCGAATGCCGGTGGACGCTCTGGACTAATCCAAGGAGCAGGAAGCAGCTGAGCACGAAAGACCCTCCGTAGCTGAGGAAAGGAAGGGGGACCCCGGTGACGGGCATCAGGTCGATGTTCATCCCCACGTTGACCACGACGTGCGTGCCGAGGATGGCGGCCGCGCCGAGGGCGAGCAGGGAACCGAAGCGGTCGGCGGCGCGGGCCGCGGTGCGGACGACGCGCCAGAACAGGAGGGCGAAACCGACGATCACCGAGAGGGCGCCGGTGAAGCCGATCTCCTCGGCCATCCCGGAAAAGAGGAAGTCGTTGTGGGCGGCGGCCTCGGGGAGGTAGCCGAAGCGGGCTTGGGTGCCGTTGCCGATGCCCTGGCCGGTCAGCCCGCCGCGGCCGACCGCGATGTTGGCCTGGCGGACGTTCCAGGTGACGCCGAGGCCCTTGGGGTCGATGACCTGCGGGGCGACGAAGGACATGATGCGCTCGCGCTGGTAGTCCTTGAGCAGGAAGAACCAGGCGGTGGCCTCGTGCTTGCCGCGGATGGCCCGGGCCGGATCCTTATCTTCCTTATGCTCTTGGGAATAGGCGACGACCTTGGCGGAATACTGGACGAGGTCGACCGCCACCAAAGCCCCCAGAAGGAGGGAAGCCACCCCCGCCACCAGGAAGAACCTGTAGGTCAGGCCGGCGACATAAAGGAGGAGGAATGACAGCGGCAGGTAGATGAGGGCGGAACCTAGGTCCGGCTGCACAAAAATCAAGACAAACGGCGCCGCGCCGGCCAACCCGACCTTGAGGACGGTGCGCCAGCTGGCCCGGAAGGGGCCGATCGGGGAGCGGGCGAGGAGCGCGGCGATGAAGACCAGCGCCGAGACCTTGGCGAATTCCGACGGTTGGATCGAAAAGGCCCCGAAATCCATCCACCGGCGCGCCCCGTTGATGCTGCGGATGAAGCCGCCCAAGTCGACCTTCAGGAAGGCGCAGGCCGACACGGGCAGGAGCAGGAGCAGGCCCGCGAGGTAGATGCGCCGGGCATGGCGGAGGAAGGCGCGGTAATCGATGGAGGCGACCACCCAGTAGGCGACCCAACCGATCGCGATGAACGCGATCTGGGAGCGCCAGAAGCCGCTCTGGCGGAACTCGCCGGCCGACCAGATGGCGACCACGCCGAGGGCGCTGAGCGCCAGGATCAGCACGACCTGCGTCCAATCCGTGCGCCAGGCGAAGTGGACGAACTTGTCCCACCAGACCGCGGCCGCGGGCGGCTCATCGTCGTAGCGGGTGGACATGCCTCCAGCCATCCACGGAATGCCCTTCGAGGCAAGGCCAACCTCCCGAAAGGGCTTGCGGCCCACGGGGTTCGGACAAGCGTGGGCTCCGGGCCTCCCGGACCCGCTCGCACCATGCCGGCCGCCGCCGACCAAAGCTTCATCGCCGCCGTGACCTTCTCCTGCGGGGCGATCGCGGCCTATGCCATCGCCAAATGGCACGAGAACAGCCGCGGGGCGATGCGCGAGGCGAAGCTCCGGGCCGAGGTCGAACTGGCCCGGCGCGAGGCCACCCTGGAGGCCGCGGAGCTCCGGGCCGAAGCGGAGGACGGGAAGCGCCTGGCCGACCGCCTGGCGAGCGAGGCCGCCGCCCAGGCGAAGGCGGCCGAGGCCCTGCACGCGGAAGCCACCCGCGAACGCGAACGGCTGACCTCGGAGCTGCAGCGCCTGGCGGGCCTGACGGCCGAACAGGCGCGCGCGCTGACGATCGAGACCGTGCGGCGGGAACTGGGCGACGAAGTCCGCCGCCTCCGCCACGAATTGCTGGACCAGGCCGAACAGGAGGTCGCCGACGAGGCCCGGCGGAAGCTGCTCTCCGCGATGCAGCGGCTGACCACGCAGACGACGCAGGACGCCACCTCCGTGCTGGTCTTCCTGCCGAACGAGGAGATGAAGGGCCGCATCGTGGGCCGCGAGGGCCGCAACATCCGCACCTTCGAGCAGGCGACCGGCGCCACGCTCCTGATCGACGACACCCCGGGCCAGGTGCTGGTCTCCTGCTTCGACCCGGTGCGCCGCGAGGTCGCGCGCATCGCCCTCGAACGCATCGTCAAGGACGGCCGGATCACGCCGACGCTCATCGAGGAGCACGTCCGCAACGCCGCCGACGAGGTGGTCAAACAGGCCCGCCGGCTGGGCCGCGACGCGGTGCGCGGGCTCGGCCTGCCGCCCATGGACGCGGCCGTCGAGGAACTGCTCGGACGGCTGCACTTCCGCCTTTCCGCCAACCAGAACACCCTCGCCCACTCCGTCGAGGTCGCCCAGCTGTGCGCGATGCTCGCCGCGGAGATCGGCATCGACCCGGTCCCGGCGAAGCGGGCCGGACTGCTCCACGACCTCGGCAAGGCCCTCGAAGCGGAGGCCGGCGGGAGCCACGCGCTCGCGGGGGCCGCGCTCCTCCGGCGCCTGGGGGAAGATCCGCGCGTCGTCAACGCCGTCGCCGCGCACCACCGCGAAGTGGACGCGGAGAGCCTCTACGCTCCGCTGGTCATCATCGCGGACGGCGCCTCGGGCTCCCGTCCCGGCGCCCGCGCGTCGACCCTCGAGAGCTTCGTGCAACGCGCCCGCGGGCTCGAGGAGATCGCCCGTTCCTTCGAGGGCGTCCAGGAGGCGTTCGCCTTCCAGTCCGGCCGCGAACTCCGCGTCATCGTCGACCCGGGCAAGGTGGACGAGACCGCCGCCGCCGAACTGACCCGCCGCATCCGCCAGAGCGTCGAGGAGAAGCTTTCCTACCCGGGAACGGTGAAAATCCTGCTCATCCGTGAACAAAGGTTCACCGAAGAGGCCCGGTGAGGCGGTTTCTTGTTGTGAAGCGGGACGTATCGACTTATTCACAACCTTCCCCGGGTCCTCGACCCGGGGTCCAGCGGTGCCCTTGGAGGATCGTCCTCCATCCCTAAAGGGTCCGCACCACCGCGGCATGCCCCCACTCCGGAGGCGCCGCATCCACCGGTCGGCCCAAACGAAGGCCGCCCCAACCCAAGAAACATGAGCCAAGAAGAAAACCCGGGCCAGGAGCTAGCCTCCTCCCACCAGACCGCCGCGGACGCTGTCGCCAACGAAGTCCGCACCCCCACCCCGAGCATCCGTGAAGCCAAGCTGGAGTCCGCCCACGCGGAACTTCCTCCCCTGTCCGTCATCGGTGCCACCAACGAACCCGCCGCCGCCCCCGGAACGATCCTGCCCCCGAAGCAGTTCGGCCGCCGCGGCACGCCCCGTGGCGGCGCCCCGACCGCCCCCGGCCAGGCCGCCCGCCCGACCATCGGCGTCGTCGAGAATCCGGCCGAGCTGACCGAATCGCTTTCCGGCGACCGCGCCAAGCAGCCGGGCCAGCCGCACCGCGAGCCGCGCGAACGTCGCGAGCCCCGCGAACGCCGCGAGCCCCGCGAGCCGCGTCCGGAGCAGGCCGAAGGCGCCCCGGCGCCCGAAGGCCGCCAGCCCGGCATCCCGTCGGACGGCGCCGCCTTCGAAGGCCGCCCCCGCCGCGAACCGCGCGAACGCCGCGAACCCCGCGAGCCGCGTGAACCCCGCCAGGAAGGCGCGCCGCAGGGCGACCGCCCCCGCCGCGAGGACCGTCCGCGCCGCGAGGAGCGCCCGCGCATCCAGATCGAGCCCGTCGTGATCCCCGTGCAGGCGCCCATCGGCTTCTGGGCCACGGTGAAGCGCAAGCTCGCCACCCTGTTCGGCATCCCCGACAAGGCCGTCTTCGTCCCGGCGGAACGTCCCGCCCACGCCCCCCGCGGCGAACACCGCGGCGAACGCCATGACCGCGGCGAACGCGGCCATCGCGGCGGACGCGACCGCGGCCATCGCGGTGGTCGCGGTGGCGACCGCGGCGGCAACCGCGGCGGACGCGGCGACTCCCGCGGCCCGCGCGGCGAACGCCACGGCCCGCGCGAAGGCTGAACCCGACGGGGGCGCCGACCGGCGCCCCCGCTTCTTTTACGGACATGCTGGAAGTCGCGCACATCCACGGCGGACCGGTCCTGCGGGGCGCGGTCCGCGCGGCCGGCTCGAAGAACGCGGCGCTGCCGATCCTCGCCGCCGCGCTCCTCACGGAGGAGGTCGTCACGCTGCGCGGCGTCCCCGACCTCAGCGACGTGCGCTTCATGGCGGAGATCCTCCGCCACCAGGGCGCCGAGGTCGCCCAACCCGAGCCGGGCACCTGGGTGATCCGCGCCGCCACCCTCACCCACCGCACGCCGTACGACCTGGTGCGCAAGATGCGCGCCTCGGTCTGCCTGCTCGGCGCGCTCGTCGGCCGGCTCCGCCGCGCGGAGATGGCGATCCCCGGGGGCTGCGTCATCGGCCCGCGCCCGATCGACCTGCACCTGCGCGGGCTCGAGGCGCTCGGCTGCGCGGTGACCTCCGAGGGCGGCCTCGTGCGCGTCGACGCCGCCGACGCCCGCGGGACCGACGTCGACATGGGCGGGCCGATGGGCAGCACCGTGCTGGGCACGGCCAACCTCATCATGGCCGCGACCTTGACGCCCGGCGTCACCCGCATCCTCACGGCCGCGCGCGAACCCGAGGTCGTCGACCTCTGCGCGCTGCTGGCGAAGATGGGCGCCCGGATCTCGGGCCAGGGCACCGGCACGATCGTCGTCGAAGGCGTCGCCGCGCTCCGCGGTTGCGACCACACGATCATCCCCGACCGCATCGAGGTCGGCACCTACCTCGTCGCGGGCGCCATCACCGGCGGGGACGTCACGGTCCAAGGCGCCGACCCCGCGCACCTGGGCGCCTTCCTGGATAAGCTCCGCGAGGCGGGCGTCGCCGTGGAGACCGGCCCGGGCTTCATCCGGGCCCACGGCCGGCCGACGCGGCCGGTCGACATCGTGACCGCGCCCTACCCCGGCTTCCCCACGGACCTGCAGGCCCAGTTCATGGCCCTGCAGCTGCTCGTGCCGGCGCGCAGCACCTTCACCGAGAAGATCTACCCGGCCCGCTTCATGCACGCCGCGGAACTCCAGCGCATGGGCGCCGACATCGCCGTCGAGGGCGCCGTGGCCGCGGTCCAGGGCGGTAAGCCGCTCTCCGGCGCGCCCGTGATGGCTTCCGACCTCCGCGCCTCCGCCGCCCTGATCCTCGCCGCCCTCGCCGCCAAGGGCGAGACCTGGGTCCAACGCCTCTACCACCTCGACCGCGGCTACGAACGCTTCGAGGAGCGCCTGCGCGCCCTCGGCGCCGACGTCGTCCGGCGACCGGCCGCCGACCTGCCGAAGGGGTTCGCCGAGGACTGAAGGTTGCCAAGGCCCGCCGACTCCGCACGGTGGGCATATGGCCCGAGCCCAGCGACCCGCCGATGAACCGACCCCGCCCGCGGGCGGCAAGGGAGGCGTGGCCCGGCCCGACCGGGCGCTCGACGCCGGCCTGCGCCCGCCGCGGCTCGACGACTTCGTGGGCCAGCCGCGCACCGTCGAGCGGCTGCGCGTGATGATCGGGGCCGCCCGCCGCGAGGGCCGCACCCTCGACCATATCCTGCTCCATGGCCCGCCCGGCCTCGGCAAGACGACCCTCGCCATGATCCTCGCCGAGGAGATGGGCCGCCCGATCCGCGTCACGTCCGGACCGGTCGTCGAGAAGGCCTCCGACCTCGCGGGGCTGCTGACCAGCCTGCAGGAGGGCGAGCTGCTGTTCATCGACGAGATCCACCGCATCCCGAAGACCGTCGAGGAGTTCCTGTACTCCGCGATGGAGGACTTCCGCATCGACATCATGATCGACCAGGGCCCCAACGCCCGCTCGGTCCGCCTCGACCTGCCGAAGTTCACGCTGGTGGGCGCGACCACGCGCACCGGCCTCCTCACCGCGCCCCTGCGCAGCCGCTTCACCCTGCAGACGCGCCTCGACTACTACACGCGCGAACAGCTCCTGAGCATCGTCGGGCGCAACGCCGCGCTCCTCGGGCTGGACCTGGACGCCGGCGGCGCCGCGGAGGTGGCCCACCGCGCCCGCGGGACGCCCCGCATCGTCAACAACCTGCTGCGCTTCACCCGCGACTACGCCCTCGAGCGCGCCGACGGCAAGGCGGACCGCGCGGTCGTCGCCGCCGCCCTCGAACTGCTCGAGATCGACCGCCACGGCCTCGACGACATGGACCACCGCTTCCTGCGGGCGATGGCCGAGAAGCACGCGGGCGGTCCGGTCGGCCTGGGCAGCATCGGCGCCGCCATCGGGGAGGACGCCCACACGCTCGAGGAGGTCCACGAGCCGTTCCTCGTGCAGGAAGGCTACGTCACCCGCACCCCGCAGGGGCGCGTCCTGACCGAGAAGGGCTGGCTGGCCGTCGGCCTGCCGCCGCCGGCCCCCGGCGGCAAACTCTGACGCTGGACATCGGCGGAGTCCCTCCGCTAGGTTCCCCCTTTCCACTCATGTCGAAACGCTGGGTCATCAAACTGGGTTCGGGCCTCCTCACGCGCCCGGACGGCAAGGTCGACCGCGTCCAGATCGGCCGCATCGCCGACCAGGTCGCGGGGCTCATGCGCCGCGGCATCGAGGTCGTCATCGTCTCCTCCGGCGCCGTCGCCGCGGGCATGACCGCCATGGGCCTCGAGAAGCGCCCCAAGGACGCGCGCGAACTGCAGGCCTGCGCCACCGTCGGCCAACCCGAGCTGATGTCGGTCTACGGCCGCCATTTCGCCCGCCACGGCCTCCTGGGGTCGCAGATGCTGCTGACCTACTGGGACCTCGACAGCCGCGCCTGCACGCGCAACGCGCGGGCCACGCTCGACCTCCTGCTGAAGCGCCGCCGCTTCGTCCCGATCATCAACGAGAACGACGCCATCGCCGACGAGGAGATCCGCGTGGGCGACAACGACCGCCTGTCCGCGCACGTCGCGGCGCTGGTCGGGGCCGACCTGCTCGTGATCCTCTCGGGCGTGGACGGCCTGATGACCAAGTCCGACGGCACCGGCGACCGCATCCCGAAGGTGGCCAAGATCGACGACGCCATCCGCGGCCTCGCGGGCGGCGCGGGCTCCGAGCGGAACGTCGGCGGCATGGTGACGAAGCTGCAGGCGGCCGAGATCGCCGCCGAGGGCGGGGTCGACACGATCATCGCCCATGGCCGCCGGCCGAAGGTGCTGCTCGACCTCGCCGCCGGCAAGAAGCTCGGCACCCGCTTCTCCCTGCGATGAGCGACCTGCTCCAGCGCGTGACGGCCCTCGCCCAGGCGGCGAAGAAGGCCTCCCGCGCCCTGGCGCTCGCCCCGACCGCGGTCCGCGACGGGGCCCTGCGCGCCGCGGCCGCCGCGCTGCGGGCCGACGAGCCCGCGATCCTGGCGGCCAACGCCGAGGACCTGGACCTCGCCCGCGCGAAAGGCCTGGCCGAGGCCATGGTCGACCGGCTGCGCCTCGACCACGCCCGGCTCGAGGCCATCGCCGTCGCCTGCGAGGACGTGGCGAAGCTGCCCGACCCCGTCGGCGAGGTCACCGAGGACTGGACGCGCCCCAACGGCCTGCGGATCGTCCGCCGCCGGGTGCCGATCGGCCTCGTCGCCATCATCTTCGAGTCGCGGCCCAACGTCACCGTCGACGCGGCCGCGCTCTGCCTGAAGTCCGGCAACGGCTGCGTGCTGCGCGGCGGCAGCGAAGCGCTCCGCACCAACCTCGCCCTCGCCCGCGCCTTCGGCGCCGGCCTCCGCGCCGCCGGCCTGCCCGCCGAGGCGGTGACCCTCCTGCCCTTCACCGACCGCGAGGCCGTGCCGGCCCTCGGCTCCCTCCGCGGCATCGTCGACATCATCGTGCCGCGCGGCGGTCCCGGGCTCATCGAGGCCGTGGTCAACTCCGCCAAGGTCCCGGTGATCAAGCACGACGCGGGCATCTGCCACGTCTACGTGCATGCCCGGGCCGACCTGGCCAAGGCGCTGCCGATCGTGGTCAACGCCAAGTGCCAGCGCCCCAGCGCCTGCAACGCCGCCGAGACGGTGCTCGTCGACGCCGCGGTCGCGCCGGCCTTCCTGCCCGGCCTCGCGGCCGCCCTCGCGGAGCGGAAGACCGAGGTCCGCGCCGACGCGCGCGCCCGCGCCCTCATGCCCGGCGCCGCCGCCGCCACCGAGGCCGATTTCCGCACGGAGCACCTCGCCCTGATCCTCAACGTGAAGGTCGTCGACGGCCTCGCCGAGGCGGTCGACCACATCGAGGCCTGCGGTTCCCACCACTCCGACGCCATCCTCACGGAGGACGAGGCCGCCGCCCGCGCCTTCCTGGCCCAGGTCGACAGCGCCTGCGTCTACTGGAACGCCAGCACCCGCTTCACCGACGGCGGCGAGTTCGGCTTCGGGGCCGAGGTGGGGATTTCGACCGACCGCCTCCACGCCCGCGGCCCCATGGGAATCCGCGAATTGACCACCTGGAAGTTCGAAATCACGGGCCAGGGCCAGGTCCGTCCCTGATTCGCGGGTTTTCCGTTTGACAGGCGGGGGGTCGAGGACCTTTGTTCACCTTCCTTTTGGCTGTCCGGGGTGGTAGCTCAGTTGGTTAGAGCGCCTGCCTGTCACGTAGGAGGTCGCGGGTTCGAGTCCCGTCCATCCCGCCAGCCAAAAGGACGCCTTTGAAGGCCGCTCCGGCGGCCGGAGAAGCCCTGTCGCCGGAACGTCACCGGCGGGCGGGGGACTGTGCATCCTTTTTGCTTCCCCCCTCCCCCCTTGTGGACAGAAATCAAGCCAACCCTATGAGCAAAAAAGTCCTGATCATCGGCGCGGGCGGCGTGGGCAACGTCGTCGCCCACAAGTGCGCCATGCTGACCGAGTATTTCTCGGAGGTCATGCTGGCCTCGCGCAACGAGAACAAGTGCAAGGCCATCGCCGCCGACGTGAAGCAGGCGACCGGCCGCACGCTCCGCACCGCCGCCGTCGACGCCGACGACGTCAAGGCGACCGTCGCGCTCATCAAGTCCTTCGGGGCCGACCTCCTCATCAACGTCGCCCTGCCCTACCAGGACCTCCCGCTGATGGACGCCTGCCTCCACGCCGGCATCCACTACGTCGACACCGCCAACTACGAGCCGCCGCACCTCGCGAAGTTCGAGTACTCCTGGCAGTGGGCCTACCGCGAGCGCTTCCAGAAGGCCGGCCTGACCGCCCTCCTCGGCTCCGGCTTCGACCCGGGCGTGACCAACGTGTTCTGCGCCTACGCCCAGAAGCACCTCTTCGACACGATCGAGACCGTCGACATCATGGACGCCAACGCCGGCGACCACGGCTACCCCTTCGCCACCAACTTCAACCCGGAGATCAACATACGCGAGATCACGCAGCGCGGCCGTTACTGGGAGCAGGGCGAGTGGAAGGAAACCGACCCGCTCTCCGTCAAGTGGGTCTACGACTACCCGGGCATCGGACCGAAGGACAGCTACCTGCTCTTCCACGAGGAGCTCGAGTCCCTCGCCCTCAACATCAAGGGCCTGAAGCGCATCCGCTTCTTCATGACCTTCTCGCAGAACTACCTCACGCACCTGCGCGTGCTCGAGAACGTCGGCATGACCCGCATCGACCCGGTCGACTTCCAGGGCCACAAGATCGTCCCGATCCAGTTCCTGAAGGCGCTGCTGCCCGACCCCGCCTCGC
Organism: Verrucomicrobiota bacterium; assembly: GCA_041156945.1. Lineage (GTDB taxonomy): Bacteria > Verrucomicrobiota > Verrucomicrobiia > Opitutales > UBA953 > UBA953. The sequence continues at coordinate 7,218 of JBEBDN010000113.1, read as the reverse complement.
TCGGCCCGCGCACCAAGGGCAAGACCTGCATCGGCTGCGAGATCACCGGCGTCAAGGACGGCAAGCCCCGCAAGGTCTTCATCCACAACATCTGCGACCACCAGGAATGCTACGCCGAGGTCAAGTCGCAGGCGATCAGCTACACCACCGGCGTCCCCGCGGCGATCGGCGGCGCGATGCTCGCCTCCGGCCAGTGGACCCGCCCGGGCGTCTGGAACATGGAGGAGATGGACCCGGACCCGTTCATGGCCGAGCTGAACAAGCGCGGCCTGCCCTGGCACGTGAAGGAACTGCCGGTCGCCTGAGCGGCCCCCGCGAAGCCCGCCGGACGGCGGGCTTTTCATTTGCGCCCCGTCCCGCCGCCGCCAACTTTGCCCCCGTGTCCGACGCCCTCACCGAAGCCTTCGCGCAGGTCGACCTCTCCCGGGTCCCGAGCCCCTGCCACGTCCTGCACCGCGGCCTGCTGGAACAGAACCTGCGCACCCTCCGCTCGGTGATGGACCGCTCGGGCGCGAAGGTGCTCCTCGCGCTCAAGGGCTTCGCGCAATTCAGCGAGGCCAAGCTCGTGTCGAAGTACCTCGCGGGCACCACCGCGTCGGGCCTGCACGAGGCGCTGCTCGGCCGCGAGGAATTCGGCGGCGAGGTGCACGCCTACTCGCCGGCCTTCAAGGACGAGGAGTTCGCGCACCTGCTCCGCATCGCCGACCACATCTCGTTCAACTCGCCCTCCCAGTGGAGGCGCCACCGGGCCGCGGCCCAGGCCGCCGGCCGGAAGATCTCCTTCGGCCTGCGCGTCAACCCCGAGCACGCCGAGGTCGACGTCGAGCTCTACAATCCCTGCGCGGCCGGCTCGCGCCTCGGCACGCTCCGCTCCGAGATCAAGGATCCGGCCGACCTCGACGGGCTCGAGGGCCTGCATTTCCACACGATGTGCCAGCAAGGGTCCGACGTGCTTGAGCGCACGGTCGCGGCCTTCGAGGCTAAGTTCGGCGAGTTCATCCCGCGGATGAAGTGGGTGAACTTCGGCGGCGGCCACCACATCACACGCCCGGGGTACGACCTCGACCGGCTGGTGCGCGTCATCACGGGCTTCCGCGCCCGCTGGGGCGAGCACCTCCAGGTCTACCTGGAGCCCGGCGAAGCCATCGGCATCGGCACCGGCGTGCTCGTCGGCACGGTCCTCGACCTCGTCCACAACGGCGTGGACATCGCCATCCTCGACCTCTCCGCGACCTGCCACATGCCGGACACGCTGGAGATGCCCTACCGGGCCGACATCGTCGGGGCCGACCTCCCCGGCAAGCTGCCGCACACCTACCGTCTCGGCAGCGCCACCTGCCTGGCCGGGGACGTCATCGGCGACTACTCGTTCGCCGCGCCCCTCCGGGTCGGCCAGCGGCTGGTGTTCCTGGACATGTCGCACTATACTTTCGTGAAGAACACGACCTTCAACGGCGTGCCCCTTCCCGCCATCGCCAGCTTCGACCCGGCGACGGGGCGGACGGAGATCGTCCGCCGGTTCGGCTACGCCGACTACAAGAACCGCCTGTCCTGAGCCCCGTAGGCGCTTGACCCACGGGGGTTTTCGGCCAAAGTCGGGCGAAAATCATGAATCCCACCACCACCATCCTCAGCCTCGTGGCCGCCGCCCTCGCCGGCGTCACGGTCGTGACCTTCAACGACGCCGACCTGGCCAAGCAGGAGGCCGTCAAGGCCAAGGAAGAGTCCCTCGTCGCCATCCGCGCCTCCGGCGCCAAGGTCGCCGCCGCCGAGCGCAAGACGTTCGAAGCCGAAGTCCGCGCCAAGGCCGCCCTCGCCGGCGAAGCCGCCGCCAAGGACGCCGCCAAGGCGACCGTGGACAGCACCAAGAAGACCGCCGAAGACCTCGCCACGGCCCTCGCCGACCTCAAGGTCGCCAACACCAAGATCGCCGAACTCGAGAAGGCCCGCTCCGAAGCCGCCGCCCGCCTCAACGAAGTGAACGCCGAAGTCGCCAAGCTCCGCGATGGCTCCGAACTGCGCGAGGCCGTGGCGAAGGCCAAGAAGTCCGAGGGCGACCTCGAGCAGGCCTCCGCCGCCCTCCGCGACGCCAACGGCAAGCTCACCGAGGCCACGACCAAGGTCGCCGCCCTCGAGGAGGAGCTCGCCCGCCTCAAGGCCGACATGAAGGGCTTCGACAATCCGTCGCCCAACTACCGCGCGCGCTGAGCCGACCCGCGGTTTCGCCCCGAAGACCCGGCCGACTGGCCGGGTTTTTTGTTGGTGGGAACGGCCGAGAAGCGGCGAAGTTTACGGAGGAGCGCCGGACGGACGGCGGCCCGCAGCTCATGCTCCCACAGCCGCAGCACGCGCCAGCCCGCGGCCCGGAGCTGACGGTTATTGCGCCGGTCGCGGGCCCGGTTGGCCGCGAACTTCCGCCGCCAGAAGGCGGCATGCCCCTTCGGCCGCGTCCCGTGCCGGGGACAGCCATGCCAGAAGCACCCGTCGACGAAGAAGACCCAGCGCCGGCGGCCGAAGACGAAGTCCGGCCGGACCTTCCAGGCACCGCCCGCCCCCGTGAGCTGGCGGTGACGACGCCACCCGCTCAAACCTTCGGCGCGAAGGACCCGGGCCAAGGCCAGCTCCGTGGTCGCGTTGCCCCGCGCGCGCACCTTGGCCATCAGGGCGCTGCGCTGGGCGACGGTGAGGCGATCGGCCATGCTTGAGGCTCACCCGGAGCGGCCCGCCGCGCAAGCCCGGGAAGCCGGCCAAAGCAAAGGGCCGGCGTCGCCGCCGGCCCCGAGGACTTCACTGGCCGTTCGGGCTCAGTAGTTCCACTGCAGCTGGACCGCGAACCGGCGGGCGTCCTTGACGTTCGTATAAGGGCTGGTCGAGGTGTTGTTGCGTTCGTTCGTGAACGTGTAGGCCACCTGGAGCTCGAGCTCCCGGCGGATCTGCCATTCGCACCCGACGTCGATCTCGTTGACGACCATCTTCGGGGCGTTGGTGGCGAACTTGCGCGCGCCGTCGAAGTAGTTCCAGCGCACATAGGGGAAGAACTCCTGCTCGCCGTGGAAGAGGCGGTAGTTGATCATGATGTAGCCCCCGTTGAGGTCGGCCAAGCCGATGGTGTCGCGGTTGGCGTTGAGCTGCGGGCCCTGGCCGACGGTCCACTCGGCCTCGATCCCGAAGGGCTGGGGGTACATGATGAAGGTGGCGACGGCGCGGCGGTCGTCGAATTCCTTGGAGCCGGCCGCGGGCGTCACCGAGGCGCCGGTGTCGACGCGGGTGGTGGTGCCGGTCGCGACGACGTACTTGCCGGCGTAGGCGCCGATGCCGGCTTCGTAGATCTGGCCGCTCTTGGACTTCCAAGGGTAGCTCAGGCGGGCGAGCAGGTGGGGCTCGCCGTTGGCGTCCGACTTGTTGAGGCCCTGGCCGTTGAAGGCGCCGACCGTGAAGACGCCGTAGTCGCCGGATCCCTTGAGCCCGTCCTTGACCAGGGACTTGAAGAGGGCGCGCGACTCATCCGAAGCGTACATGTAGTAGAGGCCGAGGTCGCGTTCGCCTTCGACCGCGGAGTTGAGGGCCTCGGGGCGCTCCATCGCGATGCGGTTCTGCGAGGACTGCAGGTTCACCCAGCCGTAGGGAACCTTGGAGAGGCCGGCGCGGAGGCGGTGGACGAGGCTGTCGCCCAGGGCGATGTCGGCGTAGAGGTCGCGCGCCTGGAGGGAGAGGCTGGCGCCGCTGATGGTGCTGGCGGCGAAATCCAACTGGGAGTAGAAGCTCAGCTGGGGCGTGATCTCGCCCGTGATCTTGAAGCGACCCCGGCGGATCATCAGGCCTTCGGTCGTGCTCACGGTCTTGTCGGCCGGCACGTTCAGGGACTTGGAGGCGTCGTCGAGGTTCTCGGTGAAGCGGAACTGGGTGTAGCCGTCGATCTTGAGCTTGTCGTACCAGGAGACTTCCTTGGGGCCGGCGGCGAGCTTGGCCACCGCCGCGGACTCGAGGGCCTGGGCCCGCTCCTCGGCGGTGATGAGGCCCTTCTTGACGAGGATGTCGAGGGCCGGGTTGCGCTCGACGGCGAGCGCGGTATGGGCGCCACCGAGGACGGCGGCGGCGACGAGGAACTGCTTGATGCGGTGGGTCATGGGAGGGTGCGAATGCGACGGCATCCTCTCATGCGATTGTTACGGTTTCGTGGCTAACGGGGTAAGAGCCCGCAACAGCCCCATGGATCGCTCAGCCCAGGCAAGGGGCCAATCCGGCGAAAACATCCGCGAAAGCGGGCTTCCAGCCGAGCTCGGACCGGATCCGGCCCGTCGCCACGAGGCGGCTCGGCTGCGTCCGTCCCCCTTTGGCCACGCGCGGCCCCGCCGGCGCCGACGGATCGAAGACGGGCGCCGGCTGGCCGAGGCGTTCCGCGATCCAGCGCGCGAGCGCCGCCTTCGTCACGGGATGGCCGTCGCCGACGTTGTAGACGCGGGCTCCGGCCGGACCGGCGACGAACGCGGCGAGCAGCGCCGACGCGGCATCGTCGCGGTGCAGGTAATTGATGTAATGGTCGACGCGTCCGCCGATGACGTTCTCTCCGCGGCGCAGCTGGTCGACGAGGTGATGGCGACCCGGTCCATACAGCCCACCGAAACGCAGCACGCGCGCCTTGGCGAAGCCGGACGAAAGCACGGCGCGTTCGCCGCCCAGGATGGCGTCGGCCGTCGGCGCGCCGCCGACCGCGCTCTCCTCGTCGACGAGGCTGCCGTCGTCCTGGCGGTAGACGCCGGTGGAACTGGTGAAGGCGAAACGGCTCGCGCCGACCGACCGCGCCCACGCGAGCGCGCGCCGGACGCCGACATCGTAGGCGAGCGCGTAGGCTTCGGCGCCGCCGCCGCCCGTGCTGGCGGCGTAGGCGACGGCGTCGAACGCGGCGGGCAAGGCGGCCCAATCGCCGGCGAACAGGTCGAAGGCCTCCGCCGGGAGCCCCTCGGCCCGGAGCTTGTCCCGCGATGCCACGGAACGCACGACGCCGAGGACCTCATGGCCGGCGGCGCGCGCCTGTCGGGCGAATTCCGCGCCGACATAGCCGCAGCCGAGCACGGCGATGCGCAACGGGGCGCTCATCGGCGCAGGAAGGTCGCCGCCCATTCGGCGGGCGTCGAGCCGGACCGCGCGGAGAGGACCGCGCGGAGTTCCGCGGCGTCCGCGGCGGCGGTGGCCGCGGGGGCGGGGGCGTCGACGCAGGCGGAGAGGCGCGCGGCCAGCGCCCGCGGCTCGCAGGCCGACTGCAGGTACTCGGGCCAGGCCGGACGCTTCAGCAGGATGTTCGCGATGCCGAGGTGGTCGACCCGCCCGGCGATGAGGCGACGGCCGACGATCCAGGTCAGGGGATTCGCGCGGTAGACGACGGCGCCCGGGATGCCGGCGAGCGCGACGGTGAGCGACATGGTGCCGGAACTGACGAGCGCGGCGCTCGCGCCGACGGGCCCCTCGGACACCGGCCGCAAGTCGATGCCCTTCGCGGCGTCGCCGTACTCGGCGCAGAAGCGGTAGAGTTCGGCATGGACCTCGCCGCCGGTGTGCAGGACCAACGCGCGGCGGCCCGGGTGCGTGCGGCGGAAACGGGCGAAGGCCTCGACCAGCGCGGGGAAGATCTTCCGGACCGGCTTGGGTCGGCTGCCGGGCAGCAGCAGCACCGGACCGTCCGGGTCGTAACGGAGCGGGGATTCGTGGCCGGCCTCGACGAACGGGTGGCCGACGAAGCAGGCGGCCAGCCCCGTGTCGGCGTACACTTCCGGCTCGAAGGGGAAGATCGTCCCGACGCCATCGAGGTCGCGGGCCATCGTGAAACGGCGCTTGGGCTTCCACGCCCAGAGCTGCGGGCTGACGTATTGGATGACCGCGGTGTCGCCGCCGCCGGCGCGGGACAGGCCCGCGCGGCGCAGGCGGTCCGCCAGGCGGAGGTTGAGCCCGGGGTAGTCGACCAGGATGACGAGGCGGGGCTTCCAGCGGAGGGTCCATCCGACCATGCGGTCGAAGAGCTTCCGGTAGAACGGGTAGGCGGCGAGGATCTCGACGATGCCGACGGCCGAGAAGCCGGTCATGTCGAACAGCAGTTGGGCGCCGGCTTCGCGCAGGCGCGGGCCGCCGAAGGCCGCGATGCGCAGCCTAGGGTGGGCGGCGCGCAGTTCGGCCACGAGCTTGGCCGCGTGCTGGTCGCCCGAGTGCTCGCCGGCCACGACCAGCACGTCGACCTCGCCGGCGCGGGGCCGGTCGAAGGCGGCGGGGATGGCCGGGAAGGCGCTCATCGGCGCGCCATGCCGGCGCGGACCTGTTCGGTGATCTGGATGGCGACCTCGAGGGCGGTGCGGCCGAGCTCGCCGCTGACCTTCGGGCGGCTACGGTCGCGGACGCACGCGGTGAAGGAGGCGAGTTCGATGGCGAGGGGCTCGCCCTTCTCGATCGGGATCTCCTCCTTGGCGAAGCCACCCTCGGCGGCCGGGTCGACGCGCACGGTGTGGCCCTTCTGGCCCATGAAGTCGATGGAGAGGTAGCCCCCGGTCTGGAAGACGCGGATCTCGCGGTTCTTCTTGAGCGAGACGCGGCTGGCGCTGAGGTTGGCGACGCAGCCGTTCCTGAACGCGATCCGGGCGTTGGCGATGTCCTCGGTCTTGGTGACCACCGAGACGCCGACCGCGTCGATCCGCTCGACCGGCGAGTTCGCCAACTGGAGGACGATGCCGATGTCGTGGATCATCAGGTCCAGCACGACCCCGACCTCGGTGCCGCGGGGGGTGAAGGGCGCCAGGCGCTCGGCGGTGATGTAGCGGGCGTCGACGACGGCCTTCTCGAGGTAGGACATCACCGGGTTGTAGTGCTCGATGTGCCCGACCTGGACGATGCGGTCGGCCTGGGCGGCGGCCTCGAGGATCTGGGCGGCCTCCGCGAGGGTGACGCAGATCGGCTTTTCGATCAGGAGGTGGACCCCCTTGGCCAGCAGCGGGAGCGCGACCGCCGCGTGGTGGTTGGTCGGGACGACGACGCTGACGGCGTCGCAGGCGGCCGCCATCTCCTCGAGGGTGGCGAAGCGCCGGCAGCCGTGCTTGGCGCAGATCTCGGCCGCCCGGGCGTCGTTGGGCTCGAAGATGCCGGCCAGTTCGGCGCCGGGCAGGGTCGAGTAGATGCGGGCGTGGTGCTGGCCGAGCGAACCCGTGCCGGCCACCCCGCAGCGGATGCGCGTAGCGG
>JBEBDN010000112.1:0-3686 GCA_041156945.1 Verrucomicrobiota bacterium | reverse complement strand
CCGCGGTACGGGCCGCGGGCAGGCCGCGCGGGTCCGGGTCCTGCCGCTGGATGCCATCGCGGCGCAGCAACGGACCCAGTTCGACCGCCGACCAGGCGAAACCCGCGTTGGCCGGATTGGTATCGGCCAGATCGACCAGCGGCAGTCCGGCGGCGAGCCGCTTCTCCTTGGCTTGGCTGAGGGCGTTGGGAGTATCCGCAAAGGCGAGCCGCGAGCTGAACATAGGGTAGGTGATGGCGGTTGGCGGATAGCGGTTGGACCGCCAAGCGGACAACCATCCACAAGCAGCCCACACAAGCAAGGGTTATGAACCCAAAGGGGACTTATGTCCTATGGGGTGGTTCGCCCGCTTGGAAAGGAGGAGCCGAAGGCCCGACAGCCGAATCGGGCTCGTCGGCTCGCTCGCGGCGGGAGGCCCGAAAACGAACCAACCCTCCCAGGAGACGGCCGGTGACCTCGGCGCGCGCCAGAAGGGACTCGCAGATGCGGGCATCCAGAAGGCCGGCCTCCTGCATTACCTCCAACTGGGTACGTAGCTCGAACAACGAGCCTCGGGCGATGTACAGGAATCTCAAGGCGTCCTGATTCGTCCCCCGACCGGCGCCTTCGGCGATGTTCGACGGAACGGAGATCGCCGCGCGGCGCAGTTGATCGACGAGCGCAAAGTCATTCCGGACTGCCGCGACATGGACGGCCCGATAGACTTCGACCGCGAGAGCCTTCGCGGCCTTCCATGCCGAAAGATCGCGATAACTGACCACCTTGGGGTTCTCTTGGGAATGCATGGACTCCCCATCATCGGGAAACGCTCTCCCGCCGCACGTCCCGCGATCACCCATCATAACCCTAACGAACCTCCTCCATGCCCAGCCCACACAATCTCCCCACCCTGCAGCCACTTAATCCAACCGCTAACCGCCAACCGCCGATACCCCCTTGGCCACCTAATTCCAGATTGAACTCATCCCCTCCCCCTCCAAAGGTATCCCCATGTCCCTGCAAGTCCTGAAGCCCCGTGTCCGCGGGTTCATCTGCATCACCTCCCATCCCGAGGGTTGCGCCGCGCATGTCCGCGAGCAGATCGCCCACGTGAAGTCCCGCCCCGCCCTGAAGGACGGCCCGAAGTCGGTCCTGGTGATCGGCGCCTCCACGGGCTATGGCCTCTCCTCCCGCATCGCGGCGGCCTTCGGCTCCGGCGCGGCGACCCTGGGCGTCTTCTTCGAGCGCAACGGCGAGGGCGACAAGCCCGGCAGCCCCGGCTGGTACAACACCGCCGGCTTCCACGCCGAGGCGAAGAAGGCCGGCCTCAAGGCCTTCTCGCTGAACGGCGACGCCTTCTCCGCGGAGCTCAAGGCCCAGGTGATCGCCGACATCAAGGCGAAGATGCCCGGCGGCAAGGTCGACCTCGTCGTCTACTCGCTCGCCTCCCCGCGTCGCACCGCCCCCGACGGCGTCACCTACAAGTCCGTGCTCAAGCCGACGGGCGCGCCCTTCCACGCCAAGAACCTCGACACCGACAAGAAGGTGGTCAACGACGTGACCCTCGAGACCGCCTCGGCGGACGACATCGCGCAGACGGTGAAGGTCATGGGCGGCGAAGACTGGGAACTCTGGATGAACGCCCTCGACGGCGCCGGCGTCCTCAAGGAAGGCTGCCAGACCGTGGCCTACTCCTACATCGGGCCGCAGGTCACCTGGCCGATCTACAAGGACGGTACCATCGGCAAGGCCAAGGAGGACCTCGAGCGCGCCGGCCGCAAGATCGACGCCCTCATGAAGCTGCACCGCGGCCGGGCCTTCGTCTCGGTGAACAAGGCCGTCGTCACGCAGGCCAGCTCCGCCATCCCCGTCGTCCCCCTCTACGTCTCCCTGCTGTTCAAGATCATGAAGGCGAAGGGCACGCACGAGGGCTGCATCGAGCAGATCCAGCGCCTCTTCGAGAAGCAGATGTACAACGGCAACGCGCTCGACTTCGACGACCAAGGCCGCGTCCGCATCGACGATTGGGAGATGGCCCCCGACGTGCAGAAGGCGGTCTTCGACGTCTGGCCGCAGGTGACCACCGAGACCTTCGACGCGCACGCCGACTTCGCGGGCTACCAGTCCGACTTCCTGAAGAACTTCGGCTTCGGCGTCGCCGGGATCGACTACGAGGCGCCGACCGAGGTCGAACGCCCCATCGAGGACGCCTAAGGTGACGAAGGTCTTCGCCATCGCGAACCAGAAGGGCGGCGTCGGCAAGACGACCACCGCCGTCAACCTGGCCGCCGGGCTCGCCCGCCTCGGCCTCCCCACCCTGCTCATCGACCTGGACGCCCAGGCCAACGCCACCAGCGCGCTCGGCCTCGAGAAGACGGAAGGTCGCTCGATGTACCGCGTCCTGCACGGCGAAGCCAAGGCCGGGGACATGGTCGTCGCGACCTCCACGGCGAAACTCGACCTCATCCCCTCCGAGCTCGACCTCGCCGCGGTGGAGTCCGAGCTCGCCCAGGCCGAGAACTACCTCGGTCGCATGCGCGAGGCCCTCGCGCCGCTCGTGGCTTCCGGCAAATACCAGGCCATCCTCATCGATTGCCCGCCGGCGCTGGGCATGCTGTCGATGAACGCGCTCGGCGCGTCGGACCACCTGATCGTCACCCTGCAGACCGAATACCTCGCCATGGAGGGCCTCGGGCAGATCCTCGGGGTCGTCGACCAGCTCCAGGCCGCGGGCGCCACCGACAAGCTCACCGTCGGCGCGATCGTGATGACGATGTACGACGTGCGCACCAAGCTCTCCCGCCAGGTCGTCGAGGAAGTGAAGACCCACTTCCCCGCCCTCGTGCTCGAGACGATGATCCCGCGCACCATCCGCCTGTCGGAGTGCCCGAGCCACGGACAGACCATCTTCCAGTACGACGTCCACTCGCCGGGCGCCGTGGCCTACGAGGCGCTCGCCAAGGAGTTCGTCGCGCGCTTCGGCCTGAAGTGAGCGGAGCCGGACCCCACGGCGTCCGCTTCGTGTCCGGATTCGCCGAACTACTCGGCACCCCGTTCACGGCGACCGTCAACGCACTGTGCTGGGAGCGGTCGCTAGCCGGGGACTTCGCAGCCGTCATCGCCGCGCTCGGCCCGGGCCAAGGCATCGTCGAAGTCGCCGAGGAAAGGCTCGAGTCGTTGCCTTTGGACGCGGCCGGTCGGCTCGCCGCCGAGGCGATGCTCGCGGACCTGCAGCGCCTGCGCGACCACGACCTCGCGCCGTCGCTCAACTGCGTCTACGACTGCCTCCCGGCCGACGATGGCACCGCCGTGCCGACGGACGTGACCTCCTTCCACGTCGACAGCGCGCCCGTCGAGGTCGACACGTGGCTGTGCACGTACCACGGGGCCAGCAGCGAGGGGCTCAGCCCCGGGGACGCCGTGCCCAAGGTGGAGTTGCCCGAGATCCGCGCGGCCCTGCTGATGGAATATGGCGGCGCGGACGACGCCGGCTTCGCCGAGTTCCTGCACGAGCATAGCTACGACTCCCACTACGCGCCCCGGCCGGGCGCGACGCCCTACGCCTTCGGGACCTTCGCGCTCTGGCGCATCGCGACCCGCTGGCCGGGCTGCCCCGCGCCGCCCTGCGTCCACCGCGCGCCGGCCAACCCGCCGGGGGCGCCGCGCCTGCTGCTGATCAGCTGAGGGCGGCCCTTGCCTTCCCGCAG
>JBEBDN010000111.1:0-15728 GCA_041156945.1 Verrucomicrobiota bacterium | reverse complement strand
CAAGCAGCTCATCCAGATGAAGACGCCCGACGTCATCATCCACAATGAAATGCGCATGCTCCAGGAAGCGGTGGACGCCCTTCTCGACAACGGTCGCCACGGCAAGCCCGTCAAGGATCGCGACCGTCAGCTCAAGTCCATCAGCGACATGCTGAAGGGTAAGCATGGCCGTTTCCGTCAGAACTTGCTCGGTAAGCGCGTCGACTATTCCGGTCGTTCCGTCATCGTCATCGGTCCCGAGCTCAAGCTCAACCAGTGCGGCCTGCCCAAGAAGATGGCGCTCGTGCTCTTCGAGCCGTTCATCATCCGCCGCCTCAAGGAACTGGGCTTCGCCCACACCGTCCGCGGCGCCCGCAAGCACATCGAGCAGAAGAAGCCCGAAGTCTGGGACATCCTCGAGGAAGTCACCAAGGGCCATCCGGTCTTCCTGAACCGCGCCCCGACGCTCCACCGCCTCTCCATCCAGGCCTTCGAGCCCGTCCTCATCGAGGGCGACGCCATCCGCCTGCACCCGCTCGTCTGCACCGCCTACAACGCGGACTTCGACGGCGACCAGATGGCCGTCCACGTCCCGCTGTCCCTGGAGGCCATCATGGAGTGCAAGCTCCTGATGATGTCCACGAACAACATCTTCTCGCCGTCGAGCGGCAAGCCGATCCTCACGCCGTCCCAGGACATCGTGCTCGGCGCCTACTACCTGACGCTCGAGCCGGCCGACAAGCCGGCCGACGAGAAGCACCTCCCGGTGCTCGGCTCCGTCTCCGAGGCGACCTACGCCGAGGCCGAGGGCGCCCTCCACTTCCACGACTGGGTCCGTTTCGCCAACCCCGACCAGGGACGCGACACGGTCTACGGGGACAAGGAAGCGCGCACCATCGTCACCACGGTCGGCCGCATCCTGTTCAACACGATCTGGCCCGCCGAGATCGGCTTCGTCAACTTCACGGTGAAGAAGGGCCAGCTCGGCGACCTCATCCTGAACACCTACAAGCACTGCGGCCGCGAGGCCTCGATCCCGGTGCTGGACGCCCTCAAGGAGACCGGTTTCCGCGTCGCCACGAAGGCCGGCATCTCGATCGGCGTCAGCGACATGATCTACCCGAAGGAGAAGGACGGCATCGTCCGCGACGCCACCGGCAAGGTCCGCGAGTTCCAGCGCCAGAACGAGGCCGGCACGATCACCAACGACGAGCGCCGCAACAAGGTCGTCGACACCTGGTCCTCCGCCACGGACACCATCGCCCAGTCGGTCTACAAGACCCTCTCCGAATCCGCCAAGGTCGCCGGCGCCCGCAAGGGCGACCCGCGCCATGAGCACCGCATGCTGATCAACCCGGTCTACGTCCTCATGGACTCCGGCGCGCGCGGCAACAAGGCCCAGGTGAAGCAGCTCTGCGGCGCCCGCGGCCTGATGGCCAAGCCTTCCGGCGAGATCATCGAGCGCCCCATCATGTCCTCGTTCCGCGAGGGCCTGTCCGTCCTCGAGTACTTCATCTCGACCCACGGCGCCCGCAAGGGCCTCTCCGACACCGCGCTCAAGACCGCGGACGCCGGCTACATGACCCGAAAGCTCTGCGACGTGGCCATGGACGTCATCGTGACCGACAACGACGAGGTCGTGACCGGCTCGGAGATCGTCACCCTCTCCGACGCCGCCCTCGGCCGCCACCTGGCCTCCGACGTCGCGAACCCGTCCGGCGCCGCCAAGCCGCTCGCCAAGGCCGAGACGCCCCTCACCGAGGAGCTTCTCGCCAAGCTGCGCGACGCCGGCGTCGACCGCGTCAACGTCCGCCTGCCGAACGGCGTGTGGAAGTCGGCGATCTACGACGGCGACGAGCTCCTCGTCTCCCTCGCCGAACGCATCATCGGCCGCTGCCCGTCCGACGACGTCGTCAACCCGCTCAACCCCTCGGAGGTGCTCGTGAAGGCCGGCGTCCTCATCGACGAAGCCTCCGCCAAGCACATCGAGACCGTCGGCATCGACCGCGTCAAGGTGCTCTCCCCGCTCACGCACATGAACGTGAACGCGATCCCGGCCCGCTCCTACGGCCTCGACCCGTCGACCGGCCGCATGGTCGAGCGCGGCACCGCCGTCGGCATCATCGCCGCCCAGTCCATCGGCGAGCCCGGCACGCAGCTCACCATGCGCACGTTCCACATCGGCGGCGTCGCGCAGCTCAAGTCCCCCGAGGTCAAGGCCAAGCAGGGCGGCAAGGTCGCCTTCGTCGACCTCACCTGCGTCGAGATCAAGGGCGGCACCCAGGTCGCGGTCAACGGCAACGGCTCGATCCGCATCCTCAACGACGCCGACCAGCCCGTCGAGGAGTACCGCATCGTCGCCGGGTCCGTCATCAACGTGAAGGAAGGCAAGAAGGTCGCCAAGGGCGAGCCGATCGCCGCGTGGGACCCGAACTTCACCCCGATCCTCGCCAACCATGACGGCAAGGTCCGCCTGGTCGACATGATCTCCGGCGTCACCTTCACCGAGGAGCGCGACGCCTCCAGCAACACGTTCTTCAAGTACGTCATCGAGTACTCCGACGAGCAGAACCCGCAGGTCCAGATCGTCGACGCCTCCGGCAAGGAGCTCGGCGCCTTCACCATCCCCGCGGGCGCCCGCGTCGAGGTCGACGACGGCGACGTCGTCACCCGCGGCGCCGTCCTCGCCAAGATCCCCCGCCAGGCCGCCAAGACGCAGGACATCACCGCCGGCCTGCCGCGCATCTCCGAGCTCTTCGAGGCCCGTCCGCCGAAGGACGCCGCCGAGATCGCCAAGATCGACGGGACCGTCCGCTTCGAGCCCTCCATCCGCGGCAAGAAGCGCCTCATCATCGCCGACTCCATCGGCCGCGAGGAGGAGCACCTCATCCCGCACGGCAAGCACATCATCGTCGCCGCCGGCGAGAAGGTGAAGCAGGGCCAGGCCCTGACCGAAGGCGCCGTCGACCCGCACGACATCCTGGACATCCTGGGCCAGTCCAAGGTGCAGGACTACCTCATCACCGAGATCCAGAAGGTCTACCGCTCGCAGGGCGTCGTGATCAACGACAAGCACATCGAGATCATCGTGGCCCGCATGCTCCGCAAGGTGCGCGTGGCCGAGCCGGGCGACTCCGACCATCTCTGGGGGGAGCACGTCGACCGCACGCTCCTGGCCAACGCCAACCGCTCCATCCACGAGCGCGGCGGCCAGATCGCCGAGTCCGAACCGATCCTCCTGGGCATCACCAAGGCCTCCTTGGAGACGGAATCGTTCATCTCCGCGGCCTCCTTCCAGGAGACTACCCGCGTGCTGACCGACGCCGCCACGATGGCCAAGCGCGACCTGCTGACCGGCTTCAAGGAGAACGTGATCATGGGCCATCTGGTCCCGGCGGGCACGGGTCTCCCGGCCTTCCGCAAGATCCGCGTCCTGCCGACGGTGCCGAAGGCCTAAAAAGCAGAGGCTCTTTTCGACCAAATCCCGCCGAAAGGCGGGATTTTTGTTTTATCTGAAGAAACGCCCCTACCTTTTGGGGGTTGATAGGGGGGGGTGGATACCTAGTCTCTGCCCAACCCCCCTCCTGTATGACCCCGGTCCGTTTCCTTCTCGCCGCCGCTTGCATAGCGGTCGGGCCTTCCTTGGGCGCCGCCAACCTGTTCCCGACCTCGCCCCTGATCCAGATCGGCAACGACACGGACATCTTCTTCGACTCTTCCTTCGCCGTCGACATCACGGATAACCTCTACACCACGGCCAACGCCGTTTCCGCCACGTCCTGGACGGTGACGCCCGGTCTGGCCCTGGAATACGGCAAGGACTCCAGCCTCGCGGTCACGCTTTCGGCCCGTCGTAACATCGTCCGCTACAACAAGGCCTCCTTGGCCGACCTCGAGGACGACCGAGACGCCCTCTCCGCGAACATCCGCTTCGCCGACGGCGGCCCGCTCAGCCTCACCCTCGACAGCTCCTACCGCATCACCGTGCGCAACGACGACCTCGCCCAACAGGGCGTCGGCACGGTCATTCCCCTCGGCGCCAACCTGCTCCGGCAGTCGAACTACTCGCACAACTTCGAGGCCAAGTACAAGTTGACCGAGAAGATCAACCTGACGCTGGGCTTCATCAACACCTACAACCATTACCTGAACCCGGTGAAGTTCGAGGAGAACGCGGAAACCCAGATCAATCCCCTGCCCGCGCCGGCGAACCCCGGCATCAAGACCTCCTACAACACCAACGGCCTGACGGAGCTCAACACCAAGGCCATCCCCGTCGAAGTCATCTACCAGGCCTTCGAGAAGCTTTCGTTCGGCCTCCGCTACCAGCACGACGTCACGGACTATTCCCCGGCGCCTTACTTCTCCCAGAACACTTCCACCGCCACCCCGGGGCTGATCACCACGGAGCGTCCGGCGGGCTCCTATCCCCTGCAGCTGCGCAAGCACTTCGTCGGCCTCACGGCCAAGGGCGACCCGACCGGCGCCGGCAAGCTCAACGTGACCGCCCGCGCGGGTTACGCCACGGCCTCCGTGGACGGCGCGGCCAACGACCAGATCCCCTCGTTCTCGATCAACCTGCAGCATACCCTGACCGAGAAGGTCAACCACTCGCTCTCCCTCTCGCGCGACATCAACGCGAACAACACCGGCGGCCAGATCGACAGCAAGTCCTACACGTACACGGTGAACTTCACCGCCGCCGAGGACCTGAGCTTCAACGTCGGGGCCACCAAGAGCGACGTCCTCGCGGGCACGACCGTCGTCAACACCATGGTCTACAACCTCGGTGCCGATTATAAGTATAACCCCCACCTGAGCTTCACCCTAGCCTACAGCTTCACCGATTCGAAGCTGCCGGCCAACGCCTCGGCCAATTTCCAGGCCAACGCGCTGACCGTTTCGGCCGCTTTCCGCTACTGATCGCCGGACGGCCGCGGCCGCCGAAGGGGCGGAGGGTCTCGTTGACCTTCCGCCCCTTTCCGTCCATGCTTCTCCCCATGCTCCTTCCCCTCCGTGACCTCCTCCGGCTCGGCCTGGTCTGGGCCTGCCTGGTCGGCCCCGGCCTGCTCGCCGCCGACGCGCCCGCGGCCCCCGCCGGCGAGCCGGCCCCGGTGCGCCCCAGCTACCGGCTCCGCGCGCGCGACACCATCCGCGTGGGGGTCATCAACGAGGCGGACACCTTGGTCGAGCGCCGGATCAACCCCGACGGCACGGTGGACATCCCGTTCCTCAAGGAGATCGTCAAGGTCGGCGGACTCACGGTGAGCGAGGCCCAGGCCGCGCTCGAGAAGCTCTTCCTCAAGTACTTCAAGCGCCCGCAGGTCGTCCTGACCATCGTCAACTACGCCGAGCGCCGCATCTACGTGAACGGCTTCGTCGGCAAGCCGGGTTCGGTGCTCGTGCCGCCGGAGGAGACCCTCACGCTGGGTCGGGCCCTCTCCATGGCGGGCGGCATCCTCGCCCGCGGCAGCCGCACGGACGTCACCGTGACGCGCAGCCTGAACGGCGTCCCCACCCCGATCCAGAAGGACATGTCCAAGATCGACAAGGGCGAGGAGCCCGACTTCCCCCTCGAGGACGAGGACCAGATCTACGTCCGCGACCGCACTTTCTGACATGGACGCACCCGCCCCCAAGCCCGGTCAACCCCAGGAGGACCCCGCGCGCGGTCCGCGCGGCTACGGAGCCTACGGAGGCTATGCGGGCTATGGCGCCGCGGGCTACGGCGGCTACGGCAACTACGGCGCCGCCGGCGGGTCCGGCGGCAAGGGCGGCCCGTTCACCCTCTACCTCACCATGCTCCGCGAGCGCTGGTGGTGGGTGCTGCTGTCGGTCCTGGTCTTCGTGACCATCGCGGTGGTGTACACCTCCACCATCATCCCGGAATACCGCGCCGCGGGCCGGCTGCGCGTGTACCGGCTCACCCCGACGATCGGGACCGGCAACACGGCCGTCGACGAGACGCAGCGCATCGGCTCCAACGACGACTTCCTCACGGCGATCGAATCCATGAAGAGCACGGCGGTGATCGAGGGGGTCTCCCGCCTGCTGACCCCCGCCGAACGCAAGCTCGTCCTCGAGCCCTACCAGCAGGGCAACATCTTCACCGGTCCCCTGACCGAGCAGGAGGTCTTCGCGCGGCAGCGCGGCGTCAACCCGACCCGCCAGACCTTCGTGGTGAACGTCGACTTCACCCACCCCAACCGCGAGCTCGCCCGCCTCGTCGCCCAGCGCTTCTGCGACGTGATCCAGAAGTCCAGCGAGGACGAGCGCCTCACCATCACCCACCCGCTGGTCGAGAAGGCCCGCATCGAGATCGAATCGCTCGAGGACAAGGTCCGCCGCCTCTACGAGAAGAGGAACGCCCTCGTGAAGTCGGGCGAGCTGCTGGACATCGCGGGCACGACCAACAGCATCGCCGCGCAGCGCTCCAAGCTGATCCAGGACCGCGAGGACTACCGCAAGCAGCTGGACGAGGTCGGCATCGTGGTCGCCCTCGTCCAGCAGTACCGCGCCGCCGGCCGGGACCTCGCGGAGATCCCGCTGGTCCGCGCCGACGCCGACGTCGCCGCGGCCCGGACCAAGCAGACCGAAGCCCAGACGCGCGTGCGGGCGATGGAGGAGGTCTACACCGACCTGCACCCGAAGATGATCGCCGAGCGCCAGGTGCTCGCCCAGCTCACCGCCGAGTTCAGGCGGACCGTGGCCACGAAGGCGGACTCGCTGGTCGCGACCCAGGTCGACCTGCGCGCCAAGCTGGACAACGCCATCAAGATCCTCAGCCAGAAGGACGAGGCCATCAACCGCCTGCAGGCCGCCGCCGTCGAGCTCGAGAAGATCGACAAGGACATCCGCGCCAACGAGGAATTCCTCGGCCGCATGAAGCTGAACTACGAGGAGGCCAAGCTGCGCACCGCGACGTCCGGCATCAGCACCTCCATCCGCGTGATGGACAAGCCCTCCGTCTCCGACAAGCCCGTGAACAAGAACTTCAGCGTCAACGCCCTCGCCGGCCTCGCCCTGGGCCTCTTCGCGGGCGTCGGCCTCGTGGTGCTCCTCGGCACGCTCGACGACCGCCTGAAGTCCGTGCGCGACCTCGAGGGCGGCCTGGGCATGCCGGTCCTCGGGACGGTGCCGAAGGTCTCCGAGACCGTCGGGCCGGACCGGGCCCTGCTCGCGCGCCAGGACAAGGACCGGCAGGCGACCGAGGCCGTCCGCGCGATCTATTCGGCGATGAAGATCAACCCCGCTTCGGCGGCCGGCCGCGTCTTCCTCGTGACGTCCACGCGCCCGGGCGAGGGCAAGACCTTCGTCGCGACCAACCTGGCGCTCGCCTTCGCGCAGCACGCCGAGCGCGTCATCGTGGTCGACGCCGACCTCCGCCTCCCCAACGTGGGACCCTCGCTCGGCTTCGCCGGCGACGGCGGCGTGAGCCGCTGGTTCAACGGGGAGACGACCCTCGACGAGGCCATCGTCAAGGACGTCGCCCCCGGGCTCGACGTCCTGCCCGTGGGCCTCAGCTGCCGCAATCCCACGCAGGTCATCAACAACCCCCGCTTCGGGGAGATGATCGACGAGCTCCGCCGCCGCTACGACCGCGTCTTCATCGACTCCCCGCCCATCGGCGCCGTCTCGGACGCCCTGCACCTCATCCCCAAGGTCGACGGCGTCGTCTACGTCGTCCGCTTCAACGTGGTGAGCGCCCGCAACGCGGCCGCCTGCCTGGCCCGCCTCCGCGACGCCGGCGCCCCGCCGCCCTCCGCCGTGCTCAATCAGATGTCCATGCGCCTCGCCTCGGTCTACACGGACACCTACGACCCGTCCGCCGGCAAATATTACGTCGGCGACGCCGGCGCCCCGCCCCGTTCCTGATCCCCATGCGCCTCCCCCTCCTGCTCCTGCTGGCCGCCGCGCTCGGCGGATGCCAGACCGCCCCGGTGACCGGCCGTTCCCAGTTCATCCTGGTCGACGAAGCCGAGGTCGCCTCGCTCTCGGCCGGCGAGTTCGCGAAGATGAAGAAGCTTCCGAACGACCCGCGCCTCGCGAAGGTCCGCGAAATCGGCCTCCGGATCGTCGCGGCCGCCCGGCGCGACGACCGCAACGGCGTGCTCCCGCCCGCGGCCCGCTGGGAGTTCGCCATCATCGACGACAGGTCGCCCAACGCGTTCGCCATGCCGGGCGGCAAGATCGGCTTCAACGCCGGCATGTTCGCCTACGCGCCGACCGACGACGACATCGCGGTCATCCTCGGCCATGAGGTCGCCCACGTCATCTGCCGCCACGGCGCCGAGCGCGTTTCGCAGCAGCTGGGCGTCGCCGCGGCCGTCGCCCTGACGGACGAGGCCACGAAGAAGAAGGACGCCCAGACGCGGCAGGCCTGGGTCGCCGCCATCGGCCTCGGTTCGCAGCTCGGCCTGCTGCTGCCCTACAGCCGCGGCCACGAGTCGGAGTCGGACCACCTCGGCCTGCTCTTCATGGCGCGCGCGGGCTTCGACCCCGAGAAGGCCCCGGGCTTCTGGGAACGCTTCGCCAAGATCGGCGGTGCCCGCCCCCCGGAATTCCTGTCGACCCACCCGGCGGACGCGACGCGCATCCGCCAGCTCCGGGCGTGGATGCCCGAGGCCAAGGCGCAGCGCCCGAAGGGCTGAGCCCTCAGCGGCGCTCCAGGCGGAGCGGGCAGGTGAGGTAGACGCCCTTCGGGTCGTTCAGCGTCCGGATCGCCCGCAGCGTCTCGGCGTGCGTGCGCAGGAAGAGGATGGCCGGGTCGCGCGGGGCCGCCCGGGTGAAGAGCGGGTGGTCCTCGCGCCCCTCGGAAAGGAGCTGCTGCAGGAGGGATTCCTCGCCCTCGTGCAGGGCGGGGACCTGCACCAGCTGGGCCTCCTTCAGCGCCGCCAGCGACTTGGCGAGGGCGATGGCGTCGCGGAGGCCGCCGAACTTGTCCACCAGCTGGCGTTCGCGCGCGTCGGTGCCTAGCCACACGCGGCCTTGGGCGACCTCGTGCACGTCGTCGCGCTCCAGCTTGCGCCCTTCGGCGACGATCTTGAGGAAGTCCTCGTAGACCTCGTCCACCATGGCCTGCACCAGCGCGAGCTCGTCGTCCTTGGCGGCGCGGTGGCCTTGGCCGAGGTCGGCGTAGCGGTTGGTCTTCACGCCGTCGTGCCCGAGGTGGAACTTCTTGGCGAGCTCCTCGTAGTTGAACTGCAGGCCGAAGACGCCGATCGAACCGGTGAGGGTGGCCGGGTCCGCCATGATCACGCTCCCGCGGGCGGCGATGTAGTAGCCGCCGCTGGCCGCGAGGTCGCCCATCGAGACGACGACGGGCAGGCCCTTCTTGCGGAGCAGGGCGACCTCGCGCGCGATCAGGTCGCTGGCGAAGGCCGAGCCGCCCGGGCTGTTCACCCGCAGGACCACGGCCTTGACGCGGTCGTCGGCCCGGAGCCGGCGCAGCTCGAACGCCACGCGGTCCCCGCCGACCTCGTCGGGGCCGCCCCAGCCGTCGACGATCTCGCCTTCCGCGTAGACCACCGCGACCTTGTCGGCCCCGCGGGGCAGGCGGACCTTGCCGGCGTAGCGGGCCAGCGACACCTGGCGGAAGGACGTCTCGCTGTCGTCGAGGGCCGCCCCGGCCTTGCGGACCCGTTCGATGAATTCGTCGCGTTGCTGGAGGCCGTCCACGAGCTTGAGCGCCAGGGCTTTCTTCGCGGTGAAGATCCCGCCGGCGTCGGCCGCCCGGTTGAGCGCGGCGTTGGTCAGCTTGCGGGACTGGGCGATCTGCCCGACGAGCCGGCTCCAGACGCCCTGCACGAGCCGGGTGGACTGTTCGCGGGACGGCTCGCTCATGCGGTCCCCGAGGAAGGGCTCCACGGCCGACTTGTACTTGCCGACCTTGGTGACCTGGACCCCGATGCCGAGGGTCCGCAGCGTTTCGCCGAAATAGACGTTGCCGGCGGCGAGGCCCTTGAGCTCGAGCTCGCCCGAGGGGTGCATCGCGATCTGGTCGGCGACGCTCGCGAGGTAGTATTCGCCCTGGGCGCCGTTCTCGATCCAGGCCAGGACGGGCTTGCCCGTCGCCTGGCGGAAGTCCGCGATGGCCTTGCGGAGCTCGCCCAACTGGACGACGCCGGCCTCGATCTCGCCCGAGATCACGACGCCCACGATGTTCCGGTCCTGGGCGGCGAGTTCGAGCGCGGCGAGCGCCCGGTACAGGTCCACCGTCGGACGGGGGTCGTCGCCGAGCAGCGAGCTCAGGCCCGGGTTCCCGTGGGCGGGGGTGTCGTTCACGACGAGCCCGTGGCCGACGACGAGCATGGTGCCGGGGCGGACGCTCACGGTCGGCGCCCCGCTCCCCGAGGCGCTCAGGCCGGCGACGACCATCACCAGCAGCAGGAAGGCGCAGAGGGCGCCGGCGAGGAAGGTCCCCAGCGCGGAGGCGAGGAGGGATTTCAGGAATTCTTTCATGGGTGCGGCGGGCGCGGTGGTTTCTCCGCACGATGCGTGGCTGGCGAAACATCGCCATTCAAAAGACGCTTTTTCGCCGCCGGTTTCCGCTCGTTTCCCTTCGCCGGGCCGGCTAGCCTGACGCCATGTACGAGCAGACCCCGGACGCGGGCGCCGCCACCGAACGCAAGGCGCTGGCCATCAACCTCGACCGCTCGGCCTATGGGGCCTTCGCCGAGATCGGGGCGGGGCAGGAGGTCGTCCGGCACTTCTTCAAGGCCGGCGGCGCGTCGGGCACCGTGGCCAAGAGCATGTCGGCCTACGACATGCGGGTCAGCGACGCCATCTACGGCCACCCCAGGCGCTACGTCTCGCGCGAGCGCCTGGAGCAGATGCTGCAGCACGAGTACCAGCTGCTGGTCGACCGCCTGGCCGCCGAGCGCGGGGCGCAGACCCGTTTCTTCGCCTTCGCCGACACGGTCGCGACGACCCCCCACGACGGCAAGGGCCAGGGCCATTCCTGGATCGGCCTGCGCTTCCAGGAAGCTCCGCTCACCCCGCCCAGCGAGGTGCTGCTGCACGTGCGGCTCTGGGACAAGGACGCGGGCCGCCAGCAGGACGCCCTCGGCATCGTCGGGGTCAACCTCATCCACGCCGCGCTGAACGCCCGCACCGGCGTGGACGCCTTCCTCACCGCCCTCGTCGAAGGCGTCGGCGTCGGCCGGGTGGAGGTCGAGTTCGTCCACTTCAAGGGACCCGCCTTCGGGGCCTTCGACAACCGCTCCGCCGCGCTCCGCCTCGTCCGCCTCGGCCTGACCGACGCCGTGCTGTTCGGTCCGGAGGGCGCCCCGGAGGTCCCCAGCGAATACCTCTACAAGAAGAACCTGCTGGTCGCCCGCGGCACCTTCCGGCCGGTCTCGCTGGTCAACGAGGACATGCTCGCCTGCGCGCTGCGGAACCTCGGCGAGGGCGGGGCGGACGTGCTCCCGCTCTTCGAGATGTGCATCGGTTCGGACCCGCACCCGGAGGCCGAACTGATCGACCGGATCCGCCTGGTCGCGACCCTCCGCCGGCCGCTCCTCGTGACCCGGCACCGCGGCTGGTTCCGGCTGCCGGCCTATTTCCGCATGCACACGACCGGCCGCCTCACGTTGGTCGCCGGCATGAACAACCTCGTCGACCTCTTCAACCCCGAGCACTACACGCAGCTGGAGGGCGGGGTGCTCGAGTCCTTCGGTCGGCTGTTCAAGGACGGCGTCCAGGTCATGGTCTACCCGATGCGCGGCGACCAGCTCCGCCGCCTGGTGGCCGACCCGGTCGCCTGCAAGGTCTGCTTCCCGGAGAGCTACACGGTGAAGGAGGACGCGGTCATCGCCGCCGGCGACATCCAGATGCGCCCGAGCGTGGCCGGCCTCTTCCAGCACCTGCTCAACAACGGCTTCTTCGTGCCGATCGCGGGCGCCGACCCGGCCGCGATGGCGTGCCAGCCCCGCACCCTGGCGGACCGGATCCGGGCGGGCGACGCGGGTTGGGAGAAGGAAGTGCCGCCGCCGGTTGCCATCGCGATCAAGAGCCTCAAGTTGTGGGCCGACTGAGCGCCCATGCCCGTTCCCCCGACCTCGCTGCCGCCGGCGAACAACGCCGAGCTGGCCTTGTCCGTCGAGCGCGCGTACCGCGAGGGCGAGGTGCTTGACCGGCTGGAGGCCCTCTGGGCCCTGATCCTCGCGAAGTGCTTCGT
Source organism: Verrucomicrobiota bacterium (assembly GCA_041156945.1). Taxonomy (GTDB): domain Bacteria; phylum Verrucomicrobiota; class Verrucomicrobiia; order Opitutales; family UBA953; genus UBA953. Next base: position 3,571 of record JBEBDN010000111.1, on the reverse strand, counting down.
CCTGCAGTGGGCGATCGACGCCTACGCCCTGCCGGTGCGCGGCCTCGTCTACGTGTGGCTCCTCACCCTGGCCATGGCCGCGGCGGCCACCGGGCTCTACCTCCGGGCCCACCGCCTGCGGCTGGGCCTGCTCCCCTGGCGCGGCCGCGTGACCACGGCGCTGCTCGTCGGCCTGCTCGTCGGGCTCGGCGCGCTCGCCTACGCCCATGGCGCCCGCGGGCTCCTCCCCGCCGGGGCCGCCGCCGCGCTCGCCTGCGTGCTCCTCGGCAACGCGGCGCTGGTCCGCGCCGCCCTGGTCGGCGGGCCGGAGCCGCTGGCCGGGGCCCTCGTCTGGTGGGCCGCCGGCGCGCAGGCGTTCCGGGACGACGAGGGGCGGGCCCTGCTCTGGGTCGGGCTCGGCTTCCTCGCCGCGCAGGCCCTGCCCGGGTTCGCCCGGCTCGCCCGTCGGCGCCGGGAGCAGCGCGTCTGATCAGCCGAGGTCGGTCGCGGCCTTGCCGCCGGTGCTGTTGATGAGGTGCGCCATGAAGCGCTTCATCGCCGGCGTGAGGACGCGCCCCTTGCGGTGCACGATGGCGAGCGGCCGGGCCACGCGCCGGTCGCGCAGGCGCAGCATCACGAGGGTGCCCTGCTCGACTTCCTGCCGGATGGTGCCCTCGGGCACGAGCGCCACGCCGGCGTCGACCTCGACCGCGCGCTTCAGCGTCTCGATGTTGTCGAACTCCATCGACGGCTCGAGCTCGATGCGCTGTTCGCGGAAGAACTGGTCGAGCGCCTTGCGCGTCGGGATGTCCTGGTCGAAGCCGATGAACTTGCCGCCCTGCAGGTCGGCGAGGTCGATCTCCTTCCTGCCGGCGAGCTTGTGCTTCGGGGCGCAGATGGCGACCAGCTGGTCCTCCATCAGCGGGGTGATCTCGATCTGCCGCATCTTCTGCGGGAAGGCGACCAGGCCGAAGTCGACCGCGTTCGACACGACGTCCTCGTAGACGAGGTTGGAGCGGCGGTATTCGACGCGCACGTTGACGTGCGGGAACTCCTGCATGAAGCGCTTCACGTGCGGCGGCAATTCGTGGAGCCCGATCGAGACGATGGTCGAGACGTGGACGGTGCCGCTGACGACCTTGCGCATCTCCTGCATCTCGCTCGAGACCTGCTCGTAGCGGTTGAGGATGTCCTTCGCGGCCTCGTAGAGGCTGCGTCCCTCGCGGGTCAGCCGGAACTGCTTCTGGCTGCGGTCGACGATGAGCACGTTGAAGTGCTTCTCCATGGAGCGGAGCTGCTGGCTGACGGCCGACTGCGTGATGGCGTTGAGCTTGGCGGCCTTGGAGAAGCTCTCGTTGTCGACCAGGTCGCGGAAGATCTTCAGGTTTTCGATATGCATGGAAGGAAAGGGGCTTGGATTACTAAATCTAATGACAAATGCCTTCAAGTGTAGTTTTGCTAATCTAGCTGCCACGAAACCTCGGTTCCGGCCGTCTGGCGGCGTTGACTTGGGGGCGAAACTCATCCACTAGTGTTCAAATGGTCACCTATGACCAGTTCGCGGGCCGTTGTGAGGCCGTCTTGGGCCGGATCCGGAAGGCCTGCGCGGCCGCCGGACGGGCGCCCGGCTCCGTGCGCCTCCTCCCGGTGACCAAGACCCACCCGGTGGAGGCCGCCCTCTACGCCCACCGCTTCGGCCTCCCCGCGGTCGGGGAGAACCGGGTGCAGGAAGCCCTCCAGAAGCGTCCCCAAGCCCCCGCCGAGCTCCGTTGGGAGCTCATTGGCCACCTTCAGTCGAACAAGGCCAAGCAGGCCCTCCAGGCGTTCGACGTGATCCAATCGGTCGACTCCCCGGAACTGGCCGCCCGGCTCGGGCGGATCGCTGGCGAGCTCGGGCTGGTGCGCGAGGCGCTCATCCAGGTCAACGCCGGCGACGACCCCGCCAAGTTCGGCAGCGACCTCGCCGCGGCCCCCGCCGTCCTCGAGGCCGCGTTGGCCCATCCCGCGCTCAAGGTCACCGGGCTCATGGCCATCGCCCCCCTCTCCGACGATCCCGCCGTGGCGACGCGCACCTTCGAGGCCCTGCGCCGCTGCCGCGACGAACTGGAGGCCCGCTTCGCCGTCCGCCTGCCGGAGCTTTCGATGGGCATGAGCGGCGACCTCGAGCTCGCGGTGGCCGCCGGCTCCACCTGCGTCCGCGTCGGCTCCGCGCTCTTCGGCGAGCGTCCTTCCGCATGATCCGCCGCCTCGTCATCCGCGATCTGGCCCTGATGGACCGGGCCGAACTGGAGGTCGGTCCGGGTTTCACCGTCGTCACCGGCGAGACGGGGGCGGGCAAATCCGTCCTCCTCGGCGCGCTCTCGCTCCTGGCCGGCAACCGCGCCGCGAAGACGATCGTCCGCAAGGGCGCCGAGGAATGCGCCGTCGAGGCCGAGCTGGAGGTCGACGGCGACCCGCGCTTCGACGAGGTCCTGCGGGCGCTCGACCTGCCCGGCTGCGACGATGGGCTGCTCATCCTGAAGCGTTCGGTCCATGCGACCAAGCCGGGACGGATCTCCATCAACGGCGGCGCCGCCACCCTCGCGCAACTGCAGCGTCTGGGCGAGCTCTGGATCGATTTCCACGGTCCGGGCGAGCCGCAGAAACTGATGCGCGCCGAGACGCAGCTCGAGATGCTCGACCTGCATGCGGGCCTCGCCTCGCCCTTGGCCGCCTACCGGGCCGGCTGGCGCCAACGCCTCGAGCTGCTGCGCGAGGCGGAGGCGGCCGCCACGGCCGAGCGCCTTTCCGAGGACGAGGAGGCGTTCCTGCGCGCCCAGCTCGAGAAGCTCGACTCGCTGGACCTCTCCGAGGAGGCCATCGCCAAGCTCGAGCGCGACCATGCCCGCGCGTCCCGGGCGCAGGAACTCGCCGCGCTGCTCGGCCAGCTCGAGGCGGGCCTGGGGACCGAAGGCCTCGGCGAAGTCCTCCCCAAGCTGCTCAAGGCCGGCGATGACGTGGCCCGCATCGACGCCGACGCCGCGGCCCTGCGCGACCGCCTGAACTCCCTCGCGGCCGAGGCCGAGGATATCCGCGCCGATTTCGCCCGGCTGGGCCGCGGGCTCTCCGCCGACGAGGAGGCGACGGCGGAGCTCGACGCACAGATGAACCGCTGGCTGGAGTTTCGCCGCAAGTACGGTCCGTCGGCCGAGACCGTGCGCGAGAAACGCGAGGGGCTGCGTCGCCGGCTGGCGTCGCAGGGCGACGTCGAGGCGCGCGTGGCCAAGCTGAAGTCCGAGGCCGCACTGATGGAGAAGGATCTGCGCAAGCAGGCCGCCGTCCTCCGCGCGGCCCGCCTGAAGGCCGCCGAGAAGCTCGCCGCCGCCGCCCGCCAGATGCTCGGGGCGTTGGGCTTCAAGAAGGCCGACCTCCGGATCGAGGTGGCCGCCGCCGACCTCGGGCCCCACGGCGCCGACGCCGTCCGCTTCCTCTTCTGCCCCAACGCCGGCCAGGATCTCCTGCCGCTCGACCAGATCGCCTCCAGCGGCGAAGCGGCCCGCGTGATGCTCGCCCTCAAGACGGTGCTCGCCGCGGTCGACCGCACGCCGGTGCT
>JBEBDN010000110.1:0-3838 GCA_041156945.1 Verrucomicrobiota bacterium | reverse complement strand
GTGCGTCTGCTGGTCGACGCGGTCGGCAGCTGGGGCATGCCGCTCGTGCTCTGCCGCCCGCTGCTCCGGGCCGGCGGGCGCGTCGCACGCTTCAACCCCGCCCTGCCCCTCCAGGGCAAGGGCTCCGCGAACTGGCGCAACCACCGCAAGCTCGCCGTGTTCGACGGCCGCGTGGCGATCATCGGCGGGCAGAATCTCGGGCTGGGCTACATGGGGCGGCGCCCCTCGAACCGCCGCTTCCGCGACTGCTCGTTCCGGCTGGAAGGACCGGTCGCCGGGGCGCTCGAACGGATCTTCATCGCCGACTGGTGCCAGGCCACCGACGAACCCCCGCGGCGCTACGCCGACCAGCTGCGGGAACGGCAGCTGGCCGCCGGGCCGGCGAGCGTGGAGGTCATCGCGACCGGCCCGGACGCGGAGGGCGACCCCCTCTGGGAAGCCTACGCCCGCCTCTTCGAAACCGCGGCGACCTCGATCACCCTCGTCACGCCCTACTTCGTCCCCGACCGCCGCCTCTTCGCGCTGCTCGGCGCGGCCGCGCGGCGCGGCCGCCGGGTCCGCCTCGTGATCCCGCGCCGCTCGGACCACCGGCTCCTCGACTTCGCGCGCCGCTGGTACCTGCGCACGCTGCACGAGGCCGGCGCCGAAATCCTCTTCTTCAAGCCCGACGTCCTGCACGCCAAGCTCGTCGTGGTGGACGGCGCCGCCGCCGTGATCGGCTCGGCCAACCTCGACATGCGCTCGCTCTTCCTCAACTACGAGGTCGGCGCGGTGCTGCGGGAACCCGCGGCCGTGCGCGCGATCGAGGACTACGTCGCCGGGCTCGAGCCGGACTGCGCGCGCTACTCCGAGGACCTCTACCGGCGCAGCCGGACGTGGCAGGGCCGGCTGGGCGAGCGCCTTTCGCGCATCGTCGAGCCGCTGCTCTGATCAGCCGAGGAAGGCGTGCAGGCGCACGCTGAGCCCCGTGTCCGGCAGCAGGAAGCCGTCGTGGCCCGCGTCGGTGATGACCTCGTGGTAGGCCGCGTTGACGCCCACCGCGGTGGCCGCGGCGAGGAGCATGCGCAGCTCGCTCGTCGGGTAGAGCCAGTCGCTCGAGAAGCCGACGGCGAGGACGTCCGGGCCATCGCCCTGGAACAGCGTGCCGGCGGCGGCCCGGGCCGTCATGTCGAAGCGGTCGACGGCGCGCGTGATGCGGAGCCAGCTGTTGGCGTCGAAGCGCTTGACGAAGGCCTCGCCCTGGTGGTCCAGGTAGCTCTCGACCTGCCAATGCACGGGGTCGCCGGGCCGGGCGCCGGGGACCTTCGCGCGGCCGAACTTCTGGTCGAAGGCCGCGGAGGAAAGGTAGCTGATGTGCGCGAGCATGCGCCCGACCGCGAGCCCCGTGTCGGGACCTGCGCCGGGCTCGTAGTGGCCGCCGCGGAAATGCGGGTCCTTCTCGACGCACGCGCGGGAGACGGCGTTGAGCGCGATGGCCATCGGCGACTGGCTGAGGCCGGCGGCGAGGACGGCGATGCGGCCGACCTCGCGCGGGTAGTCCGCGCACCACAGCAGGGCCTGCATCCCGCCCATGGAGCCGCCGACGACCGCGTGCAGCTTGGCGATGCCGAGGTGGCGGACGACCAGGCGCTGGGCGCGGACGATGTCCCCCAACGTGATCTCGGGGAAGAAGCCGCCGAAGCGGCGCCCGGTGCGGGGATCGATGGAGAGCGGACCGGTGGAGCCCTTGCAGCCGCCGATGCAGTTCACGCCGATGACGAAGAAGCGGTCCGTGTCGATGGCCTTGCCGGGACCGACGAAGACGTCCCACCAGCCCGGCTTGGGGTCCTCCGGGCGATAGCGTCCGGCCACGTGGTGGTCGCCGCTGAGCGCGTGGGGGACGAGGATCGCGTTCGACTTGTCCGGCAGCAAGGTCCCGTAGGTCTCGTAGCGCAGGGTCAGGCCGGGCAGGACGCCCCCCAGTTCCAGCGGGAAGGGCTCGGACGAGTGGAAATCCCGGAACGCGACCGGGCAGAGCTCGGGCGGAGCGGCGGGGGACTTGACCGGGACGGCGGGCATGGACCCGACCATCGAAAGGAGCGCCGGGATGGTGGCAAGTGGCCATTCGATGTTGCCACGTCATCAAGGCGGCCAAACCTAGCCCCATGGCCCATGGACATCGCCACGACGACGGCTGCTGCGGCCAAGGGGCCCCCGGCCGCGTGGACGAAGCCCTGCGCCGCATGAAGGACAAGGCCCTGCGGGTGACCGCCCCCCGCCAGGCCCTGCTCCGCGTCCTGGACGAGGCCCGCGGCCCCCTGAGCGCCGAGGAGATCCATACCTTGGCCGGGGACGGGACGCTCGACCTCGTGACCGTCTACCGCAGCCTCGGCGCCCTCGAGGAGGCCGGCATCGTCCAACGCCACCCGCTCGAACGCGGCCGTTCGCTCTACGCCCTGCCCGCGGCCGGCCATCACCACCACCACGTGATCTGCCGCCGCTGCGGCCGGATCGACCGGCTGCCCGGCTGCGACACCGGCGCGGTCGAGGCCGCCGCCCGCGCCAAGGGCTACGGCGAACTCACCCACGTGCTCGAGATCTACGGCATCTGCCCCGCCTGCGCCTCCCCTTCCCATGACTGACTTTCCCCGCACCGCCTTCATCCTGGGGGCCGGCCTCGGCACCCGCCTGCGGCCGCTCACCGAGCGTTGCCCCAAGCCGCTGCTGCGCCTGGGCGACGAGGCGCTCGTCCTGCGCGCGATGCGCGCCCTGCACCGGGCCGGCACGCGCCGCTTCCTCATCAACACGCACCACTGCCCCGAGGCGTGGACGGAGGCCTTCCCCACCGGCAAGTTCCTCGACGCCGAAGTCCGGCTCGTGCACGAGCCCGTGCTCCTCGACACCGGCGGCGGTCTGGCCAACGTGGCCGAACTGCTGACCGAGGAGGACCGCGACCTCATCGTCTGGAACGGCGACATCCTCTCGACCGTCGACCTCGCCGCCGCGGTCGAGCACCACCGCGCCAACGGCGCCGAAGCCACCCTGGTCGTCCGCGAGCAGGGCCCGGTCAAGAACGTCCGCATCACCGACGAAGGCGACGTCACCGACCTGCGCGACCGCCTGGGCGCGACGGACCCCGCCTACCAGTACACGGGCATCTGCCTCGTCACCCGGGCGTTCGCGCTGGGCGTCCCGAAGGAGATCGAGTCCCTGGTCGAGCATTTCCTGCGCCGGGTCGGCGAGCGCAAAGGCAGCGTCCAGGGTTACCTGGACGGCTCGAAGGTCTGGCACGACCTCGGTACGCTCGAGGAATTCGAGAGGCTGCGGGCCGAGTTCGAGCGGCCGGTGCGCGGCCGGCTCTCCGTCGAGGAGGCCGCCGGCCTCGTCGGCTACCTGCCCCTCCCGGAGGCGGCCGTGCTGAAGGGCGGCTCCGGCCGGCGCTTCCAGCGCGTGGCCAACCTCTCCGGGCACACCGCCGTGCTCTGCGTCTACGACGATAGCCGGCCCGAGAACCGCCTGTACGGTCCGCTGGCCCGCGCCCTGCGCGACAAGGCGGAACTGAACGTGCCGCTCGTCCTCGGCGAGGACGACCCGCACGGCGTGCTCCTGCTCGAGGACCTCGGCTCCACCGACCTCTGGTCGCTGGCCCAGGCGCCCGCCTTCCCCTGGCCCGCCTTCGCCTCCGCCCTCGAACAGGTCGCGCGCCTGCACCGCGAAGGCCCCGCCGCGACGGAGGGCCTGCCGCTGATGGAGGCCTTCGGCCCCAAGCTCTACCAGTGGGAGCGCGACTACTTCCGCGAGAACGTGATCGAAGGCCGCCGCTTCGACCGCGGCGCGATCAACGAGATGGACACCCTCG
>JBEBDN010000109.1:0-21714 GCA_041156945.1 Verrucomicrobiota bacterium | reverse complement strand
CCTCATCGCCCGCCACGACGCCTGGTGGAAGGAAGTCCGCCCCCTGATGGTCAACGAAGGGGTCAAAGGCCCCGCCGAGAATCCGTTCAAGGTGATGTACCGGGAGCAGATGGGGAAGTAGGGGATTCGAGGCCAGGAGGGCGAGAGGACACGAGGGCCGGAGGGCTCGAGGACTCGAGGGCAGGAGGATAGGAGGGATTGAGCGGGCCAACTGGGCAATCGATCAACTTCAGCCTCCTCTCCCGTCTGGCCAACAGGTCAACGGGTCATCAAATCAACGGGTAGCGCGTCACGCCAACAGCTTCTTGACCACTTCGCCGTGGATGTCGGTGAGGCGGAAGTCGCGTCCCTGGTAGCGGTAGGTCAGGCGGGTATGCTCGACGCCCATCAGGTGCAGGATCGTGGCGTTGAGGTCGTGCACGTGCACGCCGTCCTTCACGATGTTGTAGCTGAAGTCGTCGGTCTCACCGTAGGTCGTCCCTTTCTTCACGCCCGCGCCGGCCATCAGGACGGTGAAGCAGCGGGGGTGGTGGTCGCGGCCGTAGTTCGTCTCGGTGAGCGCGCCCTGCGAATAGATGGTGCGGCCGAATTCCCCGCCCCAGACGACCAGCGTGTCTTCCAGCAGGCCGCGTTGCTTGAGGTCGGTCAGCAGGCCGGCCGTGGCGTGGTCCGTGTCGTTGCACTGGCCCTTGATGGCCTTCGGGAGGCCGCCGTGGTGGTCCCACCCCATGTGGAAGAGCTGCACGAAGCGGACGTCGCGCTCGCAGAGGCGCCGGGCCAGGAGGCAGTTGGACGCGTAGGAGCCGGGGCGCTTGACGTCCGGGCCGTAGAGGTCGAGCACGTGCTGCGGCTCCTTGGAGAGGTCGAGCAGGTCCGGCACGCTCGTCTGCATGCGGAAGGCCATCTCGTACTGCGCGATGCGGGTCTGGATCTCGGGATCGCCCAGCGCGTCGTGGCGGCGCTGGTTGAGGGCCGCGAGCTCGTCGAGCGACTCCCGGCGGACGTCGCGGCTCATGCCCTCGGGGTCCTTGAGGTAGAGCACGCGCTCGCCCTTGTTGCGGAGCTTGACGCCCTGGTGCTTGGTCGGGAGGAAGCCCGCGCCCCACAGGCGGTCGTAGAGCGGCTGGTCGTCCGGGCGGCCGCTGCCGAACGAGCTCAGCACGACGTAGGCGGGGAGGTCCTTGTTCTCGCTTCCGAGCCCGTAGCTGGCCCACGCGCCGATCGAGGGGCGTCCGGCGAGCTGGCTGCCCGTCTGCATGAAGGTGATCGCCGGGTCGTGGTTGATCGCCTCGGTGTACATCGAGCGGACCACGCACCATTCGTCGGCCTTGGCCGACATGTGCGGCATGAGTTCGCTGAACCAGGCGCCGCTCTGCCCATGCTGCTTGAAGTTGAAGATCGTCGGGGCGACCGGGAAGTTCTTCTGGCCCGACGTCATCGTCGTCAGCCGCTGGCCCTTGCGGATGGATTCCGGCAGGTTCTGGCCGCGCAGCTTGGCCATGGCCGGCTTGGGGTCGAAGAGGTCGAGCTGGGAAGGCGCGCCGCTCTGGAAGAGGTAGATGATGCGCTTGGCCTTGGGCTTGAAGTGCGGGGCGCCGCCGGGGGCGGAGGCGAACGCGGCCGAGCCGAGCACCGAACCCAGCGCGGCGAGGCCGATGCCGCCGGCCGAACCCTTGAGGAAGGTCCGCCGGGAGAGGGCCATCCGGTCGGCGGGCGTGAGCCCGAGGAAATCGCGGTCGTTGCAGTTCATTCGCGGGTGATGGTTTCGTCGAGGTTCAGGAGGATGTTGGCGGTCACCGTCCAGGCGGCGAGCGTCGCGGGGTCGAGGTCGGTCGGGGCCGGGGCGCGACCATTGGCGAGGAGCTTCTGGGCCGAGGGGAGGTCGGCGCGGAAGGCGGCGAGCCGCTTCTCGAGGCCGGCGCGCAGCACCTTGGTCTCGTCGGCGTGGATCGGGCGGCAGGTCACCTGGCGGAAGGCCCAGGCCAGGCGTTGGTCGACGTCGCCGGGTTGGCGGAGCGTCGCCTCCGCCAATTTGCGGGCCGCCTCGACGTAGGTCACCTCGTTGAGCAGCGAGAGCGCCTGCAGCGGGGTGTTGCTGCGCGAACGCTTCACGGTGCAGACCTCGCGCGTCGCGGAGTCGAACAGCAGCATGGAGGGCGGCGCCGCGGTGCGCTTCCAGATCGTGTAGAGGCTGCGGCGGTAGAGGCCTTCGCCTTGGTCGGCCTTGTAGTTGCGCATGTCGCCGTAGACGCTGGTCTCATCCCAGACCGCCTCGGGCATGTAGGGCTTCACGCTCGGCCCGCCGACCTTGCGGACGAGCAGGCCGCTCGCGGCGAGGGCCTGGTCGCGGATGGTCTCCGCGGAGAGGCGGAAGCGCGGACCGCGGGACAGGAGCCGGTTCTCCGGGTCCTTCTCCAGCTTGTCCGGGGTGACGGCGGCGCTCTGGCGGTAGGTCCGGCTCATCATGATGAACTTGTACATCCCCTTCATGTCCCATTTGCGCTCGACGAAATCGACGGCGAGCCAATCGAGCAGTTCGGGGTGCGAGGGCCAATCGGCCTGGGAGCCGAAGTTCTCCGAGGTCTTGACCAGGCCGGTGCCGAAGAGGCGTTCCCAGGCACGGTTGACCCAGACGCGGCCCGTCAAGGGGTGCTGGCCGTTCACGAGCCAGCGGGCGAAGCCCAGGCGGTTGTTGGGTTCGCCGGCGGGCAAGGGCGGCAGGACGGCGGGCAGTTTGCGCTCCACCTTCTCGCCCGGCTTATCGTACTCGCCCCGATTCAGCACGAAAGCGTCCTTCGGGGTGGCGCGTTCCTTCATCACCATCACCTCGAGTCCGGCCATCCCGGCGGCTTCCTTCGCCTTCATGGCCGCGGCCACGCGCGCCTTGGAGGTCTGGCTGGGGTGCTCGGGGCTTTCGAGGAAGAGGCGGGCGAGTTCCTTGCGGTCCGCCGCCGTGCGGGCGGCGGGCGCCTTCGCGAGCAGCGCGCGGAGGGCGGAGGTCGCCGGGCTCTCCTTGAGGTCGAGCGCCGCGGCGGGGCGGTCCGAGGTGCTGAGGCGGAAGCGACCGACGTTATGGCCGCCGATCGCCTTGTGGTGGAGTTCGACGGTCAACGAGGCGCCGGCCGGCACGGGGGTGGCGGCGAGCACGAGCAGCGCCTTGCGCGGGACGCGGTTCGTCTCGACGTTGCCGGCGATGGCCCAACCGGGTCCGGTCTTGGTGGCTTTCGCCGCGGCCTTCTTGCCCTTCGCCGGCGCGGGGGCCGCGTCGACGAGGCTCTTGGCCGGGTAGCCTTCCTGCTCGAAGTCCGCCTGCGCGTCGACGATCGGGACGGGGAGACGTTTGCCGTCGGCGGTCACCAGCGTCACGGCGACGTCGCTGAGCACGAAGTTGCCGTTGGTGAACCGACCGAGGCTACCGCCGGGCAGGGAAGGGTCGGGTAAGGCTTCCAGCATGAGGCCAGTGAGCGTTCCGGCCGGCAAGGCCGCGGTGACCGTGTAGGAGTCGTTCGCGGGATTCTTGCCGCCCGCGAGGTAGCTGCCGTCCGGCTGGCGGGTGAGGGTGGCGCCGCCGGCGCTGACGGCGCTCTGGACGGCGAGCACGTTCCAGGGCGTCCCCTTGCCCGTCAGGGCTTGGGCCATCCGCTTTTCCCAGGCGGCTTGGGCGGCGGGGTCGGCGACGGAGGCCTTCTTGTGGGCGGCTTGGGCTTCGGAGAGCGCCTGGTCGGCCTCGGCCATCCGCCGCTTGGCATCCGCGTCGGCCAGCAGGAGGAGGGGCGGGGTGTTGCCGCCCTTGCGGGTGGAGGCGGCGCCGCCGAAATCGCCGAGGACGCCGGATTCCTCGTTGGAATTGAAGTAGGCGAAGAGCTGGAAGAATTCCTTCTGCGAAATCGGGTCGTACTTGTGGTCGTGGCAGCGGCAGCAGTTGAGCGTCAGCGCCATCCAGGTCGAGCCGGTCGTCTCCAGCCGGTCGATGACCGACTCCACGAACCACTCCTCGACGATGCGGCCGCCCTCGCCGTTGAGGCGGTGGTTGCGGTTGAAGCCCGTGGCGACGACCTGGGACTCGAGCGGGTTGGGCAGCAGGTCGCCGGCGAGCTGCTCGATGGTGAACTGGTCGAAGGGCTTGTTCTCGTTGTAGGCGCGGATGACCCAGTCGCGCCACGGCCACATCGTGCGCGTGGTGTCGCTCTGGAAGCCGTTGCTGTCCGCGTAGCGCGCGAAGTCCAGCCACTGCACCGCCATCTGCTCCCCGAAGTGCGGCGAGGCCAGCAGGCGGTCCAGGGCCTTGGACCAGGCGTCGGGCGACGCGTCGGCGAGGAAGGCCCGCTGGTCTTCCTCCGACGGCGGCAGGCCGGTGAGGTCGAGCGCGGCGCGCCGCAGCAACGTCGCTCGGTCGGCCTCCGGATTGGGCGTCAGGCCCTTTTCCGCCAAGGTCGCGGCGACGAACCCGTCGATGGCGTTGCCGCCCGCCGGGATCGCGGGGGCGGTCGCCTTGCGCGGCAGCTGGAAGGCCCAGTGGCCTTGGTACTCGGCGCCTTCGGCGATCCAGCGGCGCACCGTCTCGACCTGGGCGGGCGAGAGCACCTTGTGGAACTCCGCCGGCGGCATATGGTCGTCCGGGTCCGTCGTCAGCAGCCGCTGCATGACCGAACTCCGGTCGGGGTGGCCGGGCACGATCGCGGGTTCGCCCGACTTGCCGCCCTTGCGCGCGGCCTCGAGCGTGTCGAGGCGCAGCTTGCCCTTGTTCTTGCTCTCGTCCGGACCGTGGCAGGCGAAGCAGGTGTCCGAGAAGATCGGGCGGATGTCGCGATTGAACTGGACGCGCTCGGCGGCGGTCGCCGCGACGGTGGTCAGGGCGGCGGCGAGCAGGAACGGGCGAGGGGACGGCATGGGGTGGGATGAAAGACAGGTCTAACGCCTGGGGGGTTCCTGCAAAGGCTAGAAAAAGAAAAACCCCTCATTCGAGGGGTTTTGGTCGCGCGCTTGGCGGCGGCTACTTCTTCGCGGGCGCCAGGCTCTTGATGGCCAGCGCCCGGAAGCCGACGGCGTCGCCGTGGCCGGCGAAGCCGAAGAAGCCATGGGTGTTGTCCTTGCCCGGGTGGGCGGACTTGCCCATCACGGTGGCCATGTCGACCTTGCTGAGGTCCGCGTCGAGGATGATGAAGCCGTTCAGCTCGACCTTGATGGTCGAGCCCTTGACCGTCACTTCCTGGAAGTTCCACTCGCCGATCGGGCGCTGGTAACCGCGCTGGGCGCCGACCATGCCGTAGGCCGAACCGTGGACCTGGCGGGGGTCGAGCTTGCCCTTCACCTTGTCGTAGTTGTCGTCGAGGATCTGGTTCTCGCACATGCCCACGTAGGCGGTGTTGCCGGTCCCCGGGAAGCGCAGGCAGAGGCCGTTGTTGCCGCCGGCGGGCACCTTGAATTCGAGGCGCGCGACGAAGTCGGTCAGGTCGTCCTTATGGTAGAGGTTGCCGCCCTTCTTCGGCTTGCAGAAGATGGCGCCGTCGACGACTTCGTACTGGTCGGTGGCGCCCTTCCAGTCGGTCAGGTCCTTGCCGTTGAAGATGGGCTGGAAGCCGTCGGCGCCCTTGCTGGCCAGCCACTGGTTGGCCTCGGCGCCGGCGATCTCGCGGATAAAGACGTTCCGCCACTTGATCGGCGCGCCGTGGGTCTGGAGCGAGATCGGGCCGCGCGCGGGAATCGTCACCTTGCGGTCATAGTCGGTCGGGATGGCCACCTTGGGGACCAGACCGGCCTCCTTGAGCGTGGCGTAGTCCTTGCGGTCGTAGAAGTTCTCGAGGATGGCGTGGTCGACCGTCTGCTGGCCGTTGAGCCAGACGCTGACGCGGGCGCCCACCATCACGATGCGCAGGGTGTTCCATTCGCCCGGGGCCTTGTCGGCCAGGACGAGCGGGAACTTGCCGTTGTTGACGGCGTTGTTCCAGAGCGCCCCGCTCCCCTTGTCGGCCCCGTTCTTCTTCTCCTTGGCGTTGGCCGGATCCCAGATCTGCACCTGCGGCAGGCCGCGCAGGTAGATGCCGGAATCGCCCAGCGGGGCCATGTTGTACTCGAGGGTGAGCTCGAAGTCGCCGTACTCCTTGACGGTGGTGGCGTACTTGCCCTTGCCGTCGTTGAGGAGTTCGTCGCCGGCGGCCTTCCAGTGGGCCAGCATGTCGGCCGTCCAGGCCTTGTCGCGTTCGGCGCGCTGCTCGGGCGTCAGCGCGAGGTAGGCGCGGTGCGACGTGGTGTCGCCGCCCCGCCAGCCGTCGAGGTCCTTGCCGTTGTAGAGGGCGGTGAAGCCGGCGGGCGGGGTGGGGGCGGCCGCCAAGGTGGCGGCGGCGAGGAGCAGGCTGAGGGGGCGCATGATGAAGGGAGGTGGGGGCGGGTGGCTCAGAGCGGTTCGAGGGTGCAGCGCTTGACCTCGAAGGCGCCGCCTTCGACCTGCAGGCCGATGAAGCCGTCGGAGAGGTTGGTCCCGGTCGCCTTGTTCACTTCCTTGCCGTTGACGAGGATGGTCACGGTGTCCTTGTCGCAGACCGTGGTGAAGGTGTTCCACTCGCCGGCCGGCTTCTCGGCGTCGGCCTGCTTGCCGAGGCGGTAGCCGCGGACCTTGCCGGACTTCTTGTCCTTGAGTTCCGTCCCGCCCTGCAGCGTCGCGCCGTTCCAGAAATAGAAGTCTCCCTGGTTCTTGTGCATCCCCTGGCATTCGATGCTCTTCGGCCAGATCGCGTCGGGCGGCGTCATGTGGACGACGACGCCGGTGTTGCCGGTTTTGGTGAAGCGCCATTCGACGGTGAAGCGGTACTGTTTGTAGGCCTTCTCCGTGCGGAGGAAGCCGTTCGGCTTGCCCGTGCAGGTGAGCAGGCCTTCCTTCACGGACCAAGTGTCCTTGGCCGAGGCTTCGGGGAACGCCACCCAGCCGGTCGTGTCCTTGCCGTTGAACAACTCGACCTTGGCGGTCGGGGTGGTCGCGTCGGCGGCGAGGGCGAGGGTCGCGGAGGCCAGGAGGGCCAGCCAAGAAGCGGGACGGAGGGTGGGGCGCATGGGGGTGCCACGACCCTAGGTCGTCACGAGGCTTTTTGAAGCGAAAAAGGCGCCGTTTACGACCGACTTAAGCCATGATGCCCTTCACCACCTTGCCTCCGATGCCCGTCAGGCGGACGTCCAGGCCTTGGTATTTCACGGTGAGGCGGTGGTGGTCGATGCCCATGAGGGCGAGCATGGTCGCGTGCAGGTCATGGACGTCGACGACGTTCTCGACCGCGTGGTAGCCCAGTTCATCGGTGGCGCCGTAGACGGTGCCGGCCTTCACGCCGCCGCCCGCGAGGAAGACGCTATACCCGGCGATGTGGTGGTCGCGGCCGCTGCCCTGGCCCATCGGGGTCCGGCCGAACTCGCCGCCCCAGAGGATCAAGGTGTCCTCCAGCAGGCCGCGCTCCTTGAGGTCGTTGATCAGCGCGGCGGTGGCCTTGTCGACGTCCTGCGCGCCCATCTTCATGCCGTTGTCGAGGCCGCCGTGGAGGTCCCAGGCGCGGTGGTAGAGCTGGATCATGCGGACGCCGCGCTCGGCCAGGCGGCGGGCCATGAGGCAGTTCGAGGCGAAGGAGCCGTCGCCGATCTCCTTGATGCCGTAGGCTTCGATCGTCTTCGGCGACTCGCTCTTGAAGTCGAGCAGCTCCGGCACGCTGGTCTGCATCTTGAAGGCCATCTCGTACTGGGCCACGCGCGTGGCGATCTCAGGGTCGACGAATTCCTCGGCCAGCCCGCCGTTGAGGCGGCGGACCTCGTCGATCACCTGCCGTTGGGTGCTTTGGCAGACCCCCTGCGGGTTGCCGATGTAATGCACGGCTTCGCCCTTGGACTGGAACTGGATGCCCTGGTACTTGCTGGGCAGCACCCCGCTGGACCACTGGCGCGAGGAGATCGGCTGCTGGCCGGTGCGCCCGGCGGAGGTGAGGACGATGTAGCCGGGCAGGTTCTCCGTCTCCGAGCCGAGCCCGTAGAGGAGCCAGGAACCCATGCAGGGGCGCCCCTTGATGATCGAGCCGGTGTTGAAGAACGCGTGCGCGGTGTCGTGGTTGATCTGCTCGGTCTTGAGGGAGCGCACCACGCAGAGGTCGTCGGCGACGCTCCCGATGTGCGGGAAGATGTCGGTGATCTCGGTGCCGCTCTTGCCCCAGCGCTTGAACGCGAAGGAGCCGCCGCGCGCCTTGAGCACGGTGTTCTGGAGCTGGGCGATCTGCTGGCCCTTCGTGAACGACTCGGGGAAGGGCTGGCCATCCAGCTGCTTGAGGACCGGCTTGTTGTCGAAGAGCTCGAGGTGGGGCGGGCCGCCCGCCATGCAGAGGAAGATCACCCGCTTGGCCTTCACCGGCAGGTGGGGCGTACGCAGGGCTCCCTTGCTCCAGGATTTCGCGTCCGGGGCGGCGGCGAAGCCCTTGGCCGCGAGCATCGCGAAGGCGGCGCCGCCGAGGCCGTAGGCGCTCTTGGTCAGGAAGCTCCGTCGGTTGATCGACAGCGCATGGGCGATGGGGTCGTAGGGGCGCATGGCGTCAGTAGCGGGTGATGGTTTCCTGGGCGTTGAGGAGGACGCGGCAGGCCTGCGTCCAGGCGGCCTGCTGCGCGGCGTCGCCGGTCGCGGCGGGCGCCAGGCCCACCTTGAGGAGCTTGGCGGCCTCGGCCGGGTTGGAGACGTAGTAGGCGGTCTGGTCCGCGATGAGCTTCTCCAGCGGCGCCCGCTCGGCGGGCTTGATCCCGCGGCCGGTGGCGAGGCGGAAGGCCAGGTCGAGGCGGTCCTCGCCGGCGGGTCGGGCCAGCAGGCGGGCGGCGAAGACGCGGGCGGCCTCCACGAAGGTCGGGTCGTTGAGCAACGTCAGGGCCTGCTGCGGGGTGTTGCTCGCGCTACGGAGAGCCACGCACTCGTCGCGGGCCGGGGCGTCGAAGTTCACGAGCATCGGGTGCAGGAACATGCGTTGCCAGTGCATGTAGAGGCCGCGGCGCCACTGCTCGGCGTCGGCGCTCGCCGTATACCGTCGGTTGGGGAACTGCAGGGGCTCATAGAATCCATCGGGCTGGTAGGGCTTCACGCTCGGCCCGCCGATGTCCTCGACGTTGAGCAGGCCGGCGATGGCGAGCGCGTTGTCCCGCACGAACTCGGCCTCGAGGCGCCGGGGGTTCTGCGAGGCGAGCAGGCGGTTGTTCGGGTCGATTTCCTTGGCGTCGGGGCGGAGGCTGCTGGACTGGCGGTAGGTGCGGCTGGTGACCATGAGACGGACCAGGCGCTTGAGGTCCCAGCCGTGGTCGCGGAATTCCAGGGCCAGCCAGTCGAGCAGCTCGGGGTGGCTGGGCGGTTCGCCCTGTGAGCCGAGGTCGTCGAGCGCGGCGGAAAGGCCGTTGCCGTGGAAAATCTGCCAGAGCCGGTTCATCACCGTGCGGGCCGTGATGGGATTCTCCTTGGAAGTGATCCACTCCGCGAGGTCGAGGCGCGTCAGCCGCTTCTGCTCGGTGCTCGCGCGGTAGCCCGGCAGGAAGCCTGGGGTAGCGGGCAGGACGACCGGGCCGGAGGTGTCGAGGAAGTTGCCGCGGGGCAGGACGCGGACGGTCAGAGGTGCCTTGGCCTCGGTGACCAAAGACCAAGCGACGCCGCGGCGGTATTCATGGAGCTTCGCCGCCATCGCTTTCAGCTGGTCGAAGTCGGCGCGCGCGGGCTGGACGGCGCACAGGTAGGCCACCGCCAGCCGGCCGCGCTGGCTCGCATCGGTCGTGCCCTTGCGGATGGCCTCCCGGAGGGCGCCATCGTCGAACGTGAGCGGGTCGAAGCCTCCCAGCGGGCTCAGGGCGAGGCGGAAAGGGACGGCGGCGCCGGGTTCGATGGTGGCGATCAGGGTGTCGCCGGCGGCGAGCTCCACGGGCGTGTCGAGCAACCAGGTCGCCTGGGCGGCGCCGTTCGCCGGCAGGGTGAGCGCCCATGCGTTGCCGAGGCCGAGGACTTCCGCGCCGTTGCTGTAGCGGACGTCCTTGGCGGTGGCGTCGGCGAAGGCGACGTTCAGTTTGCGCTCCTTGCCCTTGGCGGGGCGCACGGCGAAGGCGACGGTGAAGCTGGCGCGGCTCCCGGCGGGGAGGTCGGCGAGGCTGAGGCGGAGGGCGGCGATGCGCTGGGCTACCGGCTTCAGTTCGAGCACGAGGGTGTCGCCGCGGCCGAGCTTCTGCTTGGTCGCGATGGGTTGGCCGGCCGCGAAGGTTTCGCGCGCGGGCGCGGGCGGGGCCGGCTTGACCGTATTGGGCGTCGGCTTCTTGGGCGCGGCCTTGGCGTCGGGGGCCGCCTTGCGCACCTCCAACGTGCCGGCGGGTTCGTTCCAGCCGCTCGGGTTTACCGCCAGGTAGGCCTTGGTCTGCTCGAGCCACGCGGTGAGCTTGGCGGGTTCGGCCTTGGCCAGCGCGAAGGCGCCGATTTCCGCGCGGGCCCGCGCGTCCCGCTTCACGAGGTAGGGGCTGGTCGTCTTGATCTCGGGCGGGAAGGGGGAGTCGTTGTTCACGCCCTTCAGCTCGGGCTCGGGCGTGTAGGCGTAGTCGGCGTAGACGCCCCACTGCTTCACGTCGGCGAAGAAAGCCTGCAGCGCGTAGAAGTCGGCCGACTTGATCGGGTCGAACTTGTGGTCGTGGCATTCCGCGCAGCCGAAGGTCGAACCGAGCCACGCGGCCGAGACGGAGCGCACGCGTTCCGCGCCGTACTTGGCGAGGTACTCCTTGGGCTGGGCGCCGCCTTCGCGCGTCATCATGTTCAGGCGATTGTAGCCCGAGGCCACCTTCTGCTCCTCGGTCGCGCCCGGCAGGAGGTCGCCCGCCAACTGCTCGCGCGTGAAGGCGTCGAACGGCTTGTTGGCGTTGAAGGCGTTGATGACGTAGTCGCGGTAGGGGAAGATCCGCTGGTTCTGGTCGCCGTGGAAGCCGACCGTGTCGGCGAAGCGCGCGATGTCGAGCCACCACACGGCCATGCGCTCGCCGTAGTGCGGCGAAGCCAGGAGGCGGTCCACCTGGCGCTCGTAGGCGTCCGGGGCGGCGTCCGCGACGAAGGCGGCGACTTCCGCCGGGGTCGGCGGCAGGCCGGTGAGGTCGAGGGAAAGACGGCGCAGCAGGCGCTCCTTGGACGCCTCGGCGGAAGGCTTGAGTCCCTTCTCGGCCAGCTTCGCGCCGATGAAGGCGTCGATCGGGTTGCGTCCGCCGGCGGGCATCGCCGGCACGGTCGGCGACGTCAGCGGCGCGTAGGCCCAGTGGCCCTCGTAGGCGGCGCCTTGGGCGATCCACCGGCGAAAAAGTTCCTTCTGGGCCGGCGTCAGGGTCTTATGCGACTCCTTCGAAGGCATCAGGTCGTCCTCGTCCTTGGTGAAGAGCCGCTTGATGACTTCGGATTCGTCCGGCTTGCCCGGGACGATGGCGAGCGCCCCGCTCTTGCCCGCCTTCAGGGCCTCTTCGCGGAGGTCGAGCCGCAGGCCGCCCTTGCGCGACTTGGCGTCGAAGCCGTGGCAGTGGAAGCAGGTGTCCGACATGATTGGACGGATGTCGCGGTTGAAGCCGACGGTTTCCTCGGCGGCGCCGGCGAGGCCGGGCAGGGCCAGCGTCAGGAGGGGGAGGAGGCTCTTGTACAAAGGCATACGGTTGATGATGAGACAAGGTCGGGGAGGGGAGGTTTCAACCGCAAAGCCCGAGGTGACTGGCCGCCTCAACGGGCCTGCCAATTGACGGCGTCGATGACGACGAAGCCGTTGGCGCCGGCATTGCCGATGGTCACGCTCGCCGGCTGGCCGGCCGCGAATTCATAGGTGCCCAGCGAAACGAGGTTGTCCACCGGTCCTTTGCTCAGGTTGACCGCCACTTCCGTGGAGCCGGCCGCGTGCCGGACGGTGACCTGGGCGTTGCTCGCGCGGTTGGCGTTGGGGACGACCGCGAGGAAGACCTCGTACTTGCCGGCTTTGGGCAAGGGGGCGGCGAAGGTCGCGGTCACGGCGCCATGCTCGCCCTTGGCGTCATGCCGGTAGCCGACGCCGAGGTAGGAAGGAGAGGCGCCGCTCTCGGTCCAGGTGCCGGTCAGCTTGGCGTCGGCGTCGTCGACGGTGATCCCGGGCAGTTCCTTGGGGTCGCGGCGGACGGGACGGGGTCCCGCGGCCTTGTCGAGGATCTGGCCGTCGGCGAGCAGGCGCGCGCTCAGGTCGGCGTAGGGCACGTCCTGCACCGCGACGCCCTGGTCGAGGGCGAGGACCGCGGCGGTGGCGGCCGACTGGCCGAGGATCATGAAGACCGGCTCCATGCGGATCGAGCCGTAGGCGATGTGCGTGCAGCTGACGCAGACGGGCACGAGGAGATTGGCGCATTCGGCCTTCTTCGGCACGAGCGCGCCGTAGTCGATCGGGTAGGGCCGCCCGGGGTTCACCTGGACGTCGCCCTCGTTGCGCACGTAGGCCTTGCCGTCGGCGTCCTTGACCACGATGCGCTGGACGTTGTGCGAATCCATGTTGTACGAGCCCATGCCGACCGAACGGGGGGTCGGGATCCGGCGCTTGAGGTGGTTCTCGTTCACGACGACGTCGGCGGTCATGCGGCGGGCTTCGCGCACGTAGATCTGGTGGGGCCAATGGCCGTTGTCGGTGAATTCATCCTTGGCCAAGCCCCACTGGGCGAAGGCTTCCCGGATCTTCGCCGGGACGGCCGGGTCGTTCGCCAGGAAGTAGAGGTAGCCCTGCTGGTATTGGCGGTGTTCGGCGACGATCTCGCGCCGGCGCTCGTACGAGGCGTCGGGGTAGTCCCAGTTCATCCCGATGTTGTCGGTGCTGAAGGGGCCGTGGTTGTTGGTGTCGGTCTTGGCGTTGGGGATGAGGTCGAACTTGCCGAAGACGTGCGTGGCGCCCTGTTGGAGGGCCCGCGCGAGCAGCGCGTATTGCTTGGGGTCGTAGCCCGCGGGGCGCGGGAACGGCACGCGGTTGGCGTCGACCTTCGTCAGGCACATCCGGAAGTTGTAGGCTTGGATCTTCCGGTCGCCTTCGCCGTCCTTGCCCCCCACGGGGATGTCCTGGATGCGGGGCAGCAGGCCCGACTTAGGGTCGCCCTCGACGACGTACGGGTCGACCTTGCCGGCGAACTGGTGCGACTTCGCGTGCGCGAGCTGGATGCCGTTGAGGGACTCGCCGAACGCGGCGTTGGGTTCGCGACCGAAGGTGTAGCTGACGCCGGCGGCGGCCATGAGGTCGCCCTCGTAGGTGGCGTCGATGAAGACGCGGCCCCGGTAGGTCTTGCCCGAGAGCGTGCGGAGCGAGGTGATGCGGCCGCCCGCCTTCTCGACGCCGCGGGCGCGGTCGAGCCATTCGTCCCGCTCGACGATGAGCTGGAAATCCTTCACGTAGCCTTCGAACACCGCCTCGGCCACGGAAGGCTCGAAGATCCACATCGTCCGTTCGCCGGCGTCCATCGCCACGGTGCCCTGGCCCTTGTTGCCGAACTTCTCGCGCGGCTCATGCTTCCAAGCTTCGGGCCGCTGGTAGGCTTGCCACACGCGATGGTAGAAGTCGCGCGACAATCCGCCGATCACCGATTTGTCCCCGGAGTCCGTCCAACCCAGGCCGCCGCTCGACAGTCCGCCGAGATGCTTGTCGGGGCTGACGACGATGACGGTCTTGCCCATTTTCTTCGCCTGGACCGCCGCGATGATGGCGGCGGAGGTGCCGCCGTAGACGACGACATCATAGGTGGGAGCCGGCGCTTCGGCGCGAAGCAGGCCGGGCAGGATGCAGAGCAGGGCGAGGAGTCGTCGCATGGCGGGGTGCCACCAACCTGTCGAAAACGGGGGGCAGGGGAAGCGGGAAAACGCCGCCGGCCGACGGCTCAGCGCTTCTCCGACTGGGTCCGGATGAAGCGGAGGACCGCCCGGTGTCCCGGGTCGTCCGCGAACCGGAGGTCGTGGCCGACGGACCCGTGGTCCTTGCCGACGGCCTTGAGCGAACTCGTCTCGGCGTGCCCGGCCCCCTTGAGCATCGCCAGCAGGTAGAGGTTCTCTTCGGCCCGGCCCGCCATGTCGTTCTCCGCGTAGACCGTCAGGAGCGGCGGCAGCGCCTTGCGCACGAAGAAGGCCGGCGCGGCCTCGTCGGCGGTCGTGGCGTGGCGGGAGAGGCCTCGTTCCTCGCGGACGGTGTAGTGCGTGAAGACCTGTCCGCTGACCTGCGCGATGCCGGCCACGTCCTTCAGGCCGAAGCCGTAGGGGCGCAGCCGGGACTCGTCGAACCCGACCAATAGGGCCAGGTAGCCGCCGGCGGAGTGCCCGCCGAGGAAGACTTTACGCGGGTCGCCGCCATGCCGCGCGATGTTCCGCAGCGTCCAGGCGAAGGCGGCGGCGGCATCGTCGACGTATTCCGGGTATTTCGCCCTGGGGTTGAGGCGATAGTCCGGGACGACGACGGCGACCCCCTCGCGGGCGAAGCTCCGGGCGATCTCGGCGCCGTATTCGGAAGCGACGTCCTTGCCGCCGTTCTTGAGGCCGCCGCCGTGGAACCACACGTAGGTCGCGAACGGCTGCGCCGCCGGCGCCGGGAGGGTCAGGTCGAGGCGGCAGCGTTCGCGCTCGTAGGCGGTCTGGTCGTCGCCCGAGCGGTAGGGTAAGTCCTTGAGGACCTGCGGCGCGGGTTGGGCGAGCGCGACGGCGGACAGCAGGCAGGCGAGCCAGCGCATGGTTAGGCGATCAGGTTCGTCACGATCTTCCCGTGCACGTCAGTCAGGCGGAAATCTCGGCCCGAGCTGCGGAACGTGAACTCCTCGTGGTTGAAGCCGAGCAGGCGCAGCAGGGTCGCGTGCAGGTCGTGCACGTGGACGACGTCCTTGACGGACCTGAAGCCGAACTCGTCGGTCTCCCCGTGGACCATGCCGCCCTTGGCGCCGCCGCCGGCCAGCCACATCGTGAAGCCATGGTTGTTGTGGTCGCGCCCGTTGATCTTGCCGGCGTTCGAGCCCGGCGTCGGCAGCTCCACGGTGGGGGTGCGGCCGAACTCACCGCCCCAGATGACCAGCGTCTCGTCGAGCAGGCCGCGCTGCTTGAGGTCGCGCAGCAGGGCCGCGATCGGCTGGTCGGCCTCGTTGGCCAGGCGGCGGTGCTGGACCTCGAGGTCGTCGTGGCTGTCCCACGGCTGGCCGTTCCCGTGCCAGAGCTGGACGAAGCGCACGCCGCGCTCGACGAGCCGGCGGGCGATCAGGAACTGGCGGCCTTGGGTCGTGTCGCCGTACATCGCGCGGATCGCCTCCGGCTCGCGGCTGATGTCGAACGCGTCGGTGGCCTCGAGCTGCATGCGGTAGGCCATCTCGAAGGACTGGGCGCGGGCTTCGAGCGCGGCGTCCTCGGCGCGGGCGGCCTTGTGCTCGGCGTTGAGGCGGGCCAGGAGGTCGAGCTGGCGCCGTTGGGCGGGGCGCGAGAGTCCGCGGTTGCGGATGTTCTCGATGAGGTCGTCGACGTTGCGCTTCGAGGAATCGACGTAGTTGCCCTGGTAGACGCCCGGCAGGAAGCCGCACTGCCAGTTCTGGGTTTCCTGGATGGGGTAGCCGCCGGGGCATAGGGTCATGAAGCCCGGGAGGTTCTCGTTCTCGGTGCCGAGGCCGTAGGTCACCCAGGAACCGAACGACGGGCGCACTTGGCGGGCTTCGCCGCAGTTCATCAGCAGCAGGGACGGCTCGTGGTTGGGGACGTCCGCCTTCATCGAGCGGATCACGCAAAGGTCGTCGGCGAATTCGGCGGTCTTGGCGAAGAGCTCGCTGACCTCGAGCCCGCTCCGGCCGTAGCGCTTCCACGTGAACGGGGAACGGAAGGCCGCGCCGGTCTTGCGTTCGGTCGCGATGTAGTCGCCCGGCAGCTTCTGGCCGTGGTACTTGTCGAGCGCGGTCTTGCGGTCGAAGGTGTCGACGTGGGAGGGACCGCCGTTGGCGAAGATGTGGATGACGTGCTTGGCCTTGGCGGGCAGCGGCGGGCGCCGGGGCGCGAGCGGGCGGAGCGGGTCGACCGCCACCGGGGCGGCGCGCAGCTCGCGCTGCAGCATGGCCGCCATCGCCGTGGCGCCGAGGCCCATGCCGCACTTGCGGAGGAATTCCCGGCGGCTGTGTTGGAAGAGTTCGGCGGGGGTCATCAGTCGGCGAAATTGAATTCGTTGGATTCGAGGAGGACCTGGGCGAGGGCCGACCAGGCGGATTGGGCGTCGGCGACCTTGCCGAATTCGGCGGCCGCCGAGGCGATGGTCTCCCCGGTCTTGGCGTCCTTGAGGGTCGGCGCCCAGGCGAAGCCGTCGCTGTTCGCGCCATTCAAGTCGTCGAGGATGAAGTCGAGCGTCTCGCCCGCCGCGAGTTCCAGCGAGGGGAGGGTGACGGCGGTCGCCTCGCCGCCCTTCACGGTCCATTCGCCGAGGAGGCCGCGGCGGTCGCTGACGATGCGGGCGCGGACGCCTTGGCTGGTCTTGGCCGGCACCTTCAGCTCGCCCTCGACGCGGGCCTGCGCGGCGGCCCCGGCGCGCCAGCGGCGGATCACGGCGTGGCGTTCGTCGTTGCCGGGGTGGCCGCCCTTGGCCGTGAGGAAGGCGTAGCCGTTCACCGGGTCGGGGATCTTGGCCTGCGGGGCCACGCGGTCATCGACGCGGGTCTTCATCTCGGTGAAGGACACGCGCTTCTTCGCGGCATCCCAGCCGCCGATCCCGTTGCGCCAGACGGCGGGCGGCGGGGCGGTCCCGAAATCGCGGATGAATCCGGTGGCGAGGCCGACCTCGGCCGTCGTGGCCGCGCGGCCGAGGATCGCGCGGTACAGGGCCTGCGCCTTGTCGGCGTCGGTCGCGCCCGTCGCCTTCGCCGCCAGCCCGTCGGCCAACGCGCGGGTGAACGGGTGGTTGAGCATCCAGAGGGCCTGCTGCGGGGTGGTGGTCTGGTTGCGCTTCGCGACGTGGTAATCCGGGTTGGCGAAGTCGAAGGTGCGGAACACCGCGGGGAGGTTCTGGCGATCGATGAAGCCGTAGACCGTGCGGCGCGGCGTGGTGAAGTCGGCGATCAAGTCGAAGGGCTGCCCACCGGCCTTGCCCTCCGTGCGTCCGGCGACGCGCAGCATGCTGTCGCGCATGGTCTCGAAATCCAGCCGACGACGGTTCATGCGCCAGAGCAGCTGGTTCTCGGGGTCCTTGGCCAGCCCGGCGGCCTGCGGCGCGGAGGACTGGCGGAAGGCGGCCGACAGCACGAGCGAACGCAGCAGACGCTTCACGGACCAGCCGTCGGCGACGAAGCGGGCCGACAGGTGCTCCAGGAGCGCCGGATTCCTGGGCGGCGGGGTGCGGACCCCGAAATCGCTCGGGGTTTCCACGAGCGGCTGGCCAAAGACCTGCAGCCAGACCCGGTTCACCATCACGCGGGCGGTGAGCGGATTGGTCGGGCTGGCAATGGCCTCGGCGAGCTCGCGGCGGCCGCTGCCATCGGTGAACGGGCGGCGCGGGGTGGGCGAGAGGATCTCGAGGAACTGGCGCGGGACGGTCTTGCCCGGGCGTCCGGGGTTGCCGCGCAGCAGGATGGTGCCGTTGACGGGCTTGGGCTTATCGACCATCACCATCGCGCGCGGCGGGCTCTTGGGGTTGGTCGCCTTGTAGGCCTCGGCCTCGCGGACCAGCTTGCGGTAGCCCTGCGCATCGGCGGTGACGTAGGTGCCGATCAGCGATTCCGCGGTGGGCGCGGTCGGTCCGTTCGGCGCCTCGATGAGGTCCGCCCAAGGCTTCCGGCCCGGCTCCGCGGACTTGCCGCGCGCCGCGGCCAGGAGGTTGGCGTAGGTCGCCGCCAAATCGTCGAACTTCTTCGGCAGGGCCTTGGTCAGTTCCGCGCGGAGCAAGGGGTCGATCGCCAGGTCGGACTTCGCCAGCAGTTCGGCGGCGAGGGTCGGGGCGAACTGGTCGTCGGGCGTGGCGGCCAGCCGGGACCAGAGGCCCCAGATCGGGTCGTTCGGCTGCAGTCGCGGTTGGACGACCTTCTTCCAGCCGGCGAGCACGGCCGGGTAGAGGGCCAGCCGCTTCGCCTCCTGGTCGGCGTTGAGCTTCGGGTCGGCCAAGGCGCGGCGGAGCAAGGTCAGGTAGGCGGTCGTCTTGGCCGGGCTGAAGGAACCCTCGCGGCGGGAAGCCACGAAGTCGGTCCCTTTCTTCTGCAGACGGGCGAGTTCGGCCTCGAACTCCATCGACTCCTTCGTCGGCGTGAAGGGCTTCAGCAGCGGTTTTTCCTTCGGCTCCTCGGAGGAGCTGAAGACCGCGTGGAGCGAGTAGTATTCGCCCGTCGAGATCGGGTCGAACTTGTGGTCGTGGCACCGGGCGCAGGCCATGGTCAGGCCCTGCATCCCGCGCATCACGACGTCGATGCGGTCGTCGATGATGTCGTGCTGGTTGTTCAGGAAGCGGCGCCCCAACGTCAGGTAGCCGAGCGCGGCGAGGTCGCGGTTGTCCTCGCCGGCCGTCAGGTGGTCGGCCGCGAGCTGGAGCTTCAGGAAGCGGTCGTAGGGCAGGTCGCGGTTGAAGGCGGCGATGACCCAGTCGCGGTAGGTGTAGGCGTAGGCGTAGCGGCGCTCCTCCTCGAAGACGTAGCCCTTGGTGTCGGCGTAGCGCGCGACGTCGAGCCAATGGCGTCCCCAGCGTTCGCCGAAGGCCGGCGCGGCGAGGAGCCGGTCGACGAGCTTCTCGGTCGCCTGCGGGTCGCGGTCCTGGGCGAAGGCCTCGAGTTCGAGCGCCGTCGGCGCCAGTCCCCAGAGCGTCAGGTAGAGCCGGCGGGCCAGCACGTCGCGGGGCGCCTCCGGCGAGAGGGACAGTCCCTCGGCCTCGAGCGCGGCGAGGACGAAGGCGTCGACCGGCGTGCGGACGCGGTCGGCGGCGCGGACGTTCGGCACCGCGGGGGCGACGACCGGCTGGAATGCCCAATGCTTGCGGGGGTCGGCGACGACGGGAGCGGCCTCCGTCGGCCAGGGCAGGCCCTGCTTGACCCACTCCGTCAGCGCCGCGATCTGGTGCGCCGGGAGTTTCTCGCCCTCGCCGGGCATGGCCTCGACGTCCTTCTGCTTGGCGTGGTTGATCGAGAGGATCAACCGGCTGGCGGCGGGATTGCCCGGTACGACGACGGGACCGACTTCGCCGCCCTTCAGGATGAAGTCGCGGGAGTCGAGGCGCAGGCCCGACTTCTGCTTCTTCGGGCCGTGGCAGGAGTAGCAGTGCTCCGCCAGCACCGGCCGGACTTCCTTCTCGAAGAACTCGCGCTGGGCCGGGGTCGGGGTAGGACCCTCCGCGGCCCCGAGCAGGGGGAGCAGGCCAAGGAGGAAGGCGGGGAGCCGCGGGCGCATCGTCATTCTATCTAACAAGGGGGGAAGGGGGGATGTTCCGTTAAGTACTTGGTCCGCCCAGAAATGCAAAGATTTGCCGCCGAAGTCGGAGGTTTCGGCCGGGGTCGGAAAATCCGCCGCCCGGAACCCCATTTTTCTTCCAACCCCGCCCGATTTCGCCTGTCTCAACAGTCTACCCCTCGCCCTCTCATATCTTTATGATGACCATCGCCCTCCGCGCCCTCGGCGCCTTCATGTTGTTCGCGGTCGCCGGCCTCTCCGCCGCCCCCGCCGACATCGTCTTCCTGGCCGGCGGCCGGAGCCATGGACCTGGTGAGCACGAGTTCAACGCCGGTTGCCAGCTGCTCGCCAAAGCCATCAACGAGCAGAGCGGGCTCGGCCTCAAGGCCACCGTCGTGTCGGGCTGGCCCAAGGATGAGTCCGTGCTCGACGGCATCAAGTGCCTGGTGATCTACGCCGACGGCACCAGCGTCGTGGGCAAGGGCTGGAAGAAGGTCGATGAACTGGCGAAGAAGGGGACGGGCATCGTCTTCATGCACTACGCCGTCCACCCCGACGCCAAGGAAGGCGAACAGTACTACCGGCCTTGGATCGGCGGCGCCTTCGAGACCGGCTGGTCCGTGAATCCCCATTGGGTGGCCGACCTCAAGGCCCTCCCGGACCATCCCGTCTCCCGCGGCGTGGCGGGCCTGGTCCAGGCTTACGACGAGTTCTACTACCACATGCGCTTCCCGGCGGACCGCTCGAAGGTCCTCGACCTCGTGACCGCGACCCCCACCCGCGCGAACGTCAAGAAGTACATCAACCTCTGGAACCAGCACGGCGTCGAAGGCTTGGACAAGCCGCAGACCCTCATGTGGGGGCTGGAACGCGCCGACGGCGGCCGCGGCGTCGGCTTCACCGGAGGCCATTACCACCGCAACTGGGCGATCGATGGCTTTCGCAAGCTCGCCCTGAACGCCATCGTCTGGGCCGCCAAGGTCGAGGTGCCGGCGGACGGCGTGAAGTCCGCCGCGGTGACCGAGGACGAGCTCAACGCGAACCTCGACGCCAAGGGCAAGGCCGCCGCCCGCCTGACCGTCCCCCAGGCCGGTGAATTCGCGAAGATCCCCGCCGCGGCGATCCAGGTCGACCGCGAGAAGGGCTTCGGCGCCGCCGCCAAGCCGGCGGAGAAGCCGGAGGCCAAGCCGGCCACCCCGGCGCCCAGCGCCGCCAAGGCCGAGCCCGTGAAGCCGCTCGCCCAGACCAAGGATATCACCACCGGCGACAAGCAGCGCCTGACCGAACTCACCGCCGACCTCAAGGGCGCCAAGGAACTCTACCTGATGGTCTCCGACCTCGGCGACAACAACTGCGACTGGGCCGACTGGATCGAGCCGACCCTGCTCATGGCCGACGGCACCACCCGCAACCTGATCGACCTGAAGTGGAAGTCCGCCTCCGCCAGCCACGGCGCCGTGCTCGTCGGCAAGAACAACGCGAAGGGGCCGCTGACCGTCTCCAAGAAGGTCTACGCCAACGGCATCGGCACCCACGCGACGTCCGTCATCGCCTATGACCTGCCCGCCGGGGTCGTCGGCTTCCGCGCCCAGGTGGCCATCGACGACGGCGGCATGGAGCGCGGCGGCAAGCGCAGCCCCGCGGCCGTGCGCTTCCTCGTCTTCGGCGCCAAGCCCGACGAGCAGAAGGCGGTAGCCGTGGAGGACGGCCCCATGCTCGTCCCGCCGGAGCTCTTCACGGTGCCCGAAGGTTTCGAGGTCACGGTGTGGGCGACTTCCCCGCAGCTCTTCAATCCCACGAACATCGACTTCGACGAGAAGGGCCGCCTCTTCGTCGCCGAGGGCGTGAATTACCGCGGGAAGGGCGGGCGCCGCAAGGAAGGCGACCGGATCGTGGTCCTCGAGGACACCACCGGCGCCGGCAAGGCCGACAAGGTGACGGTCTTCACCCAGGAGACGGCCTTGGCCTCGCCGTTGGGGGTCGCCGCCATCGACGGCAAGGTCGTCGTTTCGCAGCCACCCGACCTGCTCGTCTACACCGACGTCAACCGCGACGGCGTCTTCGATCCGGCCGTCGACAAGCGCGAGGTCCTGCTGACGGGCTTCAACGGTCGCCAGCACGACCACTCCCTGCACAGCGTGACCGTCGGCCCCGACGGCAAGTGGAACTTCAACCAGGGCAACACCGGCGCCGACTTCACCGACAAGGCCGGCCGCCATTTCTACATGGGCAGTCCCTACATGCTCGGCGGCATCGCCGGCAAGCGCAGCCCCGCGGCCGTGCGCTTCCTCGTCTTCGGCGCCAAGCCCGACGAGCAGAAGGCGGTAGCCGTGGAGGACGGCCCCATG
>JBEBDN010000108.1:0-20569 GCA_041156945.1 Verrucomicrobiota bacterium | reverse complement strand
TCGCCGCCGCCCCGGCCCCGGCCGCCCCCGCGGCCGCCCCGGCTCCGGCCGCCCCGGCCGCCGCCGACCCCAACGTCAAGGTGATCACCTCGCCGATGGTGGGCACCTTCTACGCCACCCCCTCCCCGGACTCGCCGAACTTCGTCGCGATCGGTTCGACCGTGAAGGCCGACACCGTGGTCTGCATCATCGAAGCCATGAAGGTGATGAACGAGATCCAGTCGGAGCTCGCCGGCACCATCGTCGAATGCCTCGTGGCGAGCGGCACCTCGGTCGAGTTCGGCCAGCCCCTCTTCCGCGTGAAGGTCGGCTGAGCCCCGGACTCCGAGCATGAACAAGATCCTCATCGCCAACCGCGGCGAAATCGCCCTCCGGGTGATCCGCGCCTGCCGCGAACTCGGCATCAAGACCGTCGCGGTCTACTCCCAGGCCGACGAGCAGTCCCTGCACGTGCAGCTGGCCGACGAGGCCGTCTGCATCGGCGCGGGCCCGAGCAAGGACTCCTACCTCCGCGAGGACCGCATCATCTCGGCGGCCGAGATCACCAACGTCGACGCCATCCACCCGGGCTACGGCTTCCTCTCCGAGCGCAAGGGCTTCGCCGAGAAGTGCGCCGCCGCCAACATCAAGTTCATCGGCCCGCGCCCCGAGACCATCGGCCTCATGGGCGACAAGGCCAACGCCCGCCAGACGGCCGCGGCCGCCAAGGTGCCCTGCGTCCCCGGCAGCGACGGCCCCATCGACAACCAGCGCGAGGCCATCAAGGAAGCCCAGCGCATCGGCTTCCCCGTCATCGTCAAGGCCGTGGCCGGCGGCGGCGGCAAGGGCATGCGCATCGTGCACAACGCCGCGTCCTTCCCGAAGGAGTTCGAGAGCGCCCGGTCCGAGGCCGAGAAGGCCTTCGGCGACGGCCGCGTCTACATCGAGAAGTACATCGAACAGCCGCGCCACATCGAGTTCCAGCTGCTCGGCGACGAGCACGGCAAGGTCATCCACCTGGGCGAGCGCGACTGCTCCGTGCAGCGCCGCCACCAGAAGCTGATCGAGGAGTCCCCCTCCCCCTTCCTCACCCCGAAGCTCCGCGAGGAGATGGGCAAGACCGCCGTGCGCCTCGCCGAGAAGATCGGCTACCAGAACGCCGGCACCATCGAGTTCCTCGTCGACCGCCACGGCAAGTACTACTTCATGGAGATGAACACCCGCATCCAGGTGGAGCACGGGGTCACCGAGGAGGTCACGGACATCGACCTCGTCCGCCGCCAGATCCTCATCGCCTGCGGCGAGAAGATGGAGCTGAACCAGAAGGACATCAAGATGACCGGGCACGCCATCGAGTGCCGCATCAACGCCGAGGACCCGGCCCGCAACTTCGCCCCGAGCCCCGGCACCATCGGCCTCTACTACACGCCCGGCGGCCACGGCGTGCGCGTCGACTCGCACTGCTACTCCGGCTACGTCATCCCGCCCCTCTACGACTCCATGGTGGCCAAGCTCATCTCGGTCGGGGCGACCCGCCAGAAGGCCCTGGACCGCATGCACCGCGCGCTGGGCGAGTACATCATCCGCGGCATCCACACCACCATCCCGGTCTGCCGCGCGATCATGAAGGACCCGGTCTTCCGCCAGGGCGGCGCCACGACGAAGTACCTCGAGGACTTCTTCGAACGCACCCCGAAGGAACTCTGGTCCGCGGCGCCGCTCACCTGAAGCGGCCCGCCGCGACGATGAGCGCCGTCCCGCGCCCGACCCCCGCCGCCACCGCCCGCCTGAAAACGGGCGGTGATTGTTTACGCTTCGCGAACAGGCTCTTCAAGGCCGCCGGCATCGCGCACGGCCAGGGCTTCGTCAACGCGGAGGAGGAATCGCTGACGCTCCTCGGGCACGCCACCGGCCTGGCCTGGGAAGCGCTCCCCACCTCCTTCGGGCGGGCGCTGACGGCCAAGGAGAAGGCCGCCTTCCTCGGACTCGTCGAACGCCGGGTCTTCGACCGCACCCCCACCGCCTACCTAGTCGGCGAGGCCTGGCTCGGCGGCCTGCGCTTCCGGGTCGACGAGCGCGTGATCATCCCGCGCTCCTACTTCGTCGAGCTCATCCCCGAGGCCATCCCGCAGTGGCTGCCGCCCGCCGCGCAGGTGACCGACGTGGCCGACGTCTGCACGGGCTCGGGCTGCCTGGCCATCCTCCTCGCGAAACGCTTCCCGAAGGCCCGCGTCCACGCGACCGACCTCTCGGCCGACGCGCTCGCGGTCGCGGCGCTCAACGTCGCCGACCATCGGCTGGCGAAGCGCGTGACGCTGCACGAAACCGACACGATGGCGGCGCT
Source organism: Verrucomicrobiota bacterium (assembly GCA_041156945.1). Taxonomy (GTDB): domain Bacteria; phylum Verrucomicrobiota; class Verrucomicrobiia; order Opitutales; family UBA953; genus UBA953. The sequence goes on along the minus strand of JBEBDN010000108.1, from coordinate 18,246 downwards.
GCTGCACGGCCCGAAGTTCGACCTGATCCTCAGCAACCCGCCCTACGAGCCGGAGGGCATCTACCGACGCCTGCCGGCGGAGTTCAAGCAGGAGCCCAAGCAGTCGCTGGTCTCCGGGCGGGATGGCCTGGACGTCATCCGCAAGCTGCTGGCGCAGGCGCGCGAAGCGCTCAAGCCGCACGGCATCCTCGTCATCGAGGTCGGCGGGCTGCAGCAGGCCATGCACCGGGCGTGGCCGAACCTGCCGCTGCTCTGGCTCGCGACGGCGGACGGCTCCGACTGCGTCTGCCTGATCCACGCGGCCGACCTGCGGCGCGCGACCGGCTCACCACGCGCGCGGCGCGGCCGTTGACTCGAGGCGGTCCTGCACCGCCTTCGGGAGCTTCGGGAAGAAGTCCAGGCCGGTCAGCTCCTCGACCTTGCGGATGCTCACGACGTAGCGGGTCAGCTCGACGTCGCGCCACTTCTCCTCGTGGGGCACGACGAACGCGATGGCGCGGATCCCGCGGTCCTTCGCCTCGTATTCCGACACGACCATCCAGAAGGCGTCGGGGACGGGCAGCCGCCCGATCCGCTTCGCCGGGTTCGCGGCGTAGACCGGGCCGACCTGCACCCAGACGGTGCCGTAGCGCTCGACGTAACGGCGCACGATGCGCTGCTCGAGGTCCTTCCAGAGGCCGGCGTTGAGCGCATGGAGCTGGGGGACGATGTTGGTGAGCAGGAAGGTCTCCTTCTGCGCCTCCTCGCCGTGGCAGACCGCGATGGCGTAGTTGGGCGCGAGGTGCCCGCGGTCGTAGCCGGAACGGACGTATTCCTGCGTCGTGACGCGCGCGGGGGTGCGGGGGTCCGTGCGGAAGCCCGCCGGCCGGTCCGCCGCCTGGCCGGGATTCGGGAAGACGCGGTAGGAGGACCAACGCGGGCTCGGCAGGGCGTTGTCGTAGCCGACCGAGTAGCCGAGGTTGCGGAGCACCTGCAGGCCGACCCGATCGGCCGGCTCGCCGTAGGGCGCGGTGGCGGCGGCGTCGGGCGCCGGCGCCGGCACGACGTCGCCCCTGACGGCCTCCGTGCGGTCCGCGACCCGGTCGAGCCACCCGACCACGCGGGCGGGCGCGGCGGCGTCCTCGCGCACCCCGTCGACGACGTCGAGGGCGCGGTGCTCGAGGGCGACGCGACCGGGCCGGTCGCTACCGAGGTAGACGAGCCCGAGCGTGAGCGCGGTCAGGGCGAAGGCCAGGGCGAGCCAGCCGAGGATGCGCAGCAACCCCCTCATGCGCGCAGGTAATGGCACTGCCAGAACCAGTTCAGCAGCAGCGCGACGAGCAGGCCGCGGCGCAACCGGGTCCAACCGGCCTCATCGGCGGCGAGCCGCAGCCGCAAGGGGTCGCGCCGGAGCCACCAGACCGCGGACCAGAGGGTCCAGAGGGCGGCGACCAGCACCACGAGCGCGAACAGCGGGTGGAAGAGGAAGGCCTGCGGGACATCGCCGGCGGCGAGATGCCGGGCGCAACGCGTCCCCCCGCACCCGAAGCAAGGCCACCCGGTCCAGCGCATGAACACGCAGCCCGGCAATTGCCAACCGGTCCGGAACCAAAGCCACCCCGCTCCGCCCAGCCCGAGGAACGCCAGCGGCCAGACGAGCTCGTGGTTGAGTTCCCGGGGGAACGCGGGCCGGCGGACGAAGCGGATCACCGGTCGGCGGACTCAGACTCCCCCGGCGGTCAAGCCACCCAGGAGCACGAACGGCAGGCCGCAGCAGCAGCAGCACAGGACGAAGGCGACGAAGCAGCTGATGCCGAACTGGACCCACGCGCCGGTGCCGGTCGCGGCGCCGAGGGCCCGGTAATAGACGATGCAGAGCGGCACGCCCAGGAGCAGCGCGGCGCCGACCTGGAGCAGCAGGCTGAAGCCGAGGAACTGCAACGGAATCGTCAGCAGGAGGACGAGGGCGGAGGCGAGCAACGTGGCCGCCACCGTGCGCTCCAACGCCACCGGCAGGCGGAAGACCTTCTGGCCGAGCCACTGGACGAGACCGGTCAGGGCGTAGGACATCGGCGCGAAACCGACGCCGACGACCATGATGAGGGCGGTGGCCCACAAGGGGGGCTCGGAGGTGGCCAAGAACTGCTCCGCGGCGGCGGCGGCCCCGAACTGCGTCATCAGTTCGGCGATCTGCTGGTTCTTGGAACCGAACGCGAACAGCGCGGCCAATTGGAAGGGCAGCGACAGGACCAAGGCGACGTAGCAGAACACGAGCCAATCCCCGAAGGCGAAGCGACCCGTGGCGAGCGTCTCCCGCGGGGACAGGATCGCCAACTTGACCGTGGCGAAGAAGGAACCGAGGGACTTGCCCTGCTCCCAGGGGATGACGCTCGCCACGGCGGGCTCGGCGTCGACCGGGGACGACGGCACGGCGGTGGCGAACTCGGGCCACTCGCCCAAGGGCTTCCACGCCGCCATCCCGTTCGTCCAAGCCAAGTCCAGGCGGGTGAAGCGACCGTTGGCCAAGCCGGCGGCGACCTCTTCCGCGGAGAAGACCCCGAGTTGGATGGTCTGGCGGGCGATGTGAATCTGCAGGGGTTCGCTCATGGGGACGCTTCTACGCGGCGGGGCCACCCCCTGCAAGCCTCAGCCGCCCAACCGCGCGAAGAAAGGATAGAGGACGAAGGGGAGCAGGATCGCCGCGCCGCAGCCACCGAGGACCGCGAGGGCGACCAGGGCGAGGGCCGGCTTCCAGCCCGCGTCGCCGTGGGCGAGCGCCAACGCGCGGGCGAGCAGGATGGCGAAACCCAAGCCGGCGAGGAAGAGAGCCGCGAGCAGCCCGCCCCCGCCCGCGAGGGTCCGCGGGACCAAGGGGCTGACGGCGAGGAACAACGTCACGGAACCAAGCAGGCACGCGCCACCGAGGTAGGCGATGACGCGGAAGGTCGCGCGCCAACCGCCCGCGCCGCCGGCGAAGACCCGCAGCGCGGCCTGCAGGGCGCCGGTCAGCACGGCCGCCAGGCCCGTCGCCCACAGCGGCAGCAGGCACCAGACCTTGCCCAGGTAGGTGAGGTTGAGGCCGGCGGTGCGCACCTCCACGCTGCGACCGAGCGCCCGCAGGAAGGCGGTGGCCCCGGCCTGCCCGAGGAAGAAGAGGAGCGGCACCGTGACCGCGGTCGCGAGCAGCAGCCAGATCCAGGCGAGCCGGATGCCCGCCGCTTCGCGGAACGGGACGAACGTCGCGGTCGGCCGGCAGAGCACGTCGACCCACGTGCGGGCGACGCGGCGGAGCAAGCCGCGGGCGAGGACGCGGCCCCCGGCCTCGAACTCCGGCGAAGTCGCCGGCCGCAAGCTCACGTAGGCGGAACGGGCCGCGCCGAATTCCGGGCGGGCCGCGAGCGGCAGCCAACCCGGCTCGCCTTCGCGCCAGGAAAGCACCGTGCCCGCGAAACGACCGGTCGCCAAACCCGCCTCGACCTCGGCCGGGCGGAAGACGCCCAGGCTGACGCCGGCGACGGCGAGGTGGTACGGGGCGGCGGACATCGGTCGGCGAAAGTGGCGAGGGGGGCGGGACTCGAACCCGCGACCGGCGGCTTAGAAGGCTGCTGCTCTGGATCCAGCTGAGCTACCCCCTCGTGAAAACGACCCTAGTCGGCCGCCGAGGATGGGCAAGCCGCGAGGAAACTAGCAGATCAGGTCTCTGAAGTCGTGGAAATCGGCGGAAAGCCCGCCGGGCATGCCCTTGTTGATCACCGAGACGGCGTCGTGGGAATGCAGGGACTCGAGGTGCGAGCAGGCGATGACGAAGTCGCGCACGCGCAGGTCGGCGTCGAACTGCTCGTAGACCAGGCGGGCGGCGTCCTCGACGAACTTCGAGTAGGCGCCGTTGAGCTCGGCGAAGGCCTGCTCGTCCTCGCGCTTGACCATGACCTGCGTCTCGGTCTGGAGGGCGGCGAGGCAGAGGTCCTTCATGTCCTCGACGAAGAGGCTGCGGCCCGGGGCGACCTCGGCGACGACGCGCGACTTGGAGCGCTGCGAATGCGGGATCCCGTAGGTCGCGCGCTCCTCGCGGGCGTGCTCGGTGAGCTCCGCGGAGCACGGGCAGGCGGAGGAATAGACGAAGTCGAAATGGACGTAGCGGCGGAGGCGGTCGAGGTCGTCGATGGTGCCCTCGAGGACGGCGCGGTAATACTGCCAGCCCTCCAGGCCGGAGCGGAGGGACTTCTGGAGCAGCGGGTAGCGGAACTCGACGAGGATGCGGGCGCGGCTGCACTCCAGGTCCTTCTTGTAGCGGACGAGGATCTCCTCGAGGAGCTCGTGGGACAGCACGCGGTCCTTGAACTCGTAGAAGGTCCGCATGATGCGGGACATGTTGATGCCCTTGCGGTCGGCCGCCAGGGAGACCGAGCCCGTGACGATGCACTCGAGGGGGATCGGCTTGCCGTCGCGGGTGGCCACGAGCATCGGCAGGCGGAAGCCGGAGATGCCGACGTGCTGGATGGGGACGTTGGCGCCCTGGATCAGGGAGGCGTCCTTGTTCTGCATGTCCGGCAGGGTCGCGCGGTAGGCGTCATCCGCCCGGAAGGCGCGATCGTAGCGGCGGGAGAGGTCCCGGCTGCTGGGCGACTGTTTGGCGCGGCTCATGGGGTAGAGGGAGGTCGGATGGCCCGGTTTGGCAAACCGGTCGGCGAAAAAGTATCCCCTGCGCTGGAGCCACCTGCCGGATTTGAACCGGCGACATTCTCATTACGAATGAGATGCTCTACCAGCTGAGCTAAGGTGGCGGCGCAGGGGACAAGCGAACATGGGGAGGCCGAGGGGGAAATCAAGCCTAGGCGACGGCGGAATGCCCTCGCCACCCCCGGAAACCCGTCCAAATTTGGGCCGTTCTCCATGCGCGCCGCCCTCATCGCCCGCCAATTCGACGTCCAAGGCCGCCTGGTGACGGTCGAACCCTACGGGTCGGGCAACGTGAACGACACCTACCTGGCGATCTTCCGCACGACCTTCTCGGAGCAGCGCTTCATCGTCCAGCGCATCCGGAAGTCGGTCTTCCCCAACCCGGAGATCATCATGCAGAACATGCGCGTGCTGACCGACCACTGCCACGCGAAGCTCGAGGCGGAGGCGGACCGTTCGGACCGGATCTGGCAGCTCCCGAAGATCATCCAGACGAAGTCCGGCGAGGATTGGGTGACGGACGCGCAGGGCGACCTCTGGCGGGCGATCTCCCAGATCGCCAGCGCCAACGCCTTCGACCGCGTCCAGAATCCCGAGCACGCCTTCGAGGTCGGCGTCGTGCTGGGGCATTTCCACCGCATGATCAGCGACCTGCCCGCCGAACGGCTGGGCTACGCGCTGCCCGGCTTCCACGTGACCCCGGGCTACCTGGCCAAGCTCGACGCCGCGCTCGCGACGCCGGAGGGACAGGAACGCCTGGAGGCCTCGCTCGAGACCAAGCGCGCCCTGCGCTTCGTCGAGGAGCGCCGCGCCCGCTGCCGCGTGCTGCAGGACGCGCTGGAACGGGGCGACCTCACGCTGCGCACGACGCACGGCGACCCCAAGGTGGGCAACATCATGGTCGACGAGGCCACGGGCCGCGGCACCTGCATCGTCGACCTCGACACGGTCCAACCGGGCTTGGTGCATTACGACATCGGCGACGCCACCCGCTCCGCCTGCAACCCCGCGGGGGAAGATGCCCCCGAACTCTCCTCGGTGATCTTCGACCTGGACCTGTTCACGACCATCTACCGGGGCTACCAATCCCACGCGAAGGACTTCCTGAGCGCGGCCGACCATCGCCACCTCTTCGACTGCATCCACCTGATCCCCCTCGAGCTGGGGATCCGCTTCCTGGCCGACCACCTGGCGGGCGACGTCTACTTCAAGGTCCGCTACCCGGGGCACAACCTCCGCCGGGCCCTGGTGCAGTTCAAGTTGGCCGAAAGCATCGAGACCCGCGAGACGGCCATCCGGAAGGTGCTGGGCGAACGCTGAGCCCATGCCGGAAGCCTCCCTTACCCTCTGGCTGGCCGGCGCATTGCTGCTGGTCCTGATGGTCCGCGGGGGCATCCGGGGCTATCGGCGAGGACCGATGCGGCAGCTGGCGGGTCCCTTTTCCCTGGCGCTGGGGTGCCTCCTGGGGGCCTGGTTCGGCCCCGAACTGGGCCACCAACTCCTGCACGGGACCTCTTTTCCCTGGCTCCTCCGCGGGGCCGTCGGCCTGCTCTCCTTGGCCCTGGTCAGCGGCCTTTTGACCTATGCCGCATGCTGGCGCCTCGGCCGGCTCCCCGAAGGCCAGACCGAGGCCGAGAGCCCGCTGGCCGGGACCGTCGTGGGTTGCTGGACGGGCATGCTGTATTTCGTTTTGGCCGTGCTGGGCTTGGCGACCATCGCTGCGGTGATCGAACTGGTGGCCGCGACCGAAAGGGCCGGCGAAAGCGCCTGGGTGACCACCCGCAACGCACTGGCTGAAGCCCCCGGCGCAGGCTGGCTGAAAGGCTGGACCCCCCTCCCGGAGCGCCAAAATCGGATCATACGGGGTGTAAAAAAACTTTTAGCGGACCCTGCGGCGCGGGCGCGCCTCATGGCCATGCCGGAAATTCGGTCCTTGGCGGCGCACCCGAGCGTCTACCAAGCCTGGGAAGACAGGCAGGTTCGTGAGTTGTTGAATAAGAAAGACTTGGGAGGACTCATCGATCACCCGCGCATCCGAACGATCCTCGCGGACGAGGAATTGCAGCGCCAAGCTGACCGGCTGGACCTCCCGGAAATCATCGAGCGGGCGCTCCAGAACCCTCGTAAATAAGCAAAAAAGGGCGTTTTTAAGTGGCGAGCGCGAGGTCGGTGTGCATAGTCAATCCTCCCGCCCCTTAAAAAGCCCTTATGAAGACTACCCCGCTCCTCCTGTCCGTACTCGCCCTCACCGCCTTCGCTGAAGACGCCAAGCCCAACAAGACCCTTCCCCTCGCCGCTACCCAGGCGGCCGAGGCTGGCAAGCCCGCCGAGGCCCCCAAGACCGTCCAGGTCGAGACCCTGACCTCCGACGGCAAGACCTTCGTCCTGGTCAAGGTCATCGGCGACCCCCAGGCCTTCGCCAACTTCCAGAACGACGTCCAGACCATCTCCCAGGAGCAGCAGCAGGTCGCCCAGGTGAAGCAGCTGGCCGAACTCGCCCTGACCACCCCGGAGCGCGAGGCCCGCATCCGCGAGCTGGAGACCAAGTTCAACCGCCTGAAGGCCGACAACGAGACCATGGCCAAGACCTACGGCTTCGACCTCACCCGCCAATACGTGATCGTCCCGACCAAGGTGGTCGTCCTGACCGCCCTCACCAACGAGGACTACATCAAGGCCAAGGCCACCGCCGGCTTCAAGGAGGAGTCCATCCTCAACGCGGGCGACAAGAAGTTCCTGATCAAGGAGACCGTGGCCGGCGCCGCCGAGGTCGAGGCCTTCAAGCTCCAGCTCCAGCGCATCATCGAGGCCAAGCGCGGCCTCCAGCAGCTGATCGACGCCCAGCCCCGCTTCACCAAGGAAGAGGACAAGAAGAAGATCGAGGAAGCCATCGCCAAGACCAAGGCCGACGTCGACGCCGCCGGCGCCGAGTTCAAGAAGGCCCACGGTTACGACATCCCGACCGAGTTCAACCTCCAGACCGCCGAGGCCAAGCTCTACACGCTGCTGAGCGACGACGAGAAGAAGAACCTCGATAAGGCCGCCGAAACCAAGAAGGACGGCGAAACCAAGAAGGACGCCCCGGCCGCCAAGTAATTTTCCCCACCCCCACCCAACCACCCATCCCACCCAACACCATGACCACCGCCGCCGAAACCCCCGCCACCGCCGAAGCCCCGAAGGGCCCGGTCATCGAGCTCATCCCGCTCGGCAACAACCTGGGCCGCGTCGTCCTGACGATCGCGAACCCCGTCTCGCTCGCCCGCTTCCAGCAGGAGTTCGGGACGCTGCTCCAGCAGTTCCAGCGCATCCAGCAGCTCCAGGCCCGCATCCAGTCCGCCCTCACCACCGTCGAGCGCGAAGCCCTCGCCAAGGTCGGTGAATCCGAGGTCAAGGACTTCAACGAGAAGGACGCCGTCTTCGCCAAGGTCTGGAACTTCAACGTCCCGGTCCTCGCCAACCGCCAGACGACCTTCATCAACACCGCCCTGCGCCTCTTCGCCGTCGTCAGCGACGAGGAAGCCGGCAAGGCCCGCGCCGCCAAGGACTTCAAGGAAGAGCAGCTGATCAAGCGCGACGGCAAGAACCTCCTCCACACCGCCGACATCCGCGGCTTCGAGTTCGTCGTCCAGTTCGACCAGTTCGCCAAGGTCCTCCAGGCCCGCCGCGACGCCTTCGTCCAGCTGACCCAGCTCCTCGCCAACGCCAAGGACGAAGAGCAGAAGAAGAACATCCAGAAGCAGCTCGACGAGACCCGCGGCCTGCTCGAGAAGGGCAACGAGGAGATGGCCAAGTCCGTCGGCTACTCCATCACCCACAACTACGAGGTCGAAGTGCTCGAGTCCAAGTTCGTCTTCCTCCTGAACCAGGAAGAAGTGAACCAGGTCTCCAACCTCTTCGCCAACGCCCAGCAGCAGGCCGCCGGCGAGGCCCCGAAGGCCGCCGAAGCCCCGAAGGCCGAGGCCAAGAAGGTCGAAGCCAAGAAGTAAGCCTCGCTCCGGCGAAGCGACCAGGCCCGCCCTCACCGGCGGGCCTTTTTTTGCGCCCGGCGGCCGGGCTCAGAAGAGTTCGCCCTGGGCCGGGCCCGCGGGCTCCGGGGGCTTGGCCCGCTTCTTCGGCGGAGCCTCCGCCGTCGCAGGAGGCTCCGCGGGGGCCGCGCCCCGCGCGGCCCGGTAGCGCCGCAACGTCGCCTGCATCTCCATGCGCTCGAGGAAGGCCTCCACCCCGGGGACATCCTCCGCCGCCGGTGCGCCGGGCGCGAACTCGAAGTCGGTGCGGAAGGTGACCAGCTCGAGGTTGGTCCGGATGCGCGCCGCCTCGGCCTTGACCTGTTCGCGGAAGCGCTCCGGCTCCAGCCGGTCGGCCGCGGCGAGCACGCCGGCGAGGTCGCCATGCTCCTGCAGCCACTTCACCGCGGTCTTGGGGCCGACGCCGCGGAGCCCGGGGATGTTGTCGGAAGCGTCGCCGACGAGCGCGAGGTAGTCGGCGATCAGCCGGGGCGGCACCCCGAACTTGGCCTCGACCGCCGCGCTATCCAGCCGCCGCCAACCGAGCGCGGGGTTGGCGGTCGGCGGCGGCGCCAGCTGCAGCACGGGGCCGCCCACGCATTGGCCGAAATCCTTGTCGGCGCTGACGATGACGCAGGCGTGCCCCTCGGCCGACAGACGCCGCACCGCCGTGGCGATCAGGTCGTCGGCCTCGACGCCGCGCCGCTCGAAGACCTGGAAGCCCAGCAAGGCGGTGAGGACCTTGATCTCCGGCAGCTGGAGCACGATGTCCTCGGGCGTCTCGTCGCGCTGGGCCTTGTACTCGGGCAAGGCCGCGAGGTGCCGGTCGGAGCCGCCGAGGTCGAAGAAGACCGCGCAACGGTCCGGCTGCTCGGAGGCCCGCAGGTCGAGCAAGGCCTTCATCCAGCCGTGCAGGGCGCCGGTGGGGAATTGGTCGGAGGGCCGCCGCAGGTTGGAGCGTTCCATCGCGAAGTGGCTGCGGAAGACCAGGTTGAAGCCGTCGATGAGCAGCCAGCGCATGCGGCGAGTTTCCGCACCCGCCCGCGGGCATCGAGTCAAAAGGCGGCGGTGGGCCGAACCAAAGAAGCGGGCCCGCCAAGAGGCGGGCCCGGGTCGGACGGACGAGTGACGTCGGCTTACTTGGCTTCGCCGGAGCCGGACGGAGCCGTGTTGACCGAGCCCGGCGCCGCCGCCGCTTCGATCGGCTCGCGGTAGACCGCGCCACCCGGGGAGATGATGACCGGGTTGGAGAAGGTCGAACCGGCGCGCATGCCGGGGTGCGAGCTGCGGAGGGTGGCGCCGCCCGGGGAGACCAGGTTGGCGGTCACGAAGACCATCAGGTTGCGCTTGGTGGTCGTGCGACCGGTGGAGCGGAAGGCCGTGCCCAGGAGAGGGATGTCGCCCAGGACCGGGACCTTGTCGTTGACGGTCTTCACCTCTTCGCGGGTCAGGCCGCCGATCACGACGGTGGCGCCGTCGAAGACGGTGACGTCGGTCGAGACTTCGCGGGTGGTGAAGATCGGCTGGAAGAAGCCCGAGGGGATGGTGACGGTGGTGGAACCGGAGATGGCCACGGAAGTGCCGCCGTATTCCACGAAGCCTTCGAACTCGACCACCTTCGGCTTGAGGTTGAGGGCGATGGAGTCGTCGGCGCCGACGGTCGGGGTGACTTCGAGGGTCACGCCGACTTCCTGGACGGTGAAGTCCTGGGGCGTACCGGCCGTGATGGTGACGCCGGCGCCGCCGCCGCCGCCGTTGACGCCGCCACCACCCTGGTTGCCGACGTTCGACTGGGTGTCGCCATAGGACTCGGGGTAGCGGAGGAGCTGGGCGATCTTGATGATGGCCGTCTTGCCGTCGAGGACGGTCAGGCTCGGGGCCGACATCAGGTCGGTGCCGCTGTTCTGCTCCAGGGCGCGGAGGAAGATGCTCAGGTCATAGGAGCCGAGGGTGCCGATCTTGCCGTCGTAGATGCCGGGGCCGGGACGGTTCGCGGTGTTGTCGTAACCGCCGAAGGAAGCGCCCGCGCCGCCGTAGTTGCCGGTGTTGATCCGGGGCGGGTTGTTCGGGACGACCGTGTTCACGGCCGTGGTGGTCTGGGTGACCAGGTTGGTGATGGGGTTGACGGTGCTGACCGTCGTCTGGCTGGAGATGTTGCCGTTGTTGGTGACGGAGGTGGAACCGAAGACGTCGTTCACCGAACGGAGGCCCGACTGGGCGCGGATGATCGTCGTGTTGTTGACGACCTGCGAGAGGCGCCAGTTGGTCGACAGCTCGTTCAGCGAGGCCTCGGAGACTTCCATGAACTTGGCCTCGATGTGGACCTGCTTGATGTCGGAGTAGCGGCGCAGGATGTTGCGGACGCGGTCGAGGTTCTTGCGGTTCTGGGTGACGATCAGGTTGGTGCCGTCATAGGCCAGGGTGCTGCCGGTGGTGGCCTCGAAGACCACGCCGGAACGGATGAAGAAGTTCTTGATCGCGACCTCCTCGGGGCGCTGGCCGTCGTTGCCGCTGGCGGGAGCGCCGGTCGGGAACGGGTTGGCGGCGCCGGCGGCGGGCGCGGCGTTGGCTGCGCTGCCGATGCCGGTCATCTTGATGACCGCGGAGGTGGACAGGGGGAAGAACTCGGTCTCGAGGTCGTTGGAGCCGGAGTCGGGGCGGATCTCGATGATGCCCTGGGCGATGTTGTAGGTGAAGTTCACCTGCTTCGTGATGATGTCGAGGGCCTTGCCCAGCTGGACGTTGCGCAGGGTGATGTTGACCGAGGGGTTCTTGCGGTCGGGGTCGATGACCACCATGTTCACGCCCTTCGAGTCCTTGTCGTAGGACTGGGAGACGATGATGAGCTGGTCGATGGCGCGGTTGAACGGCAGGTCGCGGATGTTGATCTCGGGGACCGTGATCGAGTTGAGCTTCTCGACGACCGGATCGGCGTCGGTCTTGCCGGGTCCGGCGACGACTTCCTTGCTGAAGACCTCGGGGAGCTTCCAGCTCTCGTCGAGCAGCTCGAGCATCTTGCCCTTGGTGACGCCGCGGTTCCAGGCGCCCGAATTCTCGGAGAGGATCTGGCGGATGCGGACCTGGTAGGCCTTGGACTCGGAATTGTTGGGCTGGTACTGCAGGATCTCGCGGTAGGCTTCGAGGGCGCCCTGGTAGTCGCCGTAGAGGTAGCGGGCGCGGCCCTTGACGAGCAGCTCCTCGACCTTGGCGTCGCGGGCCTTGAGGCCGGGGGAGATCTCGTCGATGCTGCGGTAGGAGGGGTCGGCCTTCTTCTTGGTGAACTCGAGGCGGAGCTTCTTGGCCGAGGGATCGTCGGCGCCGAAGAGCTTCTCGTAGTCGCGGATGTGGGAGTCGGCGCGGTTCATCTCGCGGTCGTCGATGGCGGCGAAGGCGCGCTGGGAGAAGATGTAGCCCTTCACCTGCTTGATGCGGTCGCGGTAGGGCTTGGCGGCCACGTTGACGGGGAGTTCCTTGGAGGCCTCGTCGAGCAGCTTGACGGCTTCGTCGAGCTCGGCGGGGGAACCCTTGCGGGAGAGGCTTTCGGCCTGGTCGATCAACTCGGCGCCCTTGTTGATCTTGGTCTGGTTGGCCTTGGCGAGGCTGACGACCTCTTCGCGGGCGATCTGGTCGGGGCTCTGGCCACCGGCTTCCTTGTGGAGGTTGATCTCCTGGCGGGCGATGGTGATGGCGTCGCGGACCTTCTGGGCGGCGGTGTTGTTGGGCAGGTAGCCGTTGGCGCCTTCGAGGATCTCCAGGGCGCGCTTGTGGTTGCCGGCGGCGGCCTCCTGACGGGCGGCCACGATGGCGCGCTCGACCTCGGCGAAGATGTTCTGCTGCTCCCCGGCGACGGCGTCGAGCAGGGTGGCGGGCTTGGCGGCGGCGAGGGCCCGGGCCTTGATGGCTTCGGCCTCGGCCAACGCGGCCTTGACGCTCAGCTTGCCTTCGTTGGCCGCTTCGTCGGCGGCGTCGAGGACGAGGATCTGCTCGTACTTCTCGAGCGCACCCTGCAGGTTGCCGTCTTCACGGGCCTTGATGGCCTCTCCCAAGAGACGGGTCTTCTGGACGACCGGATCGTTATCCTGGGCGACCAAGGTGCCGGCCACGAGGGCGACGGCGAGGGCGGCCCAAGCGAGCCGGGTTCGGGTGAGGGTCTTCATACGTAGCGGGCGGCTGGAAAATTATTTCTTAATGGGGGTTTTTTCGGGGGAAGCAGGCTTCGTCTCGACCGGGAGCCCTAGGACCTCGGTGAAGGTCTTCTTGGGCTTCTTGGGGTCGGGCGCAAAAGTCTTGTCTACGGTCACGGTCTTGGAAGCCAAGTCAATGCCTTTGACTACGAACTGGGCACCTTGATAGGCAAAACGATCGCCCGGGGCGGACACCGGCCAGCTCTTGCCGGGCTCGGAGGTCGAGACCAGGAGAATGTCGACCCGGTTCTTGAATTCCACGACCCCGAGGTCGTCGATTTCGATGGTCTTATCCTTGGTGGTGAGGGTCTTGTCCTCGAGCTTGAGGACGTTGCGGGTCACGGGGAAGCCATCCTTGTCCTTGGCGTTCTTGTCGATGCGGAAGGAAATCAAGGTGATCGGGGACTTGGGCTCGAGGGGCTGCTTAAGCTTCAGTTTCTCGAAATACTGCTTGGTTTCGACGTTCTCGATGAAGAAGAGACGGTCTTCGTCCTTCTTGGAGGCCGCCGGGAGGCTGGAACGGAGGACGTAAGGGTAGGTCGGGTGGCCGATCCGCTCCAATTTGACCCCGAACGGGGGCAAGGGAATGATCCGCTTGCGGCGGGGGAAGTATTCCTTCTGCACCGGGTCCCAAACGATGTCGATGGTGGTGAAAAGATCGTAATCCCAATTGTCGTCGTTCTCTTCCGGAGAGCGCCAGTCTTCGGGGTCGGCCTTGGCCAAGGCCTTCGGGGTGGCCGGGTACTCGATGCCGCGGGGGGCAGCCAGCAACTCGGGGATGTGGAGGGCCTTCTGGTCGTCCTGGGGGACGGTGGGAGGGGTAAGCCCAGGGATGACGCCCATGGAAACCGCGGCGCCGAGTACGAGGAAGAGCGCGGCGCCGAGGATGAGGAAGAGGTCCTTACGAGGATTCATGTCCGTGGGGAGCGGGGGTTACTTCTTGGCTTCGCCTTCGGCGGAGGTGGGCTTGGAATCGAGGACGACCAGGTAATCGACCTGGACCGTGAACTCGGAGGGATGCTCGGCGATGACCAGCTTGCGCTCCTCCTTGGGAACCGCGGCCGCCTTGGGCTTGGCGGAGGGATCACCGAAGCCGGAGAAATCGGCGATGGCCGGACCGGGGGCGGGGGCCAAGGCGGCCACCGGGGCCTGGAAGATCTTGAGGGTCTCGGGCGAGGGAGGCGCGACCTCGACGGAGGTGATCGCGAAGGGCTTGCCCGAATTGCGGAGACGGTTGACGAAGGTGCGCAGGGTCACCGTGTTGGAGATGAACTTCAGGCGGAAGGAGACGGTATCCACCAGGGGAAGCGGGCGGCCCTCCTTGTCCTTGACGCTGCGGCGGAAGGTGCGGGTCGGGACGAATTCCTCCGTCTCATAGCGGGCCATGTCGGCGCCTTCGATGGCATAGGTGCCGGCGCCGGGCTTGCCTTCCGGGATCAAGGTGGAGACTTCGATCGGCTCGCGGGCGAGGGAAAGGAGCAGCAGCGGGACCTTGTAGTCGGCGGTGGGGGCCGGCCGGGACTCGACCAGCTCCTTGAAGAGGAACTCCGCGATCAGGCGCTGCTGGTCCACCTTCTGGAAGTCGCGCTTCGGGGCGCTGCCGGGGTTGTGGATGTAGCGACCGAAGCCGAAGTCGGGCTGCTCGGAGGCCTGGGGCAGGAAACGGACATCGCGGTCGGCGGCCAGCTTCTTCAGCTCGTCGACCGACTGCTTGATCTGGGAGCTGAGCTCGGTGTTGGAGGTCTTCGGGTTGCCGTCGATGTGGGACTCGGGCTTGCCGGAGACGGTCTCGCGGAGCTTGGCGATGTGGGCCTTCAGGTCCTCGAGGTCCTTCTGGGCGGAATCGACGTTGCCCTGCTTGAGGGCGACCGGCTCGGCGACGTCCGCCACGGGGGAGCCGCCGAGGAGGCGGGCCGAGGCGTCGCGGGCCTTCTTGAGCTCGGTAACCGATTGGCCGTGCGCGGAATACTCCATGAAGGAGAAGTAGACGCCGGCGAGGAAGCCCAGGCCGATGACGATCAGCGTGGCGAGGAAGAGTCGGTTCTTGGAAGTGTCCATGGCTCAGAGGGCCTTGTCCTTGCGGATGACCAACGTGAAGGTGACGCGCGGCTGGTAGGGCAGGTTGAAGTCGGCCTTGATCTCGGACTCCGGGATTTCGGCGACGAACGGGGACTTCCGGAGGGCGGCGAGCAGTTCGTTCTGCCGCTTGATGAAGGTCGCGCTGTTGTGGCTGGCCTTGGGATTGGGCGGCACCTCGGGCTGCAGGAAGCGGGCGGTGACGACGATCTTCGTGAGCGTCTGGGCGGGGGCGGCCTCCGCCGGCTGGCCTTCGGCCGGGGCCGGCGCGGCCTGGGCCTCGCGGCGCATGCGGATCTCGTCGACCCAGGTGTTCTTGCACTCGGCGACGCGGGCCTGGAGATCCGCCAAGGCGGTGGGCCAATTGGCCTGGTTGAGGACGACGGATTCCAGCTGCGCGCTCACGGCCTGCAGTTCGTTGGCCTGGTCGCGGATCGTCCGCAGGGAGGAAAGGTGGCCGCCGAGCTCGACTTGGCGGCGCTTCAGCTCGCGGATCTGCTCGGTGTTGAAGTTCACCGCATCGCTATAGGCGAAATAAACGGGCAATGGCGCCAGGGCGGCGAGGGCCGCGGCCACGATCAGCCAAGGCTTGCGGGCGTCGAAGGCGACCTGGCTCGCGATGTTGCGCGGGATGAGGTTGACGCCGGCGGTCTGCGGCAGGACGAGGCGGGCGGCCTCGCCGATGACCTCGGAGATCTGGTGGCGGTGATGTTCGACGTACTCGGCCGAGACGTTCTTGCCGAGGCGCAGGAAGGCGGAAGGGTCGAAGAGCTCGGGGGGCAGGCGCAGGGTCTCGCTGAGCTGTTCGGAGAGGCCCGGCACGAGCGCGCCGCGTCCCGTGAGCAGGATGCGCGTCGGCTGGCGACCCGCCGCCCCGCGCTTGAGGTTGATCAGGCGGCGGTTGATGTCCTGGGCGAGGCGCCGGATGAAGGACTGGGAATTCGCCTGCAGGACGGCGACCTTGGGGTCCGCTTCGGGCAGATGGATGACCCCGGAGTAATAGCCGACCTTCACCGCCTCGGCGTTGGGGAAAGGTTCGCCGGTGTTGTCGGAGACGCCTTGGGTGAGGAGGTTGCCGCCGATGTTCGCGGACTGGATGTTCGCGCCGGTCGGGCCGACGAAGCTGAGGGTCGTGGAACGCGCGCCGACGTTGACGATGAGCACTTCCTCGGTGGCGGCCCCGCCGGCGAGGAGGAAGGCCTGGCTGTCGAGCAGCGGCGCCGCCTGGATGGAGGCGGGGCGGAGGCCGGCGCCCATGATCAACGTCGCGATGCGGGCGGCGACCTCGGTGCGCAGGGCGAAGAGCAGGACCTCGGCTTCGACGCCGTCGGAGGCCATCACCTGGCTGTCCCAGATGACTTCGTTCAGCGGGTAAGGAATGGCGTTCTGGGCCTCGAAGGCGACGATCTGGGCCTGGCGTTCGCGCTCCACCTGCGGCACCTTGAGGGCCTTCTGGAGGAGCAGGAAGCTCGGGGCGATGACCGTCACGCGACGGCCGGCGAGGCCGTGGGCCTGCACGAGGTCCGCCACGGCGGACGCGGCGGACGCCAACCACTCGTCGTCGTTGGTCTGCCCCGGGGCGATCTCCTCGACGAGGAACTGCTGCAGTTCGAGGCTCCCCTGGTCGGCGCCGAACACGGCGATGGACACGTGGGACGCGGCAAGGTTGACGATGGTGGCCTTTTTCTGGCTCATGCGGGGCGGCGGGGAGGGAGGACGATCAGCGCGTCGGGACGTCCTCGCGGATGAATTCCGGCGAGGAGGGCACGACCGGGGAGTCGAAATAGGTGATCAGGTACTGCGGACGCAGGATGCCGGGGGTGTTGACCACGCCGCGGTCGGAGGCGTCCTTGGCCGCGTCGAAGGCCGCCTTGGTGGCGATGTCCTTGTGGACGGCGCGGACCTGGGTGGGGATCAACGCGCCCTTGGCGTCGAAGATCGGGGCTTCGTTGCCGGCGACCTCGAGCTGGACGTAATAATAGTCGGGCTCCTTGTGGAGCACGTCGCGCTTCACGATGTCGCCGGGGAGGTAGAACAGGACGGAGCGGGGCTGGTTGGCCTCGATGGTGAGCACGGTCGCCGAGGCGCGGTAGTAGTTCCAGTCCTCCGGCTTCTTTGAAGCGGTCTTGTAGACCTGGGTGACGGTGACCTTGACCTTGTCGACCCACTTCTTGTTGAGGGCCTTCGGGTCGGGGTTGTCGCCCGCCATCAGTTCGACCTGCATCCGGTTCCACTTGTTGACCTGGCCGCCCAAGGCCGTCTGGGCGAACTTGACGTCGCGGACGAAGACGGGGGATTTGTCGTTTTTGGCGGCGGCGGGGGCGGCGTTTTGAGCGAAAGAGACGGAGACCGGGATGACCATCGCCCAGAAGAGGGCAAAAACAGCTCGGAACAGGGGCATGGGAATAGTGGAGTTATCCGCCCAGAACGGTGTGGCAAACGCAAAAACCCCGCCCAAGGAACATTCCACTATTGCAAATAACTTGCACCTGTCGACGGACTGGGTTTGACTGATTTCTTGTGCTCAGACTCACCCTCCAGATTTGGCTCGGGGCGCTGTTCGGGTCCACCCTCTGTGGCGGCCCGCCGGCGGCCGAAATCGTCACGAGCTTCTCCATCATCGACGACTGGACAGGGGTCCTCGTGGGCCGGGCGCTCCGGCATCAGGCCCTCGTCCCCGCGGGCAGCGAACTGCATGGATTCCAGCTGGGCGCCAACGAAGCCAAGGCCTTGTCCGCCGCCAAACTGATCGTCGGTCTAAGTCCCGCCAGCGAGCCCTGGTTGGCCGACTGGATCCAAGCGCACGGTAAGCAGGCCAGTGTCGTCTGGCTCCAAACGCAGGAAAAAGACGTCCGAACGGGCGATCCCCACCCCTGGACGGACCCCTCGCTGGTCTTGGATTTCATCCCCAAACTCGGCCAAGCCATTGAGCGAGTTTTTACAGATTTAAATACGCAAAATTCTGTAGGTAAATATCTTAAGGAAGTAAACACCTTGGATATGGACCTGCGTCTGGCCTTCGCCGCCATCCCCCCAGACCGCCGCAAGGTGATCACGCAACACCCAAACTTGGGTCGGCTTGCCCAACGGTACCAATTGGATGTTCGCGGAACCATCCTGGAAAGCCCCTCCGCGGAAGCGGCCGACCCATCGGCGCGGCATTACTCGCGCCTGCTGGGAATCCTCCGCTCCGAAAAGATCCGGGTGCTGGTCACCGACGAGGGGCAGAACGATGGCATCGCGCGGCGCCTTTGCCTGGATGCGGGCATCCCTCCCCCCGTGGCGCTCAACTTCGAGACCCTCGCACCCGCCGGCCAGCC
>JBEBDN010000107.1:0-19287 GCA_041156945.1 Verrucomicrobiota bacterium | reverse complement strand
TCGTGGACATCGCGAGGCCGGCGCCGTTGACGAGGCAGGCGATGTTGCCGTCGAGGGCGATGTAGGAGAGGCCGAACTTGGAGGCCTCGATCTCCTTGGCGTCCTCCTCGTTGAGGTCGCGCAGGGCGACCACGTCCGGGTGGCGGAAGAGGGCGTTGTCGTCGAACGACACCTTGGCGTCGAGGGCGAGCAGCTTGCCTTCCTTCGTCACGAGGAGCGGGTTCACCTCGACCATCGCGCAATCCTTCTCCCAGTAGAACTGGTAGAGCTTGGTGACGAGGGTCACGCACTGCTTGAAGAGCTCGCCGCTGAAGCCGAGGGCGAAGGCGATCTGGCGGGCCTGGAAGGCCTGGAGGCCCACGGCGGGGTCGACGTGCACCTTGAAGATCTTCTCGGGCGTCGCGTGGGCGACGTGCTCGATCTCCATGCCGCCCTCGGTCGAGGCGACGATGACCGGCTGGGAGGTCGCGCGGTCGAGGAGGATGGCGAGGTAGTACTCGTCATCCCGGCCGTCGGGGCGCTTGCCGAGGTTGGCCGCCTCGGTGAAGTAGATGGTCTGGACCTTGCGGCCGGCCTCGCCGGTCTGCGCGGTCACGAGGGTGTTGCCGAGCATCGCGTGCGCGTTCTCGAGGGCCTTCTCCTTGGTGGCGGAGAACTTCACGCCGCCCTTGAAGCCGTTGGTGAACGTGCCCTTGCCGCGGCCGCCCGCGTGGATCTGGGACTTGACCATGTAGCCGCCCGCGCCGTCGAGCTGCGCGAGCGCGCCCGCGAACTGGTCGGCGGACTGGACGGCGACGCCCTTGGGGACGGCCACGCCGAACTTCTCGAACAGCGCCTTGGCCTGGTATTCGTGGATATTCATGGAAAGGAAGGGCGGGGTCGGTTCAGCCCTTGAGTTCGGCTTCCTTGGTCTTGAGGTTCTTCTCGATGTCGGCCGTGAACTTGTCGGTGTGGGTCTGGATCTCCTTCTCGGAGCGCTTCAGTTCGTCGTCGGTGATGAGCTTGTCCTTGTTGCCCTTCTTGAGCAGTTCGAGGGCGTCGCGGCGGGCGTTGCGCACGCGGACCTTGCCGTCCTCGGCCATCTGCGTGGCCCGCTTGGCGAGCTCGAGGCGGCGTTCGCCGGAGAGGGAGGGCACCGGGCAGCGCATGAAGTTGCCCTGCGGGACGGGGTTGATGCCGATGTTGGCGGCCATGATGGCCTTGCGGATGTCGTCCATCACGCCCTTGTCGAAGGGCTGGACCACGATGGTCTGGGCATCGGGGGTGGTGATGGCGGCCATGTCCTTCAGGCGCTGCGTCATCCCGTAGGCTTCGATGTGCACCTGGATGTTCTCGATCATGCCCGGGGAGGCCTTGCCGGTGTGCAGCGTGGCGAACTCGTGGGAGGTGTGGTCGACCGCCTTCTTCATGGCGTTGGCGCCGTCGGCGATGATTTTCTTGAGGTCCATAGGAGGGGTGTTTTTGGTTGGAAGGTCAGGCGACGAGGGTGCCGATGCGCTGGCCAAGGACGGCCTTCTTCACGGCGCCCTTGTCCGACATCGAGAAGACGATGATCGGGAGCTTGTTGGCCTCGCAGAGCGAGAAGGCTTCGGCGTCCATCACGCCCAGGCGCTTGGTGAGGGCTTCGGCGTGCGAGACGCGGTCGTAGCGCTTGGCGTCCTTGTGCTTCATCGGGTCCTTGTCGTACACCCCGTCGACCTTGGTGGCCTTGAGGATGGCGTCGGCGCCGATCTCGTTGGCGCGCAGGGCGGCGGCGTAGTCGGTCGTGCAGTAGGGGTTGCCGGTGCCGGCGACGAAGATGACGATGCGGCCGCGGGTGAGGTGGCGCGTGGCGCGGCGCTGGATGAAGGGCTCGGCGATGCGGTCCATCGGGATGGCGGTCATCACGCGCACCTCGAGGCCGGCCTTCTCGAGGCGGTCCATCAGGGCGAGGCCGTTGATGACGGTCGCGAGCATGCCCATGTTGTCGCCCGTGGTGCGGTCGGTGCCGTTGGCGCGCGCGCCGGCGAGGCCGCGGAAGATGTTGCCGCCGCCGACGACGACCGCCACCTGCGTGCCGAGCTGGCGGAGGGACTTGAGCTCCTCGGCGAGCCGGTCGAGCACGGCCGGATCGATGGATTCGCCGGAGGCGTCGTTGCGGAGGGCTTCCCCGCTGATCTTCAGCACGATGCGGCGGTACTTGGACTTCTTGACGGCGGCGGCGGGCATACAGGGGAAATGAGGCACTCCCCCCCCAGCGTCAACCACGCCTTGGTCACGCTTGACTCTCCCCGCCGGAAGGCTCTTCAGTAGGGGGGCACAGACCCGTGGTGTAACGGTAGCACAAGTGATTTTGGTTCACTTTGTCGGGGTTCGAATCCCTGCGGGTCTATGCATGCCCTGCGCGGGCGCGCGGCCCGCCCAAAAAAGAACCCCGGGGTCGCCGGGGTTCGCGGAGTCTGGCCGGGCGGCTCAGGCGCGGCCCAGGTACTCCTTGTTCTCGGTGCTGACCTTGATCTTCTCGCCCTGCTTGATGAAGAGCGGGACGTTGACCTGGAGGCCGTTCTCGCAGGTCACGGTCTTCTGGACGTTGCCGGCGGTGTCGCCCTTGACGGCGGGCGGGGCTTCCAGCACCTCGACGGTGACGGAGGGCGGGAGATCGACGGTGACCGGCTTCTCCTCGACGAAGAGGACCATGTAGGAGGTGCCCGAGATCAGGAACTCCTTGGAGTCCGCGAGGGTGGTGGCCGAGATGTAGTACTCTTCGTTGGTGTCGGTATCGACGAAGATGTAGCTGCCGTCGGCCTCGTAGGAGAACTCGAGCTGCTTGATCGAGTTGTCGAAGACCTCGAAGCTGACGCCGATGCCGCAACGGACCGGGATCTTGGCGCCGGTCTTGATGGAGCGGAGCTCCATCTGGACGTAGGAGGCGTTGTTCGGGGGGGTGCGGACGAGGCACTCGAGAACGATGCAGAGCTCGCCGTTGTAGCTCATGATGTTCTTCTTCTTGATGCGGTTGACGGGAAGGGAAGCCATGGGAGTAAAGGCGAAGACAAGCCGTCCCCCCCGCCACGGTCAAGCCGGACTTGCCTCCGGCGGGCCGGGGGCGGGCTTATTCGCCCCGGCCGACCATGTCCGTCGCGGCGGGGGCCCCGTCCGGGCGGCGGTAATTGACCTTCAGCCCCTTCAAGCCCTCGAGGTTTCGCTCCAGCCGGCCTTGGAATTCCGGCCAGGAGCGGCCGGCGGGGTCCGACCAGGCGACCTCGGCCAGCGCGATGAGGCGGGGGAAGGCCATGTATTCCAGCTTGGCGCCGTTATAGATGTATTCGGACCAGAGCTGGGCTTGGCAGCCGAGGACGAGCTGGCGCTGCGCGGGGGTGAACTTCGGCGGGATGGGGTCGAAGGCGTAGACCTTCTCGACCGTCAGGTTGCCGCCGATCACGTCGAAGCGGGGATCTTCGGGGCGCTTGCCCTGGCCGTAGTCGAAATAAGTGTGGGAGGTCGGGGCCATCACGATGGGGTTGCCGCGCTCGGCCGCCAGCTGCGCCCACTTCCAATCCCTCCAGACCATCATCGTGGCCGACTTCGAGAGGCCGCCCTCCTGGATCTCGTCCCAGCCAATCAGCTTCTTGCCGCGGGCCTGCAGCATCTTCTCCAGCCGGCCGATGAAGTAGGCCTGCAGCTCGTGCGCATCCTTCAGCTTCTCGCGGGCCATGACGGACTTCGCGAAGGGCGACTTGTTCCACTGGTCCTTGGGGGCTTCGTCGCCGCCGACGTGGAAGTAGGCGCCGGGGAAGATCGGGCAGAGTTCGGCGAAGACATCGTCGATGAAGCGGAAGGTCTCCTCCTTGGGGGCGAGGGTGTAATATTTGACGCCCCAGCTGGTGGCCACCTTCGGCGCGTAGCCCGGGATGTCGGTGTTGCCGAGCTCCGGGTAGGCCGCGATGGCGGCGCTGGAGTGGCCCGGCATGTCGATCTCGGGCACCACGGTGATGTGGCGCGCGGCCGCGTAGGCGACGATCTCCCTGAGGTCCGCCTGCGTATAGAAGCCGCCGTAAGGCTTGCCGTCCGACTTCTTCCGGTCGCCCATCACGGGCGACGCCTCGCGGCGGGCGCCGACCTCGGTGAGCTTCGGGTACTTCTTGATCTCGACCCGCCAGCCCTGGTCCTCCGTCAGGTGCCAATGGAGGACGTTGAGCTTGTACAGGGACATCAGGTGCAGCATCCGCTTCACCTGTTCCTTGCCGAGGAAGTGCCGGCCTTCGTCGAGCATCACGCCGCGCCACGCGAAGCGGGGTCGGTCGAGGACGATCCCCGGGCGGACGTAATCTTTGCCGTCCGAACCCCGGTAGATGAGCGCGTCGAGCGAAAGGAAGGCGTAGAAGGCGCCGGCCTCGGTGGCGGCTTCGATGATGAGGTCCTTGCCCGGCTCGTTGACGATGGCGTAGCCCTCGGGGCCGAACGCGAAGTCGCCGTGCCGCTCGGCCTTGACCAGGCGCAGCGTGGTTTGGCCGCCTTCGGTGGCGCCGATCCGGGGACGGATGTAGTCCTCGGTCTGGGGGAAGGCCGGATCCGCGACCAGCCGCATCCCGAGGGGGAAGGGCGTGGCCGGCGCATCCATAAGGGGCGACCAGTGCGAGGGACGGGGGAGGAAGTCCTGGGCCGTGGCGAGGGCGGCGCCGAAACCAAGGCAAAGGGCGGTGAGGAAGCGCATGGAGGGAGGTATTTCAGGCCCTCACCCACGGGAAGTCCAGAGGACTATTAGCCTACAATCACTCGATAACGAAGATGGTCCCGCCGATCTGGTTGATCGTGAGGGTCGGCGTGGCGCCGGCCGCCGCGGCCTGGGCGGCGGCCGCATCACCGCCTTCGATGGTCGACCCCGCCGAAGCGGCGACCGTCCGGGCGCAGAGCAGGTCCCTGAAGGCGCCGTAGAAGCGCTGGAGTTCCGCCTTGGAGCTCACGACCATCTCGACCGTCTTGGAATGCGTCGTGTTGGGGTAGGTCTTCACCACCAGGCCCGCGGTCGCGGACTGGGCGACGTTGTTGACCTTGGATTCGAGCGTGGCCAACGGGCCGGGGATCGGCAGCTTGGAGGCGGCGGCCGGGTCGAGTCCGCGGTTCTGCGAATTCGCCACGCTGGCCCGGTTGGCCCGGTCGGCGACGTCGGCGCTGCCGGGCGGGCGGGTGAAGTAGATGCGGAGCTGCTGCGGGGAATTCTGCATGTCCACCACGACTTCGCTGACGAGGTAGGCCCCGGTGGTGTACTCCTGGAAGGAGACCGAAACCACGTGGTCGGCGCGGCCGTAGAAGGAGAGGTCCGTCCCGGCGACTTCGATGCCGAAGATGCCGCCGTTGGGGATGGCCCGCTTCCGCATCTTGAGGGCGAAGGCGTCGGGCGTGAGGGCGGTGAGCGCGAGGGCGGCCAGGGCGAGGGCGGGCAGTCTCATGGCGTTAATCCTTTACCCGTGGCGGGCCCGAAGCAAGATTACTCCCGATGCTGAGCTGCCAAGACCTCACCGTGCAGGCGGGCGCCGACGGCCCCATCATCCTCGACCACGCGACGGCCCGCTTCCTCCCGAAGGGGCTCAACGCCGTCATCGGTCCGTCCGGCTGCGGCAAGACGACCTTGATGAAGGCGATCCTGGGCATCCTGCCCTCGACCGGGGAAGCCTCCCTGGCCGGCGTCCCGATCGCCTGCTCGGAGGACCTGGTCGGCAAGGTCGGCTTCGCCCCCCAGTTCACCGCCGCGCAGGCCCAGCTGACCGTCGGCGAGTCCCTCGACTACGCCCTGCGCCTGGCCGTCCCTTCCGCGGAGGAACGCGCCGCGCGCCTCGCGGGCGTGCTCGACGTCACCGGCCTCAAGCCGCACCGCGACAAGCGGGTCTCGTCGCTCTCCGGCGGCCAGCTGCGGCGCCTCTCGCTCGGCTTGGAGCTCACGCTCGACCCCGCCTGCATGGTGTGCGACGAGGTGACGTCCGGCCTCGACCCGCAGTCGGAGGATCAGATCCTCGCCGTGCTGCGCGAACTCGCGACGACCCGCGACAAGAGCTTCGTCTGCATCATCCATAACCTCGGCAAGCTCCACCAGTTCGACTGGGTGACGGTCGTCTACCAGGGGGACGTGGTCTTCCAGGGGTCGCCGAAGGCTTTGCTGGCCTACTTCGGGATCCCCGATGGCTTGGGGCTCTACGAGGTGCTCAACGCCTCGAACTTGGCCAGCTGGCGCGACCGCTGGGCGATCCATCAGGCCGAGCACCCGGGCGCGTTCGAGGCGGCCGCGGAGGCCGTGGGCACCTCGCCGGAGCCGGCGCCGCTGCCCGAGCCGACCTTGCCCGGCGGCGTCTCCCAGTTCGGCACGCTGCTGGCCCGCCGCCTCCGCCTGTTCTTCCGCGACACCGGTTACCTCGGCCTCACGCTCGCGATCACGTTCGGCTTCCCGCTGCTGGTCGTGATCTTCAACTTCAACGGCGTCTGGAACCTCCACGACATCTCCCTCGAGAGCAACCCGGCGTCGGTCTCGGAGTTCCAGGCGCGGATCGCCGACTCGCTGAACAACGCCCGGGTGGCGAACATGGCCGCGGGGCTGGTCATGTTCCAGGTCATCCTGCTCACGCTCATGGGCGCGAACAACGGCGGCCGCGAGATCTCCGCCGAGCGGCAGCTCTACGAGAAGGAGCGCATGACCGGCCTGCGGCCCTGGTCCTACGCGCTGTCCAAGATCACCTTCGTCTCCCTCATCGCCATCTTCCAGGGCGTCTGGATGTGCGTCTTCGTGAAGCTCATCTGCAACTTCCCGGGAGGGTGGGGCCCCCAGCTGGGCATCCTCGTCGCGAGCTGCGTCTCGATGTCGGTGGTCTGCCTGGCGTTCTCCGCCCTGCTCGCCTCGCCCGAGAAGTCCTCGCTGCTCTCGATCTACCTCGTCGGCTTCCAGCTGCCCCTCTCGGGGGTGGTGCTGGCCTTGCCCGACCAGCTCACCTGGGTCTGCCGCCCCTTCATCAATTCGTATTGGGGTTGGTCCGGCTTCATGAAATCGATGGCCGACGACCAGTCCGTGCGCCTGTGGGGGGCCTACATCAACAGCCTGGCCGACAAGTCGGCCCAGATCGCGGACAACCAGGTCTCCATCATGGTGCTGACCGTCCACGCCATGCTGGCCATCGCCCTCATCATGGTGGGGTGCCAGCAAAAGCGCTGGAACTGAGCCATTTTGCCCCTAGACTTCGCTTCGCCCCGCCTCCCTCCTTCCTTTCATGTCCAAGATCAACCCCCTGGTTTTCGCGCTCGGCATCCCCTTCGTGGTCATCGCCGTGCTGCTCTTCGTCGTCCTCGGGCGCAGCGGCGGCAAGTTCACCAACCTTTCCCCGTTTTCGCTCAAGTCCTATCGCCAGGATTGGACCGCGCTCCAGGGCAATTCCTACCGGCTCGACTGCAAGGTCGAGCAGCAGCTCGCCTTCCTCGAGGGCAAGGGGCGCCTCCTCGTCGTCAGCCCGATCGTCGACCGCGACAAGGAGATGGACAAGGCCAACCTCGGCCGCCTCCCGGTCTTCGTGCCCGCCGACGCGAGCCAGTCGTTCGAGGTCGGCCAACGCTTCAAGTTCAAGGTCCGGCTGAACCGCGACCTCCTCCTCGTCGAGGACCTCGAACGCTTCTGATTTTCCCGCCATGCGTACATCCCTCCTCGTCTGCCTCGGTTGGTGCGCGTTGGTCGCCCAAGGCTTCGCCCAGGCGCCCCCGCCCGGAGCGGCCGTGTCCGGCGGCGGCGGCGGCGACTACCGCAGCTCCACGGCCGAAGGCGGCGCCGACCGCCTCTTCGACGTCAACAGCGACTCCGTCGACATGGAGAACGGCTCCATGCAGTGGAAGGGCAAGACCTTCAACCTCGGCAACTCCCGCGCCATGCGCATGCGCTTCGAGCGCTACCTGTCCGCCCCGGCCGCCGGCGGCGACATGCTGAAGTACCAGCAGCTGCTGCAGCGGATCGAACGCCTGCTCTCCCCGGGCTCCGTCAACGCCTCCAACTACATCGCCAACCAGCAGGAGGCCTTCAACCTCCTCTTCCAGGCCGCCGAGTTCGAGGTGGACGGCAACAATTCCCTCACCATCGCGACGCAGGTCCAGAAGATCTGGAACATGCGCGCCGAGTTCCGGCAGCTCGAGGTCACGAAGAACCAGCTGGAGGCCCTCCGCAAGCTGCAGGAGGGCGTCGTCGTGAACCGCGCCGAGAAGATCGAGGCGGCCAACGACGAGCGCAGCAACCAGCCGGGCAAGGCCGGGCAGCCGTCCCTGGCCAAGTCCTCCACCGGCAACACCGAGCTCGGCTACCGCGTCAAGGACGAGCAGCGCACCCAGGCCGAGATCCTCGCCAAGAACGCCGAGATGACCGCCCTCGGGCTCAAGGCCCAGGTCGAGTTCCAGTCCCAGATGGTCGGCTTCCTCCTCGCCCGCCGCTACCGCCACTGCATCATCTCCTCCGCCTTCTACCGGGTGCTGTTCAAGAGCGGCAACCAGAACATCCGCGTCGGGGCCAAGGAAGTGAAGGAGTTCTTCCCGGTCTCCGACTTCGTCCCCACGCTCGAGTCCATCGACACCCTCGCCCGCGAAGCCATGAACGACGTCACGGTCGGCATGAAGACCGTGGACGACCTGGTGAAGCAGGGCGAGCTCTACGGCGCCTTCGAGCGCCTGCAGGAGACCTACTTCCTCGGCGAGTTCGAGCCTTCGGTGATGATGTACGACCAGGCCAAGAAGCGCGAGATGCTCGAGCTCTGGCGCGACCTCCGCGAGCTGCAGCGCCTGGGCGACGAGCACGACCTCGCCAACGTCGAGGGCTACGTCAACAAGGTCCGCGGCCGCGCCCGCGACTTCCCCGGCGCCGCCATCCTCTCCAAGGTGAACAACGCGATCAACGCCTCCAACATGGCGGTCCTCTCCGCCAAGCAGGCCGCGCTCGCCGGCGACACCGCCAAGGCCGAGGCCGCCCTCGAGCGCGCGACCAAGATCTGGCCGCAGAACCCCGCGGTGAAGGACTTCGCCAACCAGGTCGTGAGCCGCCAGGACACCCTCGCGCAGAAGATCCCCGAGTTCGACCGCATGGTCTCCGAGGCCAAGTGGCGCGACATCTTCAACAAGAAGCTGGAGTTCGCCCTGGCCCTCGCCCAGGACAAGGCCCGCTCGGACAAGCTCCGGCAGGTGGTGAACCGCATCGGCGAACTCGACGCCAACATCCAGAAGGCGCAGGTCCTGGCCTCGCAGAACAACCCGTACCTGGCCTGGGACGTGATCGTCGAGACCTCGCGCGCGGAACCCGACGACCTGGTGCTGGCCAAGACCCGCTCCGACATCGCCCCGCTGGTGGCCGATTACGCCCGCATCATCGGCGTGGCCGAGAAACTCGAGAAGGACGGCGGCGAGGCCGCCGCGCTCACCGCCTGGCTGCAGGCGCAGGACCTCAACCCGGCCTCCCCGGCCTGCGGCGCGGCGATCAAGCGCCTGGCCGGTTCCCTCGCCCAGGCGGCGCCCGCCAAGGCGGCGGCCGCCGCGCCCACGCCGCCCGCCGCCGCCGACGACGTCGTGGTCCCGCCGAAGCGCTGAGCCCGGTCACCAGACGCTGACGGGGGCTTCCTCCAGCGGGTCCACCACGGTCACCCGGAGGTCGCCCTTGGCGGCGCGCACCTCCTGCATGACGCCCTCGACGATGGTGGTGCGGTTGCATTCCTTGCTGAGGTGGCCGAGCAGCAGTTCGCTGGCCCGCCACTCCCGCAGGCCCATGAGCAGGTCCCGCGCCGCGAGGTTGGAGAGGTGCCCGTGGCGGCCGCGGATGCGCTGCTTCAGGTTGAGCGGGCGCTTGGAGAGGTCCAGCATCTCGTCGTCGTAGTTCGACTCGAGCACGAGGACGTCGGCCAGCGCGGCGTGGTGCCGGACCACGTCCGTGACGTGCCCGAGGTCGGTGAGCCAGGTCACGCGCCGGCCGGGCCGCCCCGCCCCGCCGGGGCAGTCCAGCGCGTAGCCGACGGGGTCGGCCGCGTCGTGCGGGATCGGGATGGCGGTGACGGCCAGCCCGCGGAACTCGAAGGTGCTGCCGGTCTCGAACAGCTGCCAGTCGGGACGGACCTTCAGGGTGCCCTGGATGCGGCGCGCGGTCTCGCGGTTCGCGAAGACCTTGAGCAGGGGGTTCTGGCGCAGCAGCGCGGCCAGGCCGAGGCAGTGGTCGCTGTGCTCGTGCGTGATGAAGACCGCGTCGAGCGCCCGCGCCTCGGTGCCGAGCCGCCGGAGCGAGGCCTCCAGCCGGGGGCCCGGGAAGCCGGCGTCCAGCATGACCCGGGCGCCGTCGCACTCCAGGATCGAGCAGTTGCCGGAGCTGCTGGTGCCGAGGATGTGGAAGGCGAAGGCCATCGAAGGACGATGCAAGCCCGCCGTGGGCGGTTCTTCAAGCCGCCAGTCGGCTTTTCGCTTGAGAGGGCGGGGGAGCGGGGAGATGCTGGGGCACTGCCATGCCGTCCCTTCCCCGAGTCATCAGCATCATCATGGGGGGCGGCCGCGGCTCCCGCCTCTATCCCCTCACCAAGGACCGCTGCAAGCCGGCCGTGCCGCTGGCCAGCAACTACCGCCTGGTCGACATCCCGATCAGCAACTGCCTGAACTCCGGCATCAACCAGATCTTCGTCCTGACGCAGTTCAATACCGCGTCGCTCCACAAGCACATCCAGCAGACCTACAAGTTCGACGGCTTCGGCCGCGGCTTCGTCGACATCCTGGCCGCCGAGCAGACCGGCGACAAGGAGTCCTGGTACCAGGGCACCGCGGACGCCGTCCGCCAGAACCTGCACCACTACAACCTGCGCGACGAGGACCTCGTGCTCATCCTGTCCGGCGACCAGCTCTACCGGATGGACCTCGAGGAGCTCGCCCGCCAGCACATCGAGAACGCGGCCGACGTCACCATCGCGGCCAAGGCCATGCCCGCCGACCAGGTCTCCGCCCTCGGCGTCATGCGCGTCAACCCCGACCTCCGGATCGTCGAGTTCGTCGAGAAACCCAAGGACCCCGCGGTCATCTCCTCCCTCGTCCTCGGCGGCGCCGCCCGCGCCCGCCTCTCCGACCAGTCGGACCGCCCCTATTGCCTCGCCTCGATGGGCATCTACATGTTCTCGGGCAAGGTGATGCGCGAGGCCCTCGCGGACCACAGGCAGACGGACTTCGGCAAGGAGGTCATCCCCGGCCTGCTCGCCTCGAAGCGCATGATGGCCTACGTCTTCGACGGCTATTGGGAGGACATCGGCACGGTCGGCTCCTTCTGGGAGTGCAACCTGACCCTGACCGACCCGGTCCCGCCCTTCGATTTCTTCGACGACCAGAACCCGGTCTACACGCATTCCCGCTACCTGCCCCCGGCCAAGCTCAACGGCGCCCGTTCGCGCCGCGTCCTGATGGCGGACGGCGCGATCGTCGACGACTCCGACCTCGAGCGCTGCGTGATCGGCGTCCGCGCGGTCATCCGCGGCGGTTCCCGCCTGGAGAACGTGGTCATGATGGGCGCGGACGTCTTCGAGCGCCCGCACGACATGGCCCGGAACCATGGCCTCGGCCGGCCCGACATCGGGGTGGGTCCGAATTGCCTGATCCGCAACGCCATCATCGACAAGAACGCCCGCATCGGCGGCGGTTGCCGGCTTTCGCCCCAAGGCTTGCCGGAGAAGTGGGAGACCGACGCGCTGTTCGTGCGCGACGGCGTCATCGTCGTCAAGAAGGGCGCCATCGTCCCGCCCGGGACGGTCGTCGGGGGATGAAGACCTTCGCGCGGACCTACTGGTTCACCTGGGGCTTCCTCGTCTTGGCGGCCCTCTTCACCGGTGGGGCCGCGTCGCTCAAGGACGCCTTCTTCGGCGGCCTGCTCGCATCGCTCCTGTCCGCCGCCCTGACCCGCCCCTACGAACGGGTCGGGTTGCGCTACGCGCCCTTGCTCGGCGCGGCCGCGGGCACGGCCTGGGTCCTGCTGGGCCTGCTGCGCCTGCGTTGGTTCGGCGACGCGGACGAGGTCGCCCAGGCCGCCTGGCAGTTGGGGACGCAGATTTCGGTCCACGCCGCGGCCTTCGCGGGCGCGGGGCTCATGGCCTCCCTCCGTCCCGAGGCGCGTCTCGGTCGAGCCCTCTTCGCCGGCGTGCTCCTCGCCGCCGGCATGACCGCGGTGCCCTATGGTTTCATCGCCTGGGTCGACCATCGCCTCGCCGGCCCG
Organism: Verrucomicrobiota bacterium; assembly: GCA_041156945.1. GTDB lineage: Bacteria > Verrucomicrobiota > Verrucomicrobiia > Opitutales > UBA953 > UBA953. The sequence continues at coordinate 7,073 of JBEBDN010000107.1, read as the reverse complement.
GTCGAAATCGTCCTGCTGACCGGCGCCGACGTGCCCGCCAACGCCGCGCCCGCCCGGCGCGAAGGCGCGGAGGCCGTCGCCCTGTCGCCGGACGAGGTCGCCCTGCTGAAGGAACGTTTCCTCGTGGTGGATGGTCCCGGCGGCCCCGAGGCCATCGATGACGTCGGCCGTCGCCACTGGCCGCTCTGGCGGAAGCGCTTCGTCTATCCCGGCAATCCCGGCGGTCCCGTGCGCCGGGTGCTCGTGGTGCTGCCCGCGGACGCCAAGGCCTTGGAGTCGGACCGTTATCCCGCCCTCGGCCGGGGCGACTGGACCTTCCCGGTGGGCGAGGATCCCCGCGGCCTGGCTTTGGTCCATCTGCAGGCCGACGGCGCCTTCCGGTCCGCCGCGCGCTTTCCGGCCCTGACGGTCCGGCTGCGGCAGGGCGTCGAGCCGCCCCCTGCGGTCGACCGCGTGCGTCCGCCCGCCACGGTCGCCGCCGCGCAACGCGAACTGCGGGCCTTCCGGGCCGCGCAGGTCTGCGCGATCGAGGTCGTCCGGCGCTCGCCGATCGGCGATTTCTACGCCCCCGATCCCGTCCGCGCCGGCATCGCCTACGCGTTCGACTACGTGGTCACCGGCGACGACCTCCGCGAGGCCCAGCCGGACGCGGCCCCGGCGCCGAAGCCGCCGAAGCCGCCGGAGCCGCCGGCCGGCGCCAAGCCGCCCGCGCCCGAGCGGCTAGGTCGTTGAACTGAGGAAGTCGCGGTGCAGGCGGGCGTAGGCGCCGTCGGCCGCGAGGAGCGTCTCGTGCGTGCCGCGTTCGACGATGCGCCCATGGTCGAGCACGAGCACCTGGTCGGCCTTGCGGATCGTGCTGAGCCGGTGGGCGACCACGAAGCTGGTCCGGCCGCGCATGAGCCGGGCGAGCGCCGCCTGCAGGCGGGATTCCGTCAGGGTGTCGACCGCGCTCGTCGCCTCGTCCAGGACGAGGATGCGCGGGTCGGCCAACAGGGCGCGGGCGAAGGCGACGAGCTGCTGCTGGCCGAGCGAGAGGCCGCGGCCCTTCTCCGCGACGGGCGTATGGATGCCCTGCGGGAGCCCTTCGATCAGGTCGAGGCAGTCGAGGTCGCGGAACGCCTGGCGGACCTCCTCGTCGGAGGCGTCGGGCCGGGTCGCCTTCACGTTGTCGGCCACGGTGCCGGCGAACAGGAAGTTCTGCTGGAAGACGAAGCCCATCTGGCGGCGCAGCGACTCCTGCCGCAGGCCCGCCAGGTCGAGCCCATCCACGAGCACCTGGCCCGCGTCGGGCCGTTGGAACTTGGCCAGCAGGCCCACGATGGTGGATTTGCCCGAGCCGGTGTGGCCGACGAGCGCGATGACCTGCCCGGGCGCCGCCGTGAAGCCGACCGCATGGAGCACGGGCCGGTCGGGCAGGTAGGAGAACGTGACCCCGCGGAATTCCACCGCGCCGCGCAGGGGCGGGCAGGCCACCGCGTCGGCCCGATCCGTCCAGGCCGGCGGGGTGTCCAGCAGGCGGAAGTAGCGCTCGGCCCCGGCCATGGCCAGGGTGGCCTCGGACAGCTGGGTCCCGATGATGGTGATCGGCGAGAAGAAGAGGTCCGCCAGGAAGAAGAAGGTCACCAGGTCCCCGAGGCCGGTGTGGCCGCCGTCGAGGGCGAGCCAGCCGCCGACGCCGACGAGCGCCGCGAGGAAGCCCTGGGCGTTGAGTTCGAGCAGCGGCAGGTACAGCGCGCTCAGGCTCGCCGTCTTGACCACGTTGCCGGCGAGGGTGTGCACGAGGCGGGAGAAGATCCCGGCGTTGGTCTCCTCGCGCGCGAAGCCCTGCGTGACGCGGATGCCCTGGACGGTTTCCGCGAGCGCCGAGGTGACGCGCGAGAAGCTCTCCTGCTGGAGCCGGGAGGCCTGGAGGATCTTGCCGCGGAAGGCCGCGTGCACGAGCAGGAGGCACGGCACGATGGCCAGCAGCACGAGGAAGAGGCGCGGGTTCACCCAGAGCATCAGCAGGGCGGCGCAGGTCATCTGGCCGAAGGAGACGACCGTGATGAAGAAGTTGTTCTGGATGCCGTTGCGCATCGCCTCGATGTCGGAGATCATCCGGCTGATCAGGCTGCCGTGCCGGCGCGCGTGGAAGAAGGCGAGCGGCTGCGTCAGCAGGTGGCGCATGAGGCGGTCGCGCAGGTCGCGCAGCACGACCTCGCCGATCTGGTGCGCGAGGCGGATGCGCCAATAGAGGGCGACGTCGGCCAGGAGCACCGCCCCGAGGAAGCCGGCCAGCCAGCGGAGCGTGGCCCCGCCGTCGCCGGCGGTGACCGGCCCGCGGATGATCGCGCCGACCATCCAGGCGAGCAGGGGGAGGGCCATCGCCCGCAGCGCGCACAGCGCCAGCAAGGTGTTGCGTTGGCCGCGGTGGGGGGCCGTGAAGGCCAGCAGCCGCGCGATGGTCGACCAGCGCAGCGGGAGCCGGTCCGGTTCCTCGTCGTCCGGGTGGGCCCGGCGCACGGCGATCTCGAGGCGGCCCCGGCTCATGCGGCGGAGCCCTCGGATTGGACCAGGATGGCGCGGCGGTATTGCCCGTCCTGCGCCATCAGTTCCGCGTGCGTGCCGCTCTGGATCAGGCGGCCGCGTTCGAGCACGAGGATGAGGTCGGCCCGCCGCAGCGTGCTCAGGCGATGGGCGACGATGAAGGTGGTCCGGCCCTCCATGGCCGATTCCATCGCCTCGAGGATCTCGCGTTCGGTCTCGGGGTCGATGGCCGAGGTCGGGTCGTCGAGCAGCAGCACCGTCGGTTCCAGCAGGAGCGCGCGGGCGATGGCCAGCCTCTGCCGCTGGCCCCCCGAGAGGTTGACGCCGCCCTCGCCGAGGTAGGTCTCGTAGCCTTCGGGCAGGGCCGCGATGAAGTCATGGGCGCCGGCGATGCGGGCGGCGCGTTCGATGCGCTCCTGGCTGGCGTCCGGGTGGCCGAAGGCGATGTTCGCGGCGATGGTGTTGGAGAAGAGGAAGTTCTCCTGGAAGACCATGCCGACCTGCCGCCGCAGCTCGGCCAGGGGCAGTTCGCGCAGGTCGTGCCCGTCGAGCGTCACGCGGCCGGAGCGGGGATCGTAGAAGCGCGGGATGAGCGAGAGGAGGGCGGACTTGCCCGCGCCCGTGGCCCCCGCGATGGCGATGCGGCTCCCCGGGCGGGCCCGGAAGCTCAGCCGGTGCAGCACCGTGTCGTTCTCGCGGTATTCGAAGGACACGTCCTCGAAGGCCACTTCGCCGAGGAAGCGTCCGGGCGAGCGGGCTTCCGCCCGCGACGCCACGCCCGGGTCGGTGTCGAGGATCTCGAAGATGCGCTTCGCCCCGGCCAGCGAGACCTGGGCGTTGTCGACCACCGCCGCCAAGGTCGTGATCTGGGTGGCGAACTGCTGGAGCAGGCCGGCGAAGGTCACGAGGCCGGTGCCCAGGGCGATCTCGCCGCGGGCCACCATCCAGCCGCCGTAACCGACGAGGATGGCCATGGAGAGGCGGTTGAGGCCGTCGATCACGGGCCAGAACAGGGCGATCTCCCTGAAGACCTTGCGCTTCTGGAGGCGGATGTCCTCGCTCCAGCCCTCGAAGCGGCCCTGCACGCGGGGTTCGAGCGCGAAGCCTTTCACGACCTGGATGCCCTGCACGTTCTCCGAGAAGCCGAGCACGAGCCGGTCCATGAGTTCGCGGTTCTCCTCGTACGCCGGCCGGACCCGGCGGGAGAAGCGGATCGCGAACCAGGCCTGGACCGGGAGCACCGACAGGCAGGCGAGCGTCAGCCGCCAGTCGGTGCGGAACATGTAGAGCGAGCACGCGGCGAGCGTCACGCCGATGATCGCCAGCTGGAGCAGCACGCCTTCGATGAAGATGCGGACGGAGTGCGCGTCCGAGGTCACGCGGTTGATGATGGACCCGCTGGCGTTGGTGTCGAAGAAGCGGAAGCTGAGCTGCTGCAGCTTGGCGAAGACCTGGGCGCGCAGGTTGACGACGATGCGGCCGTGCAGGAAACGCACCGAGACGAGCCCGAAGACGTAGGCGAGCGCGGCCCGGAGCAGGGCGGCCACGACGATGCCGCCGGCCAGCCACGCGATGACCTCGCCCTCGCGCGCCGCGGCCGGCACGAAGAAGGGCCGGGCGGGCGGGGCGACCGCCGGGTCGCCGTAGTGCCGGAGCGTGTCGATGGCGACGCCGGCGAGGGCGAACACCGCGACCGTCAGGAAGACGAGCAGCAGCTGGAGGCCGAGCAGCTGGAGGCAGTCGGCGCGGTGCGACCAGGCGATGCGCAGCAACCGCCGCAGCGTGTCGTCACGGCCGGCGGCGGGCGGTGGGACGGGGTCGGCGGGCATGCGCGGCGGGGCGCCGGCGGGCTCAGCGGATCATCTGGCCTTCCCGCGAAGCCTTCTTGCGGAACTCGGCGAGGATGCGGGCGGTGACCGGGCCGGGCTTGCCGGTGCCGATCCGGCGGGCGTCGACCTCGATCACGGGGATGACCTCCGCGGCGGTGCCGGTGAGGAAGCACTCGTCGGCGTTCCAGACGTCGTAGCGGGTGATGTTCGTCTCGACGGTGGGGATCCCGAGGGCCGCGGCGACTTCGAGCGCGACCTGGCGCGTGATGCCGACGAGGGCGCCGGCGTGGGAGGCGGGGGTGAGGAGGCGGCCCTTGTGGATCAGGAAGACGTTGTCGCCCGTGCACTCGGACACGTAGCCCTGCTCGTTCAGCATGAGGCACTCGTGGAAGCCGTGCTGCTGGGCCTCCATCTTCGCCATGATGTTGTTGAGGTAGTTGAGCGACTTGATCATCGGCGGCAGGGCCGCGGGGCTGATGCGGCGGGTCGGCGCGGTGATGATGCGCATGCCGGTCGTGTAGAGTTCCTCCGGGTAGAGCTTGATGCTGTCGGCGATGCAGATGATGGAGGGCTTGGGGCAGTTCTTCGGCGAGAGGCCGAGGTCGCCGAAGCCGCGGGAGACGACGAGGCGGATGTAGCCGTCGGTCAGCTGGTTGCGGCGGCAGGATTCGCAGACGATCTCGGCGATCTCCTGGCGCGACCACGGCATGTCGAGGCAGAGGGCCTTGGCCGACATCTCCAGGCGCTCGAGGTGCTCGTCGAGGCGGAAGACGCAGCCTTGGTAGAGGCGGATGCCCTCGAAGATGCCGTCGCCATAGAGGAAGCCGTGGTCGAAGACCGAGATCTTGGCCTCGGCCTTGGGGTAGAACTTGCCGTCGATGTAGACTTCCATGTTGGGAAAAGCCCACCTTGGCGGGTTGGCCGGGGATTTTCCAGCCCGAAACCCCTTTTTTACCGCGAAGCCGCCGCGGCGGTCATCCGCACCGTCAGGCGGAACTTGCCCGAGTCCTCCGGGGCGATCAGGTCGGTCCGCGCGACCTCCACGCATCCGCCCAGCAACGCCGCCAAACGGTCGGCCAAGGCCGGGTATTGGGCGGAGAGGTCGGCGCCGGCGACTTCCGGAAGCAGGCTCACCTGGGCCGCCCCGTCGGCGGCCTGCCGCACTTGGTAGTGCGCGATCCCGGTGGCCTCCGCGAAGCAACCGTCGACCTGTCGGGTCGTGACGACGCGTCCCGCGGCGTCACGCAGGGTGTCGCGGAGACGGCCGTGCACCACCCAGCGATCGCCGACGCGCTCGGCGTGGTCGCCGATTTCGTACCGGAGCAAGGGCAGGTATTCGTTGGTGAGGGTCGTCACCAGCAGTTGGCCGATGCCGCGGTCGTCGGCATCCGCCAGCTCGAGCTCCGCGGTCTCCGGGGAGGCGACCATCCCGCCGCCCGGGTGGTCGATCAGGAGATGCCCCGTTTCGCTGGACCCGTAGAGGTTGATGACCGGGACGCCGAAGACGCGTTCCAGGATGCGCCGATGGACCACGCTCGCGTACTCGTAGCTCGTCAGGATGAAGCGCAGGGAAGGGAAGCGCAGCCCGTGGCGTTCGCAATGGAGCGCGAACCAGGCCCCGTGGACCGGGTCGACGTCTAGGAAGGTCGGCGCCCAGGCGGCGGTTTCGGCCGCCATCTGCGCGAGCTTCTCCGTGGGGAGGGAGAAGGGGATGCGCGACTGGTTGACGAACAGCGTGGATCCGAGGGTGCGCTGTTCGACGTGGAGCCAGCGGGCGAAGCAACTGACGCCGCTGCAGCCGGGCGTGGTCAGCACCGCGCGTCGCGCGGCCGGGTTCGCCGCGAGCAGCTCGGCGATCAAGGGGTGGCGCCGCAGGGCCCGGGCTTCCTGTTCGGCCCACCAGGTGCGGCCGAAGATCACGCGCACGCTCGCGCCGGAGGTGCCGGAGGTGCTTTCCTCCTCGATCTCGCCGGACTGTTCCAATTGCCTCAGGTCGAAGCGGCGCGGCAGGAAATCGCCGGGAGAGTGGGCCCGCAGTTCGGCTTTGGTGATGCGCGGCAGGTCCTCCAGGCGAGGGTCGGGGAGGGCGCAGGCGGCCCGCCAATCAGCGCGTTCGTAGAAGGGCACGCCCGCGGTGGCCGCCAGCGCCCGGTCGAGTCGGGACGCGCGGTGTTCGGCGGCGTCGAGGAGCGTTCCCGGCATGGCAGGACCCGAACCTAGTCCAACCCGCGGAAAAAGCAAAAGGGCCGCGACGTTTCAGCCGAGGATTTCTTCCTCCACCCGGTTGCGGAGGATGCCGATGCCGTCGATCTCCACCTCCATCACGTCGCCGGGGCGGAGCCAGCTGGGCGGAACCTGGGCCATGCCGACGCCGGCGGGCGAGCCGGTCAGGAGGACGGAGCCGGCGGGTAGGGTCGAGCTCCCGGAGAGGAAGGCGATCAGGTCGGCCACCGCGAACTGCATCGAAGCGGTCGGCGCGTCCTGCTTCACCACCCCGTTCAGGCGGAAGCGCAGGCGGAGGGCTTGCGGGTCGGGAATCTCGTCGGCCGTGACGAGGCACGGACCCAGCGGGCAGAAGGTATCGAAGGACTTCCCCCGCGTCCATTGTCCGCCGCCCCATTCCTTCTGCCAGTCCCGCGCGGAGACGTCGTTCGCGCAGCAGTAGCCGAGCACGTAGTCGAGGGCTTGCGCCGGGCTCACGTTGCGGCAGTCGCGCCC
>JBEBDN010000106.1:0-8320 GCA_041156945.1 Verrucomicrobiota bacterium | reverse complement strand
GGGCAGACTGGCGGGCTTCCGGACGGGGTCAAACCACGAACCCGGGGACGGAGGCATGCGGCATCGCCGGACTACTTGGTCACGCCGCCCAAAGGATGCGCCGTGACCGCCTGCCAGGCGATTTCCTGCAGCAGTCGGTTGAGCTTCTCGGCCTCGGGCAACTTCGCCAACTGCCCCGGCACCGGCAGGCCGACCGGGCTGCGGCGGTAGAGCACGGCGAAATGGCAATAGGCGGAGAGGACCCGGATCTGCGGCCCGGGATGGCCCAAGACGTCGATGAAGAGCTCGTTCTGGGAGCGGAGGCCCGGGGCCGTCCCTGCGATCACCTTGGCCCGGAGCGCGAGAACCGCCTCGCCGCACGGCACCACGGCGATCTTGGCCGCGGGGATGAGACGGTTGAGGTCGCGGACATGGTCCTCGATCAGCTTGAAGTAGGGGTCGTGCTTGGCGCGCAGCTGGGGCAAGGTCAGCGCGTCGCGGTCGATCGCCTTCGGCTTCACGGGCTGCAGCCAAAGCAGCGGATCCTCATAGGGCACCCAGTTCTGCTGGAGCGTGAACCGCAGGCGCGGGTTGTGCTCCAAGCCCAGGCGGACGAAGTTCTCGATGCCCGGATCCGGCAGGAACGTCGGCGCCATCGTAAAGAGGTCCGCGCGACCCGCGAGGAGCACCGGCTTCGCCTTGTTGCGCTCGGGCGGGAGGTCCCAATGCTGGATCACCTTGGAACCGCCGATCGAGGAGATCGCCAACTGCTCATGACCCTGGATGCCGGCGGCCTTGGCCATCTCGGCGACCAAGGGCGGCATCCACACGTGGAAACTATGGCCCGCCGTCAGCACCTTGAGGCCGGCCGGTGGCGGCTCGACCGCCTGGGCCCGTAAGGCCAGGCAGGCGAGCGCGACGAGGAGCGGACGGAGCAGGCGCACGGGGCGTCGGGCTTACTTATCGCTGCGCCACGGACCGGCCGGAAGGCCATCCTGGCCGGCGGAGAAGACGGAGACCTCGGGGAAGTTGGCCCAGGCGTAGCGGGCGGCCTTGGGCGCCTTGACCTCGGCGGCGGCGACGGTGACCTGCGCGCCTTCGGCCTTGGCCGTGGCGTAGGCCCACTTGCCGTCGGCCTGCTGGACCGCCCAGCCCTTGCCCTCGCCCTTGAGGACGACGGGGCGGTCGTAGGTGAGGACCCAAGCATCGCCCTTGAGCTCGGCCTGCTTCACGCGCGGAGCCTCCCCGACGGCGCGGGTCTTGTAGACGCGCTGGAGGGCCACGGCGGCGAGGCGCTCGCCGACCGGCAGCTTATCCTTGGGATGGATGTCCTTCTCTTCGCCGAGGTCGATGTTCACGCTCATCATCGCGCCCGGCACATGGTCGGCGATCCACTCCATGGATTCGCGGATCACGGGCCAGCCGCCGTCCTCGACCGCGACGGGCTTCTTGGCCATGAAGCGCGGGAGCTGGACGATGATGAAGGGGAATTCGCGGCCCCAGGCCTTGTGCCAAGCCTTGATCATGTCGCCCAGGATCCACTTGTAGGCGGCGGCCTGGCCGGCGTTCGATTCGCCCTGGTACCAGAGGGCGCCCTTGAAGCTGTAGCCGACGAGCGGGGCGACCATGCCGTTCCAGTTCATGTGCGGGCCGTTGGACCAGACCGTCTGGGTCTTGGGGTCGGTCTTGGCCTTGGCGACGCGGTCGGCGACGCCCTTGTCCTCCCTCTCCTGCCAGCCCTTGGCCTCCGGCTGCGCGTCGTACATGCCGCGCGGCCCCCAGGCCTCGGCGCGGGTGCCGCCGATCGAAGTGTGGATGATGCCGACGGGCTGCTTGAGCTCGGCGCGGAGCGCGTGGGCGAAGAAGTAACCGGCGGCGGTGAAGCCGTCCACCGTGGCGGGGGAGGCGAGCTTCCAGGAGCCCTGCACGTCCTCGGCCGGCGCGGCCTTCGGGGTACGGGCGACGGTGAAGACGCGGATGCCGGCGTCGGCGGGACGGGCCCGCGCGGCGGCGGCGGCGCTGGTGTTGCGCACGATCCATTCCATATTGGACTGGCCGGAGCCGACCCAGACTTCGCCGACGATCACGTCCTTGGCGACATGGGACTCGGCGCCGGACTTGATGACGAGATCCTTGCCTTCCTCGGTGGCCTGAAGCCCGGTCAGGGTCGTCCTGAAGACACCGTCCGTGCCCGCGGTGGCGGTGGCCTTGGCGGAGCCGAAGGCGACCTCGACGGTCGCGCCGGGCTTGGCCTTGCCGTAGACGTTGGCCTCACCCGCCTGCAGGACGGCGTGGTCCGAGAAGACGGTGGAGAGCTTGAGGTCGCCGGCCTGGACGAGCGACGTGAGGAGGAGCAGGAGCGGGGTAAGGCGCAGCATGCCTTGGAGACAAGGCCGACCAGCGCCGGTTCCGAGCCGAAAATGCGCGGATCAGCGCCCCACGTCGGGAAAGTCGGTGAAAACTCCGTCCACCTTGGCCTCCCGGGCCAGAAACGCGAAGCAGTCGCGCCCCGAGGCGAAGCCTTTCGGGAGGGAGTCGTTGCGCAAGGTGTAGGGATGGACCCGGAGGCCGGCGGCCTGGGCGCGGGCGACCAGGCCGGTCAGGTTGCGCTCGACCATCACCGCGGAGAGCGGCGGGCCGATCCCATCGACGACCTGGGCGAGTTCGCGCAGGCCCTCGGGCGTATCCGTCCACGGCGTCTTGGCCCCGGTCAGCAGGATCAGGCGACCTTTCCAACCGAGCTCGCCGCGGAGCCGCCTCAGTTCCGCGAGCTCGAAGCTCTGGATGAAGCAAAGGTCGTCCTTCTTGGCATAGCCATACTTGGCCAGCAGCGCCAGGACCGCCTTGGAGACGTCCTGGCCTTCCTGGCGATGCCAGGCGGCGAGCTTCACTTCGGGATAGACGCCGACCTGGCGGCCCGTGCTCCGGTTCAGCCCTTGGATGAACTGCAGCTCCTCCTCGAAGGTGTTGATCCGAAACTCCCCGACCCCGCCGGGAAAACGTCCGGGAAACACGGGCTTGCCCGATGAGGGGTGGAAGCGCTCGACCACCCGGACTTGGCGCAGTTCCGCCCACGTGAAATCGATCGCATAGAACCGGCCGTTGGCGCGTTGCCGCCCCGGGAAGCGGACCGCCACATCGGTGGTGCTGTCGAGGGTCACATCATGCTGCACGATCGGCACACCATCCTTCGTCAGGATGACGTCCTGCTCGAGGTAGTCGGCCCCTTGGGCGTAGGCCATGGCCTTGGCGGCCAACGTATGTTCGGGCAGGTAACCGCTGGCGCCACGATGCGCGATGATGAGCGGGACGGGCTCGGCGGCCATGAGCGGAACGACGGCGAGGGCGAGTAAGGCGAGTGATTTTCGCATGCTTGGACGAGGACGCTCCATGGAAGTGGGCCTTGGGATGCGGCCAAGGCTGTCCGCCCCGATGAACCCGTCAACTCCCCCGGTCGTCACGCGCTAGGATAATAACCTTAGCTTTACGGCTGATGGCCGCCATCTCCCCGGGACGGGTCGCGTCCCACGCGAACGCCTGACCTTCGCCGGGGAACGGCAGCACCGCCGCCAAACCCGCCACCCCGCCGCCGGAAGGGAGATGGAGAACGTACAGTTCGCGGGCATCGTGCCCCGTGACGCCGACCCTACCGTCCGGCCCGACCCCGCCGCCGGAGCAACTCATGCGTCCGAACTTGGCGAGGATCTCCGGGGCGAAAGACCACTCCCGGCGGGGGAGCCAATCTCGGCCGTAGGCGACGAGTCGGCTGCGGGCCACCTGGCTGGTGGGCGCATAATGGGCGAAGCACGCGAGCCAGCCGTCCTCGTAGGGAACCACCCAGGTCAGCGAGCCGGGCGGATCGACGAAGGCGTGCCGATCGACCGGCGCCAACGTGGCGACATCGAAAACCTCGACCGAACCTTGGTCCGGCTTCAGCGGGAAATTGGAGTGCGCGCAGTACAGCCGCCCCTCGACGACCACGCCGGCGTTCAGGTGGCGGATCGCCGAGCCGGCGGGCGCCGTCCAGCGCGCGACCAAGGCGCCATCGGACTTCCGGTACTTGCCGATGGCCGCGTCCGCGATCGCGTAGCAATGTTCCGCGTCGACGGCGACGCCTTGACGGGCCTCGGCCGCGGGGAACCGCCGGAACTCGACCAGGCGCGTCGGCCCCTTCATCGCAGGCGCGCAACCGACCAGCAGCAGGGCGAAAGCGAGCAGGACGGGCGGCTTCATCGGGCCGCGACCGGCACGCGCGCGGCGAGGTCCTGCAGGCGGACGGCCTCGGCGGCGGTGGCCTTGCCGCGGTACGCGACGCGCAGGTCCTTGGGCTGGTAGAGGACGCGGTAGAAGACCAGGGCGTTGAGGTAGGTGCCGACGAACTCGGGATGGGAGTTGTCCTTCTGGTGCAGGCGCAACGGGGGCGCCAGCCGGTCGTTGAGTTCCCAGGCGTCGCCGGCCGGGACCACGCCGGTCGCCCGGCAAAGCGCCGCGGCCTCGCCGTACCACTTGCGGAGACGCGCCTGCATCTCGGTCGGATCCTTGCCCACCGCCGGATTGAAGTCCTTGGCCGTCCAGTAATCGGGATGCCGCGCCCAGGTCTCGTAGAAATAGATGCGGGCCTGCGGGCTCTTGGCGCGCACGCGGGCGCAGAGCTGCTGGGCGCCGGCGAGGAAGTCGGCCCGGATCTTCGGGTTCACCTCCGCGACCGCGGCCTCCTGGCTCTGCCCCTGCAGAATGACGACATCCCAGGAACCTTCGTCGATCGCGGCGAGGGACTTCGGCTGGACGGTGCAGTGCTGCAGCAAGGTCTGGCCGCCCGGGGTGCACGACTTGATGACGGGCGTACCGGCGCCCGCGGACTTCAGGACCTCGCCGAAGACGGTCGGCAGCTGGTTCACGCCGGTGTAGCTGTTCCCGATGAACAGGATGCGCTTCGGCGCCTCGGCGGCGGACGCGAGGAGCCCGACGCCGAGCGCCAGGCCAAGGGTCAGGAAGCGGCCCATGCGGGCGGGGCTCAGCGGGCGGGCTGTTCGCCGCGCGGGGCGCGCGGCTGGTCGCCGCCTTCGTTGCCGCGGGCGTTCGGACGCGGGTTGGCCTGGGCCTTGCGGAGCTTGTCGAAGACCGGCTCCAACGAGGGGTCGGCCTTCAGCGCGGCGGCCTCGGCGGCCTTGCGTTCGTTGAGGCGGGCCTCCTCGAGCGCCTGCTGCGCCTTCTGCGCGACCTCGCGGGCTTCCTTCACGGCGGCCTCCTGGCCGGCCTTCTCCATCGCGGCCCGGAGCTTGGCCTGCTCGTCCGGCGTCAGGGCGGCGAAACCACCGCGCTGACCATTGGCCTGACCTTCGCGCGCCTGCGGGTTCGGGCGATCGGCGTTGGGGCGTTCGGGATTGGCGCGTTCGCCATTCGCCCGCTCGACGTTGGGTCGGACGACGTTCGGACGCTCCAGGTTGGGGCGTTCGAGGTTCGGGCGCTCGAGGTTCGGCCCGCGTCCGGGCTGAGGCTGGCCCGGAGCCTGCGGCAGCGGCACCAGCATGTAGGCGCCGGGCGGCAGGCCTTGCGGCAGGGGGATGACCACCGGCTGACCGCCCTGGGGCTGCCCCTCGGGGCGACGCTCCCCACGCGGTTCCGGGCCACGCTCGGGACGGGGACCCGCGGGTTGATCGGCGGCGACGGCGCCGGCGGCGGCGAGCAGGGAGGCGAGCAGAACGGAGTGGTTCATAATACAGATAAAACAACCCCGGGACCGGGAAGTTGCAAGCCCTCGCCCCACCCGGCCCGCCGCCCGCGTTTTCTCCGGTTGTCCCCCCGGCCGGACGGCCCCAGATTCCCCGCCATGCCCCGCCTCGCGCTCCTGCTCCTCGCCGGCGTCCTCGGCGCCCGGGCCGACGATGTCCGCGACGGCCCGCTCAAGGACCTGCACGGCTTTTTCCCGCTGCGCGCGGACACGTCGCCGGAGACCTTGCGCGCGATGCGGACCGACGTGGCCGTCGCGCTCGGCCTGCACCCCTTGCCGACGAAGGGGCCGCTCAACCCGGTGATCCACGGGCGCATCGACCAGGGCGACTACACCATCGACAAGGTGTACTTCGAGAGCGCGCCCGGCTTCTTCGTCACCGGCAACCTCTACCGGCCCAAGTCGATCCAAGGCCGGATCCCGGCGGTGCTCTTCGCCCACGGACACTGGAAGGATGCGCGCTTCCTGAACCAGCCGCCCGAGTATGTGCGCCGGGAAATCGAGACGGGGCAGGAGGTCTTCGCCGAGGGCGGCAAGAGCCGCTTCCAGTCGCTCTGCGTCCAGCTGGCGCGGATGGGTTGCCTGGTCTGGCAATGGGACAGCCTGAGCGACGGGGACTCGCGGCAATTCTCCGAGGCGGTGGTGCACCGCTTCGCGAAGCAGCGTCCGGAGATGAACCGGCCGGAGGCTTGGGGGCTCTACAGCGCGCCGGCGGAGGCCCGGCTGCAGAGCGTGATGGGGCTCCAGACCTGGAACAACGTGCGGTCGCTCGACTTCGTGCTCAGCCTGCCGGAGGTGGACCCGACGCGCGTGGCGATCACCGGGGCGAGCGGCGGGGGGACGCAGTCGATGATCCTCGCCGCGCTCGACGACCGGCTCGCGCTCTCCTTCCCCGCGGTGATGGTCTCGACCGCGATGCAAGGCGGCTGCACCTGCGAGAACGCCTCGCTGCTGCGGCTCGGCCGCGGGAACGTGGACTTCGCGGCGATGTTCGCGCCGAAACCGCAGGGCATGACGACGGCGAACGACTGGACGAAGGAGATGGCGACCAAGGGGTTTCCCGAGCTGCAGGCTTATTACGCCCGGCTGGGCGCGGCGGACCAGGTCATGCTGCACCGCGATGAACGTTCCCCGCACAACTACAACCGCGCGGCGCGGCTGGCCTTCTACGAGTGGCTGAACCGCCACTTCCGGCTGGGCCTAACCTCGCCGATCGCGGAACGCGACTACCGGGTCCTCGGCCGGTCCGAACTGACGGTCTGGGACGCGGCCCACCCCGCGCCCAAGGCGGCGGACCCGGACTTCGAACGGGGACTGCTCCGCTGGTTCGACCGCGATGCCAGCGCCCGGCTGCGGACGGACCTCGCCGCGGGCGGGCCCCTGCTCGCGGCGGGCTGGCGTAGCCTGGCCCGGGCCCGTCCGTCCGGGCCGGTCGCGCTGCGCGAGCCTTCGCCCCAGTGGCGTTCGACGCATTTCGAGATCAAGGGCACGCTCCGCAACGCGCTCGGGGAGGAAGTCCGCGTCGAGTGGCTGCATCCGGTCAACGCCACCGGCGCGGCAGTGGTGTGGCTGACGGGCGCGGGCAAGGCCGGGTTGCGCGACGGGAAGCGCCAGCTGCTCCCGGCCGTGCAGGAACTCATCGACGCGGGCATCGCCGTCATCGGCGCGGACCTCCACCTCCAAGGCGGCGAAGCCGTGACGCAGACCCGCAAGGTGAAGGAGCCCCGCGAGGTCGCGGCCTACACGCTGGGCTACAACGAAAGCCTGCCGGTCCAACGCGCCCATGACGTGCGCACGCTCTGCGACTTTCTCCGCCAGCCGACGCTGGGCGACGGCCTGCCGACCTTGGGGGGATCCTTGAAGGTCGCCGCGTGGGGCTCGGCCTCCCCGGTCGCCGCCTTGGCCGCCCTCGACCTCGGGACGACGCCCCTCGCGCTCGATACGGAGGGGTTCCGCTTCGCCTCGCTGACCGACTTCCGGCATCCGGACTTCCTGCCGGGCGCGGTGAAATACCTCGACCTGCCGGGCCTGCTGGCGGCGCTGCCGAGCGACCTGCCCCTCTGGATCGCCGGGGAGGAGGCCGGCCCGGCGGCGGCGAAGGAAGGCAAGCGCTCATACTTCCGCGGGACCGACCAAGCCAAGCAGGCGGCCGCGGTCGCATGGTTGCGGCGCTGAGCCAGCCGCTTTCCCCCTTCCCTCCGCCCGCCCACCCCGCCAATCTCCGGCCATGTCCCCCTTCCCCCTCTCCGGCCTGGCCGATGAAGCGGCCGACGACATCGCCGGGCAGGTCGCCGCGCAACGCGCGCTGGGCTGGCCGGCGATCGAGCTGCGGCTGCTCGACGGGCGGCAGGTCTGCTCGGCGGCGGTGACGGACGACGCGTTCGCGCGGGCGATGGACACGATCGAATCCGCCGGCCTGCGCGTCAGCAGCTTCGGCTCCGCGATCGGCAACTGGAGCCGCCCGATCACCGGCGATTTCGCGACCGACCTGGCCGACCTGCGCGTGCTGATCCCGCGGCTGCGCCGCGCGGGCACGCGGCTCGTGCGCACGATGGGCTGGATGCAGGCGGGCGCGGACGACCGCGAGTGGCGCGACGAGGGCCTGCGCCG
>JBEBDN010000105.1:0-5382 GCA_041156945.1 Verrucomicrobiota bacterium | reverse complement strand
CCAGATGGCGGCGATGAGGATCAGGACCAGGTGGATGATCAGCGAGATCGTCAGGCCCTCGCCGCCCAGCTTCTGCCAGAACGTCCGCTTCGAGCGCGTCGCCTGCACCTCCTCGGCCGCGTCGGCTTCCGCCGGCGCGAGGCCCGGATCTTCCGGGGGCGATGGGTCCGGGGTGGGCGTCATCGGCGCCGATGCTCGGTAAACGACCCATTCCGCACAATAAAAATAAGCCTCAGACCGGAGACCTCGCTTTTAAAAAGGCCCGGACTTCCTACGCTCGGAGGCTCGCCGCCCCGCCCATGAAAGCCCTCATCAAGAAAGAAGCCGCCGAAGGTCTTTGGATGGCCGAGGTGCCGATGCCCACGATCGGGGAGCGCGACGTGCTGATCCGCATCCGCCAGGCCGCGATCTGCGGCACCGATGTCCACATCTGGAAATGGGACGAGTGGGCGGCGCAGACCGTGCCGGTCGGCCTGACGGTCGGCCACGAATACGTCGGGGTCGTCGAGGCCTTCGGCCGCGAGGTCACCCACCTCAAGGTCGGCCAGCGCGTCTCCGGCGAGGGTCACATCGTCTGCGGCCACTGCCGCAACTGCCGCGCCGGTCGCCGCCACCTCTGCGCGCACACCCTCGGGGTCGGCATCCACCGTCCGGGCGCCTTCGCCGAATTCCTCTCGCTCCCGATGGAGAACGTCGTCCCGGTGCCGGACGACATCCCCGACGAGGTCGCGGCGATCTTCGACCCGCTGGGCAACGCCGTGCACACCGCGCTGTCCTTCGACCTCGTGGGCGAGGACGTGCTCATCACCGGCGCCGGCCCCATCGGCATCATGGCCATCGCCATCGCCAAGGCCGCGGGCGCCCGCAAGGTCATCATCACCGACGTCAACCCGTGGCGCCTCGAGCTCGCGCGCCAGCTCGGCCCGACGCGCGCGGTGGACGTCTCGCAGGAGGACCTCCACCAGGTGCAGCAGGAACTCGGCATGACCGAGGGCTTCGACGTCGCCCTCGAGATGTCCGGGAACGCCCGCGCCCTCGACCAGATCCTCGACAACATGGCCTGCGGCGGGCGCATCGCGCTCCTCGGCATCATCCCGGGCAAGGCGTCGATCGACTGGAACAAGGTCATCTTCCGGGGCCTCCACATCAAGGGCATCTACGGCCGCGAGATGTACGAGACCTGGTACAAGATGATCGCGCTGCTGCAGTCCCGCGTCGACATCACCCCGGCGATCACGCACCGGCTGCCCGCGCGCGATTTCCGCCGCGGTTTCGAGGCCATGCTTTCCGGACGGTCCGGCAAAGTCGTGCTCGACTGGACCCAGCTCTGAACCCCATGTACGCCCCGCTCCAAGGCCTCCTCGCCCAACGCCTCGCCGCCGTCCGCGCCAGCGGCCTCTACAAGCAGGAAAGGCTCATCGACTCGGCCCAAGGTTCGCGCGTCCGGCTCAAGGACGGCCGCGAGGCGCTCAACCTGTGCGCGAACAACTACCTCGGCCTGGCGAACCACCCGCAGGTCAAGGCCGCCGCGGCCGCCGCGCTCGAGCGCTGGGGCTACGGCCTCGGTTCCGTGCGGTTCATCTGCGGCACGCAGACGATCCACCGCGAACTGGAGGTCGCGCTCAGCGAATTCCTCGGGACCGAGGATACGATCCTCTACTCCTCCTGCTGGGACGCCAACGGCGGCCTCTTCGAGACGATCCTCGGGCCGGAGGACGCGGTCCTCTCCGACGCGCTCAACCACGCCTCGATCATCGACGGCATCCGCCTCTGCAAGGCCCAGCGCCTCCGCTACGCCAACGGCGACTTGGTCGACCTCGAGGCGAAGCTGGTCGAGGCGAAGGGCGCCCGCGTGAAGCTCATCGCGACCGACGGGGTCTTCTCGATGGACGGCACGATCGCGCCGCTCGCCGAGATCTGCGACCTCGCGGACCGGCATGGCGCGGTGGTGATGATGGACGATTCCCATGGCGTCGGCTTCCTGGGCCGGACCGGCCGCGGGACGCATGAGCACCGCGGCTGCCTGGGCCGCGTGGACATCATCACCGGAACGCTGGGCAAGGCCCTCGGCGGCGCCAGCGGCGGCTACACGTCCGGCCGCAAGGAGGTCATCGAGATCCTCCGCCAGCAGAGCCGCACCTACCTCTTCTCCAACTCGCTCGCGCCGGTGATCGCCGCGACCACGCTCGCCATCCTCAAGCTGCTCACGGCCTCGACCGAGCTGCGCGACCGGCTCATGGCCAACGCGGCCTATTGGCGCAAGGGCCTGACGGAGCTGGGGTTCACCCTCCCGCCCGGCGAGCACCCGATCATCCCGGTCATGCTGGGCGACGGCGTGCTGGCCCAGCGGTTCGCCGCCGCGCTCCTCGAGCATGGCGTCTACGCGGTGGGCTTCTTCTATCCGGTGGTGGCCCAAGGCAAGGCGCGCATCCGCACCCAGCTGTCGGCCGCGCACACCCGCGCGGAACTCGACCAGGCGCTGGCGGCCTTCGCCGCGGCGAAGCGCGACTGCGGCCTCTGACCCGGCTTGCGCTCCGCCCGTCGACCCCTACGGTCGCCCGCATGGATCCCAGCCGCCGCGACCTGGAGGAGCGCATCGCCTTCCTCCAAAGGCATGTCGAACAGCAGGACCGCGTGGTGCTCGAGCTTTCGCGCGAGGTCGCCAAGCTCGTCGACCGCCTGGCCCGCCTCGAGGCCAAGACGGCCCAGGCCGCCGACGGGGCCGAGGCCGGTCCGCCCGCGGATGAACGCCCGCCGCACTGGTAGGCCGCCGACATGTGCGGCCGCGTCACCCAGTTCTCCCGCCATGAGGAGCTCCTCCGGAGCCTGGGGGCCGTCGCGCCGGCCGCGGCGCCCCGCTACAACATCTCGCCCGGGACCCCCTTGCTCTGCCTCCGCCGCGAGCAGGGCGTCCTGAAGGCCGAGGCCTTGGCGTGGGGGTTCGTCCCCGCTTGGGCCGCTCCCGATGCCCGTGAAGACGGGCACGCGAACGCGCGGGCCGAGGGCATCTTCGAGCGGCCGACCTTCCGCGACGCCGCCCGCCTCCGCCGCTGCCTCGTGCCGATCGACGGGTATTACGAATGGAAGACCGAGGGACGGCAGAAGATCCCCTATTATTTCCGGGCCGCGGACGACGGGCCCCTCGCCGTGGCCGGACTCTGGTCGCTGCAGGTTCGCCCCGATGGGACGATGCGCCGCACCCTCTGCCTCGTCACCGTGGCGCCCAACCGCGAGGCCGGCGAAGTCCACTCGCGCATGCCGGTCCTCCTGCCGGCCGCCCGGCAAGCCGCCTGGTTGGCCGAGCGGCCCTTCGCCCCGGAGGATTTCGCGGCCCTGGCGGCGACCGCCCCGGACCGCACCTTGGCCGTCCACCGCGTCTCGGCCGACGTCAACCGCGTGGCTTGCGAGGGCCCCCATCTCATCGCGCCGGTGGTGGGCGCGGCGGACCAGCCGGACTTCCTCGGGGATTTGCTTGGCTAACCCGCGGGCTTGCGACAGAACCACGGGGTCGATGCCATCGCCCTTGCACCATCCGAAGATCGTCGAGAAGCCCTGGGGCCGGGAAATCTGGTACGCCGACCAATCGGCCTACGCGGGCAAGGTGCTCGAGGTGAAGGCCGGCCGCCGGCTCAGCCTCCAGTACCATGAGCGCAAGACCGAGACGCTTCTCCTCCTCAGCGGCCGCGTGCACCTGACTTTCCGTCCGCTCGCCGCCGGCGAAGACCCGGCGACCGTCGTCCCCGCCGCGCCCACCGTCTGGTCGGCCGGGCAGGCGTTGCATATCCCGGCGCGCACCATCCATCGCTTCGAGGCCTTGGAGGACAGCGTCCTCCTCGAAGTCTCCACGCCCGACCTCGCCGATGTGGTCCGGCTGCAGGACGACTACCGCCGCCCGGCCCGCGAGTGACCTTTTCCATGCGTAAAGTCCTAGCTTTCGACCTCGGCGGCACCAAGTTCGCCTTCGGCGTGGTCGCCGAAGACGGCACCGTCCTCGGCTCCGGCCGCGTCGAGACCCTCGCCGAGGCCGGCCCGGCCCAGGCGGTCCAACGCGTCGCCGCCGCCGCCCAGCAGCTGCTCGCCGAGCTCAAGCTCCAGCCGGCAGACCTGCTGGCCATCGGGATCGCCTCGCCCGGCCCGCTCGACACCGCCCGCGGCTGCGTCGACGGCTCCCCGAACCTCCCCGGCTGGACCGGCTATTCCATCGAAGGCGAGCTCAGCAAGGCCTTCGGCGATCTCCCGGCGCGCATCGACAACGACTGCAACGCGGCCGCCCTCGGCGAGTACGTCTTCGGCGCGGGCAAGGGGAAGCGCAACCTCGTCTACCTGACCATCTCCACCGGCATCGGCGGGGGCGCCGTCATCGACGGCCGCCTGATGCGCGGCGCCAACGGCAACGCCGCCGAGCTGGGCCACATCCCCCTGACGATGGATGGACCCCGCTGCGGCTGCGGCAACCTGGGTTGCTGGGAAGCCTACGCCTCCGGCACCGCCATCGCGCGCCGCACGCGCGAGGCCCTCGCGGCCGGCCGGCCGTCGGGCATCCTCGGCTTCGCCGGGACCATCGAGCAGGTCACGACCCACCACCTCTTCCAGGCGCTCGCGCAGAAGGACCCGCTCGCGACGGAGATCTGGGACCAGTCGATCGACTACCTCGGCCGCGGCCTCGGCGCCGTCATCAACACCTTCAACCCCGACATCATCGTGGTCGGCGGCGGCGTGACCGCCGCGGGCGACGCGCTCTTCGTCCCGATGCGGGCGAAGGCCTTCGCCTATGCCTTCCCGCGCCTCGCCGCCGTCTGCACGATCGTCCCCGCCGCGCTCGGCGGGAACGTCGGGGTCGTCGGCGCCGCCGCCTGCGCCTTCGAGGCCGCCCGATGAAGGCCGCCCCCCGGCGTTGATGCGCGTCAGCGTCGTCATCCCCGCCTTCAACGAGGAGAAGCTCCTGCCCGCCACGTTGGCCGCGGTCCGCGCCGCGGCCGGGGCGTTCGGCGACCGCGGGTGGTCCTGGGAATGCGTGGTCTGCGACAACAACTCCACCGACCGCACCGCCGCCCTCGCCCGCGCGGCCGGCGCGACGGTCGTCCTCGAGCCGGTGAACCAGATCGGCCGGGCCCGCGACGCCGGCGCCCGCGCGGCCACCGGCGACTGGCTCGTCTTCATCGACGCCGACTCGCTGCCCTCCCGGGAATTGTTCGCGGACATCGCCCGGCGCATCGCGGCCGGACGCCATCTCGGCGGCGGGAGCACGGTCGAGCTCGAGCCGGGCACGCCGCGCTACGCGCGCTTCTTCTGCGGGGGTTGGAACCTCTGGAGCCGGCTCGCGGGTTGGGCCGCCGGGTCCTGCGTCTGGGTCGAGGCCGCCGCCTTCCGGGAGGTCGGCGG
>JBEBDN010000104.1:0-4357 GCA_041156945.1 Verrucomicrobiota bacterium | reverse complement strand
GCAGTCCGGCGGCTTACTTCTTGGCGGGCTCGGCCTTCTCGACCGGGTTGCACTTCTCGCAGACCTTGGACTCCTTCGCCGCCTTGACGCAGCAAGGATGGTTGCATTTCTCGCCCTTCTTGTCGGCCTTCTGGCAGCAGCCGCCGTCCTTCAGTTTGGAAGTATCGACCTTGGTGTCGGCGGCGACGGCGACGAGGGTGCAGGCGAGGAACAGGGGGAGCAGGAGTTTTTTCATAATGTGGATAGGATGGCACGGCGAGGCCGGAAGGCAATGCCCTTCCGCCCCTCGACCGGCCGGTACCGCCGAAAAGCCCACCGAAGCCCCCACCCCCGCGGACCTGGCCAGCCGACGATAGGGGGTTGCGGGGACAACCAGACATAACCAAATTAACAAGGTGCCTGCCGCCGCCATCCCAGCTCCGCCCCACCCCCGGGGCCGCTCCGGTTTCGGGCTGGTGCTGTCGCTGGTCATCATGGGGTTGGCGGTGCTGATCATCATCGTCATCGCCGGCTTCCTTTCGGTGGAGAGCCATCTCGCCCTCCAGCACCAGTTGGCGCTCCGCGCCCGGCTGAACGGGACGGTCTCGCTCCGGCTCGCCTTGGCGCACCTGCAGCAGGAAGCCGGCCCCGACCGGCGGGCGACCGCGCGAGCCGACCTGACCCAGCCCGACGCGACCGTCGCCGCCGTGCGCAACCCGATGTGGACGGGCGTCTGGCGCACCGACCGTCCGAACCAGCCGCCCAGCTGGCTGGTGTCCGGGGAAGATTCCGCCGCGCCGTGGGCGCAGTCCGAACCCCTCTCCGGAACGGACTCCCTGGCGCCAGCCCTCGCCTACCCGGCCGGCTATGCCTTGCCCTGGGAAGTCGACCATGCCGCCCGCTGGAATGAACTGGGGTACATCCGCCTGGTGGGTCCGGGTAGCGCGACCGAGGCGGAAAGCGTCGGACCGGCGGACCCCATCGGTCCCAAACCCAGCGGCTTCGTCGTCCGCCCCAAGCTCCCCCTCGTCGAACCGGAGGCGAACGGGGTCGAGCGTCGCCTCGGCAGCTTCGCCTACTGGATCGGCGACGAAGGCGTGAAGGCGCGCATCAACCTCGAGGAGACCCGCGGCGCGGCGCCGGCGACCGACCCGCGGGCCCGCGCGGCCCTGCGGAGCGCCGCGACGCCGGGCATCCGGCTCCTCAAGGGCGGCGAGGCGACCGACGAACCGCAGGCCGGCGCCTTGTCGAGCCCGCGCGACCTCGCCCTGCTCGCCGGCTTCGCCGCCGACCCCGCGGCGACCCGACGCCTCTTCCACGACGTGACGACCACGTCCGCGGGGGTGCTGGCCGATGCCGCGCACGGCGGGTTGCGGCGCGACCTCTCCTTGGCGTTCGAACTGTCGGAGGCGGAATTCGCCAAGACGGAGTTCGCCGGAGGGACCTCGGCCCCGGCGACCGGCACCGAACTCGGCTACGCCAACCTCAAGATGTCCGCGCCGATCAACGGGCGGACCATCGCCACCAGCCCGGTCTTCAACCGGACCACCCCCGCGGGCGAGCTCCGGGGGCCCACGTGGTGGGCATTGCGCGACTACCATCGCCTCTACAAGCAGGTCGGTTGGATCGGGGGCATCCCGACCCTCAACGCCCGCACCTTCTTCCCCAACGCCGGCAACCTCTACCCCCACCCGGACAACGGCAACGACGCCACGGTGAAGCAGCGCAACTACCTCTACGCGGCGACCTACTCCGGCGACCGGGTGACGCTGAACCCCAACGTGACCGACGTCGGAAGCATCGCGGAATCCGGCTGGAACCTGCCCACCGCCCCGATCCCGCGACCGTTCAACTGCGCCGTCGCCCCCTACGTCGAACGGGTGTTCCTCGTCTTCAACCTGATCAAGGAGACCACGCGCAGGGGCGTCACCGTCTACCTCAGCCTGACGCCCGTGGTGGTGCTGCACAACCCCTACAACGTGGCCCTCACGCTCCGGCCCACGCCGGGCGACTCGGCCTTGGCGCTCACGTTCTCGGACTGGGACCGGTGGACCTTCCGCGTCACCCGCCAGACCTTCGTATACCCCAAGGACAACCCCTACGACGAGATCCAGCCATCGCCGCTGACCTTCACCTACGAGAAGAACCTGGGCGACTACTACCGCTTCGCCGACCCGCGGGCGATCAACGACGCCGACCTCTTCCGCGTCTATGTGGACCAGATCCAGCTGCAGCCCGGCGAACGGCGGGTCTACACGCCGACCACCGGGGCCCGTTCGCCCTGGTCGCGGGTGGTGAAGCTCGGGAACGCGTTCAACTACCAAGGGGGCTTCTCGGACGACAACGTCGACTGGAGCGCCCTCTGGCCCGGCTTCAACTGGTACTACTTCAACCCCTCCCTCTACCCGCCCGAGTTCGGCTGGCCACCCTCCGATAGCTTCACCTTCGAGATCATCCCCGACGGTAAGCTGACGGTCCGCACCTCCTTGACCTGTTGGCCGAGGGACATGCTCAAGTTTCCCGCCGCCAGCACGATCGGATTACCCGGCAACGCCTACCCGGCCTTCGACCTCTACAACCGCTCCAGCGAACACAGCGTCCTGACCTTTCGCGGCATCGACGCCCGCGCCGGCCTGCCGGGTCCGCTCAACGTCGGCGACATCGTCGCCCAGACCCCGGAGAAATCCCCGGCGCCGGGAATCCACCAACCCGGCCTGATCATCGCCGCGATCGAAATGTCGGCGAAGACCGTCCGCGAAAACGCCGTCGCCACGTCGGGACGTCCCCCCGATGCGGCGGGCAACTACCCGCTCTTCAGCCATTCGAACCCGCTCGCGGCGATGCTCGGGGCGGACGGCGCCGGCCGCAGCTCCACCGCGGAGGGTTCGGGCTTCGGGGGCGCCTCCCCGAGTTTCCGGCTTAGGGTCACGCGGCCGACCGGCGGCATGAACGCCTGGCTCAACCTCCTGCAGTCGCCGGGCGGCGCCGCGCCGCTCACCTACGGAGGCTTCAGCAACCAAGCCGACGGTAGCCTCGCGTCGATCCACACGGAAGTCCCGCTGACCCCGCCCACCTCGCTCGGGCAGTTTGCCCACGCCAATTTCCACGTCCGCGACCAGCAACCGCTCTACGGCGTCGGCAACAGCTTCGCGCACCCGCAAGTCGACCCCACCGCGACGCATGCGACGGCGAACAACTGGACGGAATACGACGCCCCCTACCTCCTCAACGCCGCGCTCTGGGATGGTTACTTCCTTTCGGGCGCCGCGCCCAGGCTCTCGCCGGCGACCAGCCCGGCGCCCCCGACCCCGGCCAACCCCGAAGCCAAGGCCCCCGACCCGACCTACCCTTCGACCCGCACGCTGGAAGGAGTGCTCGACGATTTTGTAGCCGGCGCCGGCAAGCTCGCGAACCCACGCATGCGCTTCTCCGGAGAGTCTCCCGCTTCCCGCTCGGCCTTGGGCGACCACCGTCGCGCCGCCTCGGCGTTGCTGAACGATGGCGCCTTCAACGTGAACTCGACGTCGGTGGAGGCATGGGCGGCCTTCCTCGGCTCCGTCAAACGCCTCGCCCTGGCGCAGTGGTCGGCCGAGGCCCCGGGGCGCGGGGCGAACGCCCGTTTCCCCCGGGCGGTGACGACCGGCCCCAGCCCCATCGCGAACGGCGCCATCAACGAATCCGGCAAGACCAACTGGACCGGCTTCGCCAACCTGACCGACGACCAACTGCGCCTGCTCGCCGCCGCCATCGTGCGGGAGAACAAGGCGCGCTTCCAGCTCACGACCCGGACGGAACGCGATGCGCTCACCCCGCCCACCTCCCGGCTGTTCCGCGGCCTGACGACGGCGAACACCCCCTACCTCAGCTTGGCGGAATTCATCAACCGCTTCCTCACACCGGGATCGGCCAACGCCTGGGCCACCCGATGCGGCGCCCTGCAGTCGGCGATCTTCCGGGCGGACAACCCTCCCGCGGCCGGCCCCGCCTCCGCCGGATTGACGGATCGCCTGACGAACCGCTACACGCTGGGCATGTTCGGGGCCGACAACCTGACCCCGCCGAGCGGACTGATGTTCCCCTTCCCGAAGAACATCGAGGCCATGGAGCAAGGCGGCGCCAACCGCACCCACGCGGGGATGGGCGCGCCGGGCAACCTCCTGCAGGTCGACCTGCTGCAGGCGCTGGGCGCCTCGCTCGCGACGCGCTCCGACACTTTCACCATCCGGGCCTATGGCGAAGCCGTCGGCGCGGACGGCAACCCCGCCTCCTGCCTGGTGGAAGCGGTGGTGCAACGCCTACCCGCCTTCGTCAACGACCTGGACGCCGCCGAAACGGCGGACAAGGACCTGCGGACGGAAAACAAGCTCTTCGGCCGGCG
>JBEBDN010000103.1:0-13305 GCA_041156945.1 Verrucomicrobiota bacterium | reverse complement strand
AGGTCGGCGATGCTTTCGCGGTATTGGCGGACGGTCAGGTGGGCGAGCTCGATGCGCGGCGGGTGGTTGCGGGCGCGGGCCTCCGCGGAATAGAAAGCCCGGTGGATGTGCTCGGCGGAGGCGGCCGCGTCGGCGAGCGAGAGCGTCCCGGGGTCGTCCTCCGGCATTTCCCGGGCGATGTATCTGGCCAGCGCCTCGATCGACTTTTCGCCGACCAACGGTTCATCCGCCTTCCCGGCCACCCCTTGGCCGACGGGTCCGTGGCAACGCAGGCAGTCCTCGCGGTAGACGACCTCACCGGAACGGGGAGCGGCCAGGTTCTTCTTGTAATAGCGTTGCCCTTGGCGACCAGCCACGACCAACCCTCCGACGATGGCCAGGAGGGCCAGGATCTTGGATGACCGGGACAGGGGCATGGGGCTTATGACCACCGACCATCTTCAGGGGTTCCGCTAAATCAAGCCCGCCTCGCCGAAACTGAACCAGCCCTTGCCGGCCGCATCGGCCTCGGGACGGCCGATGATCACATGGTCGAGCAATTCCACGCCCAAAACGCGTCCGGCTTCGGCCAGTTGTCGGGTCACGGCCCGGTCGGCGGGACTGGGCGCCGGGTCGCCGCTCGGGTGGTTGTGGGCGACGATGGCGGCCGGCGCGGCGTGCTTGAGCGCGATGCGGAAGACCTCCCGCGGGTGCAGCAGGGAACTCGTGGCGGTGCCGGAACTGACCTCCTGCAGGCCCAACAGGCGGTGGCGGCGGTTGAGCGAAAGCACCCAGCATTTCTCCACGGCCAAACCGACCGTCAGGGGTTCGAGGCGGGCCCAGACCTTGGCCGGCGCATCGAGCCGGGCTCCCGGATCGACCACCCGCTCGCGGAGCCTTCGCGCGAGTTCGAAGGAAGCGGCCAGCTCCGCGGCCTTGGCCGGACCCAAGCCACGGATGCGGGCGAAGTCCGCCCGCTCCCATCCGGCGAGCCCCGCCAATTCGCCGGCCGCGCCGAGCAGTTGGCCGGCGAGCTGGTGCGCCGAAGCGCCACGCGTCCCGGCGCCGATCAGCAGTTCCAGGAGCTCGGCGTCGAGCAGGGCGCGCGGACCAAGGCGGTCGAGGCGTTCGCGGGGCCGTTCCGGTGGATGCATGCCGTGAAGCCCATCCCGTCGGACGGCCGGCACAACGCAGGTTATGCCTCAGCGGAAGCCTTCACCCGGCCGGAGGGCGGAGCCCGGCCTTCGGCCGGTCACGCCCGGGGACCGGCGGCGGGACGCGCCTCCATGAACGTGACCTTGCCGGTCTTGATGTCGTACATGGAGCCCAGGATGGCGATCTTGCCCGCCGCCTCGAGCTCGCGCAGGGTGCGGCTGGCGGCACGGATGTAGTCGATCGTCTTGGCCACGTTGCGCGCGGCCACGTCGTCCACGAAGACGCGCTTCGTCTCGGGGGTCACCCAGTCGCCGTGCGGCTTGGTCCCCGGCTCGATGGCCTTCTGGATCTCGGTGACCAAGGCGTCGAGGTGTTCGCAGCCCGTGGCCTTCGACGCCGTGTTGCCGGTCTCGAACAGCTCCACCGCCGCCTTGACGGCGCCGCAGTTGGTGTGGCCCATCACGACCACCAGGCGGGAGCCGGCTACGGCGCAGGCGAACTCCATGCTCCCGAGGACCTTTTCCTTCGCGACGTTGCCGGCGATGCGGATGACGAACGCATCCCCCAGGCCCAGGTCGAAGATCAGCTCCACGGGGCTGCGCGAGTCGATGCAGCTGAGGATCACCGCCATCGGGTATTGCGCGGCGGCCGTGGCGTCCACCTGCCGGGCGAGGTCGCGGGTGAGCCGGCGCCCGGTCACGAAACGCTCGTTGCCTTCCTTGAGGAACTGCAGGACGCGCTCGGGGGTCAGCTGCGCCTGCACCTCCCGGGTGGTGACGTCGACGTACTGGATCTGATCTTCCATCACGTAGCGGTCCTTGAAACCCACCAGGCTCACCTTCAGGTTGCGCGCCGGGGCGGTCTGCTTGCGGAAGTCCTCGATCAGGTCGAGGATGTCGGGGTCGATGTAGTCCGTGTTGCGCGCGTCGAGCACCACGTGGCCGTTCGCGGGCACGGAGGCGAGGGCCTGCTCGAGGACGGCCCGGTTCAGGAAACTCACCTGGTTGGCGAACTCGATGCGGAGGACGTCGCCGCTCACGTGGCGCTCCATGAAGCGCAGCAGGGGGCGGCGGTAGTTGCTGTGCAGCACGAAGGCCAGGCTGGTGGCGAGGCCGATGAGGACGCCGACCATCAGGTCCGTGAACACGATGGCCACCGTCGTGACGATGAAGGGGACGAATTGGGTGCGGCCTTCCGACCACATCTGCCGGAAGAGGTCCGGACTGGCGAGCTTGAGGCCGGTCACCAGCAGCACCGCGGCCAAGGAGGCGAGCGGGATCTCGTTCAGCCAGGACGGCGCGAACAGCACCAGCAAGCAGATCAGCGCGCCGTGGAAGAAGGCCGACAGGCGCGAGGCCGCGCCGGCGTTGATGTTCACCGAGCTGCGCACGATGACCGAGGTGATGGGGAGGCCGCCCAGGAAGCCGGCCGCCATGTTGCCGACGCCCTGCGCGACGAGCTCGCGGTTCGGCGGGCTCACCCGCTTGCGCGGGTCCAGCTTGTCCACGGCCCCGAGGTTCAGGAGCGTCTCGAGCGAGGCGACGGCGGCGATCGTGACGGCGGCCATGACGATCGCGGGGTTGCCGATGGCCTTGAAATCGGGGCTGGGCAGGGCTTTCAGGAACTCCCCTAGGCTGGCCACGGTGGGCAACTGCACCAAGTGGCTCGGCCCGATGGCCCAAGGGCTGGCGGCGGCCTTCATCGCCAGGTTGGCCGCGACGCCGAGCAGCACCACCACGAGCGGGGCCGGGATGAGCGACTGCTTCAGGCGGCTCCGGTCCCAGGCCAGCAGGATCGCCAGCGACGCCAGTCCGACCACCGTCGCGCCGGGTTCGAAGTTTAACAGGGAGGAGAACAGTTCCGAAAGGGTGTTGCGTCCATCGGGCTGCAGGAAGCCCAGGTCACCCTCCGGGTCCGCATCGTGGCCGATCGCGTGGGGGATCTGCTTGAGGATGAGGATCAGGCCGATCGCGGCGAGCAGGCCCTTGATGACGTTCGACGGGAAGAAGGCCGCGATGAAACCGGCCCGCGACGCCCCGAGCACGACCTGGATAGCCCCCGCCAGGATCACCGCCACGAGGAACGCCTCGTAGGACTTGAGCGCCACCACCTGCGCCAACACCACCGCCACCATGCCCGCCGCCGGGCCGCTCACGCTGGTGTGCGAGCCGCTCAGCCAGGAGACCAGCATGCCTCCCACCACGCCGCTGACGAGACCGGCCACCATCGGCGCGCCGCACGCCAAGGCGATGCCTAGGCATAACGGAAGCGCGACCAGGAACACGACCAGGCCGGCGGCGAGGTCCTTGGTCAGGGAACCCCAGGCGGAAGCGGGTGAAGCGGGCGCAGGCGGAGTAAGGGGAGACGCGGACATGGGATTTGGGCTGGACGAGGTGGGAGGGGCGTCGACCCTGTCGAGACTGGGGGTATCTGAACCAACTCAAGTCCTTTATTGCTAACTACCTGACGCAACTCCGCGACATTTCCGCAAATTTCCCGCCATGCGCCCCGAACTGCTGAAACCCATCCTCCTCACCGTCGGCCTGCTCGGCCTCTCGAACCTCGTCATGACCTACGCCTGGTACGGCCACCTGCGCACCATGAAGGACAGCCCGTGGTGGACCGCCGCCCTGATCAGCTGGGGCATCGCCCTCGGCGAGTACCTGATCATGGTCCCGGCCAACCGGATCGGCTACGCCGGCGGGCTCTCCGGCGCCCAGCTGAAGATCCTCCAGGAATGCGTCACCTTGGTGGTCTTCGTGCCCTTCATGCTCCTCTTCCTCGGGGAAAAGTGGCGCTGGGACTTCCTTTGGGCCTTTTTCTGCATCCTCGGGGCCGTTTTCTTCATCTTCCGGCCCGACCGCGCTTGAAACAACCCGCCCGGGCGGGTGTTATAGATGTATCATGAGTCTGCTTACCCTCGCCCTCATCGTCGCCGCGACCAACACCGCCCCGAACAACAACGGGACGACCACCAAGACCAGCGCCTCGAAGACGACGCTGAAGGCGTCCAAGACCGCCAAGGGCAATGCGGCGAACGCCCCGCAGGACCCGAACGCGACCGCGCCCCAGGACGGCGCCGTCGCCACCGATCCGAAGAAGACCAAGGGCAAGCAGGCGGCCGCGCCGGCCGCCGACGCCGGCGATCCGGCCTCCCTGGTGGCCAACTCGGTCGACGCGGCCACGCAGATCGCCAACGCCGCCGCCAAGGCCGCGATGGATGAGGTCGCCAAGCTTTCCGCCATCGGCGGCGGCTCCGCCGGGCCCTCCCTCGTGGACGGCAAGACCGTCGAAGCGGGCGTCGCCGGCGCGAGCGCCGTCGCGAAGGAAGTCTCCAAGGCCGGCAAGGCCAAGAAGGAAGCCCCGGCCGAAGGCGCCGAGGAACCCAAGGCGGAAAAGAAGCCCAAAGCGGCCAAGCCCGCGCCCGCCGAAGGCAAGGACGGCGAGCTCTTCGGCGTGAAGGTCGAAGGCAAGCCGGAGAAGAAGTAATTCGCGGGCAAGGGTTGGAGTCCGGAATCGAGCGCCGAGTCGATGGCGGCGTCGATGCAGGCGTTTAGGGTTTCCTCTCTCGCAAAGAAAAACCCCGGTCTCCTTGCGGAGCCGGGGTTGAGAGGCGAAGGCGAGGGCGCTTAGGCGTCCTTCTTTTCCTTCTTCTTTTTCTTTTCCTTCTTCTTCTCCGGCTCGGGCGTCGGGGCCGGGGTGGCCGGGGTCACCGCGGGGGTGGTCGGCTTGGTCGGGTCGACGGTCGGGGCCGGGGCGGCCGGATCGGCGGCCGGAGCGACCGCGGGAGCGGCCGGGGTGGTGGCCGGGGTATCGGCGGCCTGGGCCAGGCCGGCGAGGAGGAGGAGGGCGAGCAGGTTCTTCATAGGTGTGCAGGAGAAAAACCCCAAGGGAGACGGAAAGTTGCGAGTAGGTGCTTTCTTGAAGCGTGGGTTCCTGCCGCATCGTCGCCTCCAGGTAGGGACGACCGAGGCAGGAGTTGATCCGTTGATCGGTTGATATGTTGGCCGGAGGCGTAGCAGGTGCCGTATCATGACTGGCTCCTGACCCTGCCCCGGACCCTGGCCCTGCCGCATCTTCAGCCCTACCGATAAACCTACCCCTACTCCCTAATCCCTAATTCCAACTCCCTAATCCCTACTCCCCACCCCCTCATCCCTCAGCCTCGCCCCGCCTCAATCCTCCCGGAGGATCTCGCGGGGGCTGGAGCCGTTCTCGGGCCCGACGTAACCACGTTCCTCGAGGGCGTCCATGATGCGGGCGGCGCGATTGTAGCCGAGCTTCAGCTTGCGCTGCAGCATCGAGACGGAGGCGCGGCGGTGGGTCTTGATGATCTGCCAGCATCGCTCGATGAGGGCGTCCTCGTTGTTGACGTCGACGTCCTCCATGTCCTCCTCGTCGCCCTCGCTCGAGGCGTTGTTGATGGCCTCGACGATGTCCTGCGCGAATTCCGGCCCGCCGTTCTTGGCGTGGATCTCGTCGACGATCGCGGTGATCTCCTGTTCGCCGATGAAGGCGCCCTGCACGCGGTTGAGCGTCGCGGTCCCGGGCGGGATGAAGAGCATGTCGCCGCGGCCCACCAGCGACTCCGCGCCGCCGCGGTCGAGGATGGTGCGGGAGTCGATCTGCGAGGAGACCTTGAAGGCGATGCGCGTCGGGAAGTTCGCCTTGATCAGGCCGGTGATGACGTCCGTCGACGGCCGCTGGGTCGCCAGGACGAGGTGGATGCCGGCGGCGCGGGCGAGCTGGGCCAGGCGGGCGACGAGCGTCTCGATGTCCTTGGCGGCGACCATCATGAGGTCGGCCATCTCGTCGATGATGCAGACGATGTACGGCAGCTTCTCGGTCGGGATCGCGATGCCGTCGTCGAAGGCGTTCTCGGCGGCCTCGGTCGCGGCGGCCTGCTCCTCGGCCGAGAGCGGCAGTTCCTCCTGCTTCGGCTGGCCGGCCTCCTTGGCGATCTTGGCGTTGAAGCCGGCGATGTTCTTCACCCCGCACTTGCCGAAGATCTTGTAGCGCTTGCTCATCTCGGCGACGAGCCACTTGAGGGCGGCGGGCACGCGCTTGGGGTCCGTCTCCACCGGGACGAGCAGGTGGGGCAGCTTGCTGTAGACCTGCAGTTCGACCACCTTCGGGTCGACCATGATGAAGCGCAGGTCGGCCGGACCGTGCCGGTAGAGGAGCGAGGCGATGAACGCGTTGATGCAGACGGACTTGCCCTGGCCGGTGGAACCGGCGATCAGGCAGTGCGGCATCTTCGCGAGGTCGGCGATGACCGGCTTGCCCGTCACGCTGTCCACGCCGAGGACGACGGGGATGTCCATCTTGGCGCGGGCGTCGACCCAGGCCTGGGACTCGATGATCTCGCGCAGGAGGACGTCCTTGCGGACGCGGTTGGGGATCTCGATGCCGACGGTGCCCTTGCCGGGCACGGGCGCGAGGATGCGCACCGCCTCGGCCTCGAGGTTCATCGCGATGTTGTTGGAGAGGTTGGCGATCTTCTCGACGCGCACGCCCGGCGCGGGCTTGATCTCGTAGCGCGTGATGGACGGGCCCTGCTGGATGCCGACGTCGATGCCGGCGGCGGGGTCGACCGGGATGCACTCCACCTTGAACTGCTTGAGGGTCTCGATGAGGTCCTGGGCGCGCTTGCGGAAATCCTCGGAGGGGACGTCGGAACCTTCCTTCGGCTTGGCGAGGTGCTTGAGGTCCGGGTAGATGTAGTCGCCGCTCTTCTTCGGCTGCTGGGAGACCTTGGCGCGCTCGATGGCCTCGGGCTTCACCACGAGGACCTTGCCGCCGCCGACGGTCGAGACGACCTCGGGCTCGGGGGCCTTCTTGGCCGGTTCGGCCTTGGCGGGCTCGGGCTTCGCCGGCTCCGGCTTCGCGGGCGCCGGGGCGACCGCCGCGGGGGAGGGCGTGATGGTGACGGTCTCGGGCTGGACGGTCTCGGGACCGGCCGCTTCCTGCGGCTCGACCGGTTCGGGCTCGGTCGCCTTGGCGGCGCGCCCCTTCTTCACCGGCGGAAGGTCGAGTTCCTCCAGGTCGTCGGGGAGCGGGACGTCCACGACGGCGGCGACGGCCGCGGCCTTGCCGGCGGACTTGGGTTGGGCGGCGGGCGCGACCTCGGCGCCGACGATCTCCTGCTGCTTGCGGCGCAGTTCGGCGGCGGCGGCGGCGCGGCGGCGGCGCTCCTCCTCGGCCTTCACCGCGGCCGCCTTCCGTTCGGAGTTCCACGCGCCGAAGGCATCGCGCATCTCGGCGATCCAGGCGGACAGGGTCGCCTTGGGGTCGTCGGCGACGACGCCCAGCAGGCAGAAGAGGTAGGGGATGACGAGCACCCAGACGCCATACTCGCCCAGCACGGGCTTGCTGAGGCTATGGTAGAGGAAATCGCCGAGGATGCCGCCGGCGCCCTTCGGGTCGAACGCGCCCCACGGCACCGCCTGGTTCACCTCGGCGGCGAGCCCGAGCCAGCGCGTGAGGATGGGCGCGCCGACGACGAGGCAGGCGGCCATGAGCGCCACCTTGGTCGGCCAGAGCGTGTGCGCCCGGTGGTTGAGCGCGAACCAGGCGGACAGGAAGAGGAAGCCGGGGATCCAGAAGGCCGCGTAGCCGAAGAGGCTGAAGCACAGCACCGCGAAGCTGGCGCCGAAGGAGCCGCACGGATTGTCGACGAGCTGCGCGCCCGTGGTCGCGGGCAGGAGGAACTTCTGCTCGAGCCATTCGCGCATCCAGACGGCGTCCTGCAGCGTGTGGAACGCCATCGCGATGAGGAGGAACGTGCCGACGACGCCGAGCAGGACGGCGAGGAGCGGGCGGCTCTCGCTGGCCGGACGGGCGAGGGTCGCGGTGGTGCGCTTGCGGGCGGGGGCGGGCATCGGGTTATTCGCCGAAGAGGTGGCCCTGCTGGGTGCCGGCCTCCGGCGGAGGCGTCGGGTCGGCGTGCAGGTGGCGGGGCGGGCGGGTGACGCGCGCGGCGACGGAACGCTGGCGTTCCTGCGCGAGGCGCTCGACCATGCCGGCGAGGGCGTGGCGGATCCACTTCGGGGTGAAGGAGGCGGCGGCGTAGTCGCACGGGCCGTAGCCGTGGACGCGCCCGGCCTGGAGGAGGGCGTCGTTCTGGGCGAACTCCGCCTCGCTCTCGGGCACGTAGACCGCGAAGGCCTTGCCGCCGTTCTTGCGCAGCAGGGAGAAGACCGGGACGTCGCTGGGGCCGTCGGCCACGTAGATCATGTTCTCGAACGGCACCCGGCGATCCTCGGCGCGGACGACGGAGTTCACGTCGATCTCGGGGTTCTTGTTGGAGCCCTTGTTGATCTCGAAGAGGAAGCGCGTCTTGATGGTGTTGTCGACCATCGCGGCGACCTGCGTGATCTCGGTCGGCAGCTCGAGCGCGAGCTCGTCCTGGCGGGTGAAG
Organism: Verrucomicrobiota bacterium; assembly: GCA_041156945.1. GTDB lineage: Bacteria > Verrucomicrobiota > Verrucomicrobiia > Opitutales > UBA953 > UBA953. The sequence goes on along the minus strand of JBEBDN010000103.1, from coordinate 4,751 downwards.
TGGGGCGGGAGCGGGGCCTCGAGGAACTCGCAGCCGTAGATCCCGTCCACGTGCGCGGCGAGCGCGGTCCCGCGGATCATCTCGGCCAGGCCGGTGCTGATGACGTAGTGCTCGAGGGACACCTCGACGTTGTGCTTGCGGCCGAGCTCGCGGACGAAGTCCTTGAGCGCGGGGAAGAACGCGGGCAGGCCCGGGCAGAGTTCGACCTCGGCGCCGAGCTCGCGCAGCCGGCGGTTGGTCAGGCCCTTCATGGCGCCGGACTTCACGTAGCTGAGCAGGTGGTTCAGGTAGACGGAGTCCTTGGAGGTGCGGATGCCCTTGCGGGCATAGAGCGCCGGCAGCTGGTTGGTCTCCTTCCAGAAGAGTTCCTCGTCGACGCCGAAGGCCTTGAACAGGGGCGTCTGCATGTAGCCCGGGCAGAGCGTCTTGTCGAAATCCCAGACGCAGGCGAGCACGTGGCTTCCTCGTAGGGCGGGTTCCTGGGGCTGCATGTCGGGCGAAGGGAGAGGTGGGGGCGAAAGGTCGTGCTTGCGGCGGGCGTCCGACCGCACTCCATTGATTAACCGAGGGACCTGCCCTGTCAAAGTCCCGTTTGCCCGAATCCCGCCATGTCCGACTCCCCCCTTCGCCCCGATATGTCCGGGTTCCGCCGCCGGCTGACGGAACTGGAGGGACTGCTGGCCGACCCGGCGACCTTCGGGGATAGCCGCCGCGCCGCCGCCCTGGGGGCCGAGCTCCGCTTCACGTCCAAGGCGGTCAAGGCGGACGAGACCCTGGTCGGGCTGGAGAAGGAGCTCGCCGAGGCCAAGGCGCTGCTCGCCGAAAGCGATGGCGAGATGCGCGCGATGGCCGAAGAGGAGATCCGCCGCCTGACCCCCGCCGTCGAGACCGCCCGCGAGCAGCTCATCCGGGCCATCCTCCCGCCCAATCCCGACGATTCCCGCAACGCGATGGTCGAGATCCGGGCCGGCACGGGCGGCGACGAGGCGTCCCTCTTCGCGGGCGACCTGCTCCGCGCCTACACCCGCTTCGCCGAACGCAAGGGCTGGAAGTGCGAGCTGATGTCCCTGGCCCAGTCCGACCTCGGAGGGGTCCGCGAGGCGGTCCTGCTCATCGAGGGCGAGGGCGCCACCGCCCTGCTCCGCCACGAGGCCGGCGTCCACCGCGTCCAACGCGTGCCGGCCACCGAGGCCTCCGGCCGCGTCCATACGTCGGCCGCCACCGTCGCCGTCCTGGCCGAGGCCGAGGAGGCGGAGGTCGTGCTCAAGCCGGAGGACCTCGAGATGACGGTGGCCCGCGCCTCGGGCGCCGGCGGCCAGCACGTCAACAAGACGGAATCCGCCGTGCAGATCATCCATAAGCCGACCGGCCTGATGGTCTACTGCGCCGACGAGCGTTCCCAGCTGCGCAACCGCCAGAAGGCCCTGCGCGTGCTGCGCTCCCGCCTGCTCGACCAGACGCGCGCCAAGGAACGCGAGCAGCGCGCCGACGCCCGCAAGAACATGGTCGGATCCGGCGACCGCTCGGAGCGCATCCGCACCTACAATTTCCCGCAGAACCGCATCACGGACCACCGCATCGACCTGACCGTCCACGGGATCGAGCAGATCCTCGAGGGCGAGCTGGACGAGCTGGTGAACGCGCTCTACGAGGCCGACATCCGCAGCCGCGCCGAGGCGATCACTCGTCCCGGAGCGTGAGGACCCCGGCCTGACCGTCGCTGCGGAACTTGCCGGCGGCGACCTGACCATCGTCGAGCTGGGCGTCGACCGCCGCGAGGATGCGGGTCGTCGAACCGCCGGCCTCGCGGGGGACGAAGACGAGGGCGGGCTTGCCCTTGCCCGCGGCGGTGAAGCGCCAGGCGCCGGCGACGCCGCACTTGCCGAGGGGCGCCGCCGTGGCGGCCGCGAAACCATAGGGCTGAAGGGCCTCGGGCACTTGGGCGAAGTCGAAATCCGCCGGCCAGGCGCCCTTCTCGGCGCGGTACTGCAGGAGCGGGGCGCGGGCGGCCCGGAAGACGGTGCTGACGCCTTCGGCGGCCAGGGTGTCCTTGCCGGTCAGCACGAAGGCGCCGACGAGGGCGAGCGCGAGGCCGAGGACCGCGCAGACCGTGACATGGTACCACAGCGGTGACGTGGGAGCCTGGAGGATCTTGGGCGGGGTGTCGGCCATGAGGAAGAACCTAGGTTGCCGGACGGGGCGAAACCTTCAAGCCCGGACCCGCCCATTTTGCTTCTTGGAGCGACGGCGTTTCGCGCCTTGATGAAGGCGGATGGACTCCGCCCACCTCGAACGCTTCGCCGGCATCGGCCGCCTCTACGGGCGCGCCGGGATGGAGCGCCTCGCCGGCGCCTCGTTCATGATCGTCGGCCTCGGGGGCGTCGGCTCCTGGACCGCCGAGGCCCTCGCGCGCTCCGGCGTCGGCCACCTCGCGCTCGTCGACGGCGACAGCGTCTGCGTCTCGAACACCAACCGCCAACTGCACGCGGTGGCCGGGAACGTCGGCAAGGCCAAGACCACCGCGGTCGCCGAACGGGCGCGCGCCATCCACCCGGCGATCCGGACGACGGAACACACGCGCTTCCTCTCGCGCTTCAACCCGCACGAGGTCCTCGCGGGCTTCGACGGCGTGGTGATCGACGCCATGGATGCGCTGTCGCCGAAGTGCGGCCTGATCGCCGAGGCGGTGAACCGGAAACTGCCCGTGGTCACGGTCGGCGGGTGCGCCGGCCGGATGGACGGGACGCGGCTCAAGGTCACCGACCTGCGCGACTCGCGCGACGACCCTCTCATGATGCTGGTGCGCAAGCGCCTGCGGCAGAACTTCGACTTCCCCCGGGGCAAGGCTCCCTTCGGCGTCTCGTGCGTCTGGTCCGACGAGCCTTTCACTCAGCCGGCGGATTGCGAGGGGCTCCCGGGCGGCGAGCTTCCCGAAGGCGAGGACCTGCGCCCGAACTGCGAGTGGGGCTATGGGACCGCGGCGCACGTGGCCGGCGCCTTCGGCCTGGCGGCGGCGGGCGAGGCCCTGCGGCTCGCGCTCCTACCGCAGGAATAGCCGCGCGAAGTTCGCCCCGGTAGTCGCGGCGGCCTGCGCCGGGGTCACGCCCATCGTCGCGGCCAGCTCGGCCAGGTTGCGGAGGAGGTTGGCCGGATGGTTCTGCGCGACGCCTTCGGCGGAGGGCGGCAGCTCGTGCACGCGGTACTCCGGCGCGGGGCAGAGCGCGGGGGCGTCGGTCTCGACGAGGATCCGCTCGCGCGGGATGGCCGCGGCGAACTGGACCCGGAGATGGGCCTTGCGCTCCGGCAGGTGGTGCGCGCTGAAGGAGAAGTAGGCGCCGAGCCGCGCCAACTCGGGCACGAGCTCGACGGGGCCGTTCCAGCTGTGCAGGAGGAAGCCGCGCCGCGGCAGCTCGGTCGCGCGCAGGATATCCATCAACGGTCCGATCGCCCGCACGCAGTGGATCGTGAGCGGCCGGTCGAGCTCGACGGCGAGCGCGAGCTGCGCGCGGAAGGCCGCCTCCTGGGCGACCGGGTCGAAGCCCTCGATCCAGCGGTCGAGCCCCATCTCGCCGACGCCCGCGGCCGGATGGGCGAGGAGCACGCGCCGAAGCTCGTCCAGCCAGCCCGCCGGGGCGGTCGGGACATCCCACGGATGGAGGCCGAACGACGGGAGGTTGCGCGGGTCGCGTCCGGCGAGCGCGGCCACGTCGGCCCAGTCCGCCGGCGACGAACCGTTGATCACGGCGTAGCCGACGCCCTCCGACCGGGCCAGCTCCACCGCGGCGTAGGGCACCTCGGCGAACTGGTAGTGGCAATGGGCGTCGTGGACTTCCATCTCGGTCCGACCAGCCTGACGCGCGCGCGCCGCGCCTCAACGCCGAACGCGTTGACTTGCCCTCCGCCCCCGCCCTGCCCTATCTCCGAGTCAGGATGAAAGCGCCCGCCTTGCCGACCGAAGCCCTGATGACCGTCACCGGTCTGCCCTACCCGCTGAAGGCGAAGGGCAAGGTCCGCGAGGTCTTCGACCTGGGCGAGCACTACCTCATCGTCGCGACCGACCGCCTCTCGGCGTTCGACGTGGTCATGCCCAACGGCGTCCCCGGCAAGGGCATCCTGCTCACGCAGATCAGCCTCTGGTGGTTCGAGCAGGCCGCGACGGTCTTCCCGACGCACCTCGTGCCGGACCACCTGGCCGCGCTGACGCGCGCGCTCAAGGGCCACGAGCACCTCATCCCCCGCTCGATGCTCGTCCGCAAGCTCGTCCCCCTCCCGGTCGAGGCCGTCGTCCGCGGTTACCTCGCCGGCAGCGGCTTCAAGGAGTACGTGCGCACCGGCGCCATCCTCGACCACTCCCTGCCGAAGGGGCTGCTCGACGGCTCCGCCCTGCCCGAGCCGATCTTCACGCCCTCGACCAAGGCCGCCGAAGGCCACGACGAGGCCATCACCCGCGCCCGCTGCGCCGAGATCCTCGGCGAAAAGGTCTTCCGCCAGGTCCACGACACGTCGATCGCCCTCTACCGCATGGGCAACGCCCGCGCCGCGAAGGCGGGCGTCATCCTGGCCGACACCAAGTTCGAGTTCGGCACGGCGCCCGACGGTTCGCTGGTCCTCATCGACGAGGTGCTCACGCCGGACTCGTCGCGCTACTGGCCCCGCGAGAGCTGGCAGCCGGGCCGTTCGCAGCCTTCCTACGATAAGCAGTTCGTCCGCGATTGGCTGGAAGCCCAGCCGTGGAACAAGACCGCGCCGGG
>JBEBDN010000102.1:0-5148 GCA_041156945.1 Verrucomicrobiota bacterium | reverse complement strand
CCCTCCACCAGGCGGATGTTCTTCGCCTTGGTGCCGCCCTTGATCACGCCGGAGGAACCGCGGAGCTTCAGGTCCTTGATCAGCACCACGGTGTCGCCATCGGCCAACACCGCGCCATGGGCATCCTTGACCACCCGCGGGCCGTCGGACTCGACCGGGCCGAGTTCCGCGGCCGTCTTGGGCCACTCATGGCCGCAGACGCCGCACTCCCAGTGCTTCGCCTGGGCGAGGGTCTCGGTCAGCGTGCATTCGGGGCAGGCCGGGTGGCGCATGCCCCGACAGAGGCCATCCGGCGCGGCGGGGCGAGCGAAATCCCGCCGGCGCCTGCATCCTTGCCTTGCGCCGGGTTCGTCCCTAGCCCTTCGGCGCACATGCTCCCATCGCGGCTCAACTTCAGGCTCGAGGCCGTGGCCACCGGCTCCCGGGCCCGCGCCGCGACCTTCCGCACGTTGCACAACGAGGTGAAGACGCCCCTCTTCATGCCGGTGGGCACCCAGGCCACGGTGAAGGCCCAGACCTTCGACACCCTGCGCGAGTCCGGCTCGCAGATCCTGCTGGCGAACACCTACCACCTGCTCCTGCGACCCGGTCCCGAGGTCTTCCGCAAGTTCGGCGACATCCACCGCTTCACCGGCTGGGAAAAATCCTTCCTCACGGACTCGGGCGGGTTCCAGATCTTCTCCCTGCCCCATGCGCGTTCGATGGGCGAGGAAGGCGCGGAGTTCCGCAGCTACGTCGACGGCCAGAAGCTCATGCTCAGCCCGGAGGTCAGCATCGCCACGCAGAGGGCGATCGGCAGCGACATCATGATGGTGCTCGACCAGTGCATCCCATCCACCGCGGACAAGGCCACGGCCCGCGCGGCGCTCGAGATCACCCAACGCTGGGCCGTGCGCAGCCTCGCGGCCCGCGGCGACTCCCCGCAGTCGATGTTCGCCATCGTGCAGGGCGCCCTCTACCCGGACCTCCGCCAGGAGAGCGCGGACGGGCTCACGCAGCTCCCGTTCGACGGCTTCGCCATCGGCGGCCTGGCCGTGGGCGAGGAGAAGCACCAGCGCGAGGACATGTGCGAGGTGGCCGCGGCCATGCTGCCGGCCGACCGCCCCCGCTACCTGATGGGCGTGGGCACCCCGCTCGACCTGCTCGAGGCGGTGCACCGCGGCGTGGACATGTTCGACTGCATCATCCCGAACAAGGTGGCGCAGTTCGGCACGGCCTTCACCTCGCGCGGCATCCTCCAGCTCCGCCGCTCGGTCTACAAGTTCTCCGAGGAGAAGGTCGATCCGGCCTGCGGTTGCCCGGTCTGCCGCAAGTACTCGCGCGGCTACCTGCACCACCTGACCAAGACGCAGGAGCCCCTCGGATGGACCCTGCTCGGCCAGCACAACATCTGGTTCTACCACCAGCTGATGCGGGAGATCCGCCAGAGCATCCTGGAGGACCGCTTCCTCGCCCTGTACCACGCGAAGCGCCAGTTCCTGCAGGTCGAGGACATGGACAACCCGGCCGTCCCGCCCAAGGTGGGCAAGGAACGCCGACCGCGCACGCTGGGCGACTACGAGGTGCACGTCGCCGCCGAAGGCTTCGCCAGCATCCGGCAGGTCTCCTCGGGCGAGATCATGCATTCGCACACGCCGCCGATGGTCGAGGCCAAGGCGCTGTACGTCGACCAGTCCGGCCTCGCCGAACGCCTCCGGCTGCCCGCGGACGGCGACCCGGCCTCCGCCGCCCCCCTCGTCATCTGGGACCTCGGCCTCGGCGCGGCCGCCAACGCGATGGCGGCGATCCAATGCTATGAGGCCGAGGCCGCGCAGGGTCCGGTGCGTCCGCTCCGCGTCATCAGCTTCGAGTCCGACCTCGATTCGCTGCGCCTGGCGATGACGCACAAGAACCGCTTCGAATACCTGCGCCACTCGGGCCCGGACGCGCTGCTCGCGCGCGGCGCCTGGAAGTCGCGCCAGTTCCCCGGGCTGGAATGGGAACTGCACGTCGGGGACTTCTGGGCGAAGGCGGCCGAGGCCTCCGCGCGGCCCGACCTGGTCTTCTTCGACTTCTTCTCGCACAAGACCGACGTGGCCTGCTGGAAGCCCGCGGCCTTCGCGGAGCTGCGCCGCCTGCTCGGGGACGGGCGCGCGGTCGAGCTCTTCACCTACTCGGCCTCCACCGCCGTCCGCGTGGCCCTGCTCAACGCCGGCTTCCACGTCGCGATCGGCACCGGTACCGGCGTGAAGAAGGAGACCATCGTCGCCCTGACGCCCGGCTACGCGACACCCTGCCGCTACGACCTGCTGGGCAAGCCCTGGCTGGACCGCTGGCGCCGTTCGTCGGCGAAGTTCCCGGAGGGGATGGACGAAGCCGAGCGGGCCGCCCTCGAGGCCCGGATCGAAGGCCACCCGCAGTTCGCCTGACGGATTTCCGCGGTCACCGCGGAACGGGTAGCCCGCCGGCGTGTCGTAGGCCCATGCCCCTCTCCCGCCGTCGCTTCCTCACGACCGCCGCGCTCGCGTCCCTCGGCTTCCCCGCCCTGGTCCGCGCCCGCAACCTGAACTCGCGCCTGCAGGTCGTGGCCGTGGGCTGCGACGGCAAGGGCTTCGACGACATCAAGGAGATCGGTTCCCACCCCGCCGTCCGGTTCGTGGGCTTCTGCGACGTCGACGGTGGCCGCTTCCGCCACGCCGACGCGGCCTACCCGGGCGTGCCGCACCACGCGGATTTCCGGGCGATGTACGCGCAGCTGGGCGAGGGTTTCGACGCGGCGATCGTCTCGACGCCGGACCATATGCACGCCCTGCCGGCGCTCATGGCGATGCGGCTGAAGAAGCACGTCTACCTCCAGAAGCCGCTGGCGCATTCGATCGAGGAGGCCCGCTGGCTCCGGCTGGAGGCGGCCAAGCACGGCGTCCGCACCCAGATGGGCAACCAGATCCATTCCCGCTCCGAATACCGGACGGCGGTGCGGTTGATCCAGGAGGGCCGGATCGGCAAGGTCACCGCGACGCATTCCTGGCTGACCAACAAAGGCAACGGGTACACCCAACGGCGGACGCGCCCGGACGCCGGCCCGGTGCCCGCCGGACTCGCGTGGGACCTCTGGCTCGGCGTGGCCGCGGCGCGCCCCTACGCCCCGGCGGTCTACCATCCGTTCAACTGGCGCGACTGGCAGGACTTCGGCAGCGGTACGCTGGGCGACTTCGGGTGCCACCTGCTCGACCCGATCTTCACCGCGCTGCAGCTCACGGCCCCGCTCCACGTGCAGGCGGAGAGCACCGGCGTGCACGCCGAGACCTGGTGCGAACAGGAGACGGTGCGCTGGGCCTTCCCCGCGACGCCTTTCACCACCGCCGCCGGCGTGACCCTGCACTGGTACGACGGGGGGCGCGTGCCGGACCTCGCTTGGGCGCGGATGCCCGCCGGCCGGGCGTTGCCCACCAATGGATCCCTCATCGTCGGCGAAAAGGGCACCCTCGTCCTGCCCCATGTCGGCATGCCGGCGCTCTACCCCGAGGAAACCTTCGGGGTCAACCTGAGCCCCGGCGAACTGGCCCGTCGCCAGCGACGCCTGGCCACCGGCGAGCAGGACGACCGCAGGGTCGCCGACCTCAAGCCGCTGGACCACCGCAACCATTACCACGACTGGGTCGACGCCGCGCTCCACGGGCGCGAGACCACCGCCAACTTCGCCTACGCCGGTCCGCTGACCGAGGCCGTGCTGCTGGGCACCGTCGCGGCGCGCTTCGGCGGGCAACGGCTCGAGTGGGATGCGCCCGGCCTGCGGATCCCAAACCACGCCGCCGCCGACGGGTTCGTCCGGAAGGCCTACCGCGACGGCTGGAAGCCCTGAACGCTCAACGCAGGACGCCGGCCCCCTTCGACGCGTCGTAGTCGCCGTTCCAACGGGAGACCACGAGCGTGCCGACGGCGTTGCCGATGAAATTGGTGACGGCGCGCGCCTCGGAGAGGAAGCGGTCGACGCCGAGGATGAGCGCGATGCCGGCGACGGGGATGCCGCCCGTCGTGGCCAGCGTGGCCGCGAGGGTGATGAAGCCGCTACCGGTGACGCCGGCCGCGCCCTTGGAGGTGATGAGCAGGACGCCCAGGAGGCCGAGCTGCTGGCCCAAGCTCATCGGGGTGTCCGTGGCCTGGGCGACGAACAAGGCGGCCAGCGTCAGGTAGATGCAGGTGCCGTCGAGGTTGAAGGAATAGCCGGCGGGGACGACGAGTCCGACCGTGGGCCGGGCGCAGCCGACCTGCTCCATCTTGGCCATGAGCCCCGGCAAGGCGGTTTCGGACGAGGAGGTGCCGACGACGAGCAGGAGCTCGTCCTTGATCAGGCGCAGGACCTTGCGGAGGCTGAAGCCGGCGGCGTGGGCGATGGCGCCGAGGACCACGAAGATGAACACGGCGCAGGTGAGGTAGACGCAAAGCATCAGCTGGGCGAGCTGGGTCAGGGCGCCGGCCCCGAACTTGCCCACGGTGAAGGCCATCGCGCCCGCGGCGGCCAAGGGCGCGAAGGTGGTGACGAGGGCGACCATGCCGAAGAAGACCCGCGCGACCTCGTTGAGCAGGTTCTGCACCGGTCGCCCGTGCTCGCCGAGCCGGTTGAGCGCGAGCCCGAAGAGGACCGAGACGAGCAACACCTGCAGGATGTCGCCATCGACGAACGCGGCGACGAAGGTGCGCGGGATGAGGTGCAGCAAGGTGTCCACCAGCCCGAGGGACTGGGCCGCGGTCGCGTAGGCGGCGACGGACTTCGCGTCCAAGGTGGCGGGGTCGGCGTGCATCCCCGCCCCGGGCGTGAAGACGTTGGCCACGACGAGGCCGACGACCAAGGCGAGCGTGGTGACGACCTCGAAGTAGAGCAAGGCGCGGAGGCCGACCTTCCCGGCGCGGCGGAGGTCGCCCATGCCGGCGAGGCCGACGACGACGGTGGCGAAGATGATCGGGCCGATGAGCATCTTGATGAGGGCGACGAAGGCATCGCCGAGGGGCTTGAGCTGTGCCCCAAGCCCGGGATGGAAGTAGCCGAGGAGGCCACCGAGCAGGATGCCCAGGAGGACCTGGACGTAGAGGGTGCGGAGCAGGCGCATGGCGGGGTACGCCCTTGATAGGCGCCCCTCGCCCACAGGCAACCGCCACTTCCGTTGACTC
>JBEBDN010000101.1:0-4379 GCA_041156945.1 Verrucomicrobiota bacterium | reverse complement strand
GGATGGCGCGGGGGCGACGACCGGCGCGGCGACGGGCGGGATGATGTCGGTGGAGGCGACGGACACCGCCTGCGGGAAAGGCGGCGGCAAGGCGCCGCCCCCGAGGCCATCGCCCGCCGGTACTTCGCCGGGCAGGGCCGCCGGCGTCTCCGGCGTGAGGACGACCACGAGTAGCCCGCCATCCGGCGGACGTACCTCGCCACGACCGGCGAGGGCGCCCGACCAGACCGCCGCCAGGGCGGCGAGGTGCGCGACCGTGACGGCGGACCAGATCAGGAGATGGCGACGGCGCGGGCGCACGGGGCAGGGTCGGCCGAGGGGAAGGCCCAGTCAAGAACCGCCCGCGTCAGCGGGCGAAGTCCGGCACGACGTACCAGAGCAGGCGCCAAGCCCCATACGGCTGGGAGCGGGTCGGCCGGGCGGTGCGCTCGAGGGCGAGAAGGCCGGCCTTGCGCAGGCGGATCCCGCCGGGCGGCAGGCCCAGCAAGGCCTCGGCCACCGCGGCGAGGTGCGGGTTATGGCCGACGATCAGGCGATCGCGCCGGGTCTTGGCGAGCTGCGCCGCCGTCGGGAGCGGATCCGCCTCGGGCTCCAGGCCGGCCAGGACCTTGAGGGGCAAAGGGCGGTGGCCGAGCATGCGCAGCATCTGGGCGGTGCGCACGGCCCGGACCAACGGGCTGTGCTCGATCGCCGCTACGGTCTCCAACGGGACGCGGCCGACGCCCTTGGCCAGCTCCGCGACCTGGCGTTGCCCTTTCGGGGAAAGGTCGCGGGTCGCGTCGGGCGAGCCGGCGACGGCATCGGCGTGGCGCAGGAGGTAGATCCGCATCGGAAGCAACGTGCGGGCGGCGTTGCTTTTTGCAAATCGGTCTTGCCCTCCGGCGGCGGTCGCCGAGAAATGCCGCCCGTGCGACGCCTCGCCTGCGCCTTCCTCCTCGGCCTCTCGGCCCTCGGAGCGGCGGCGACGGCCGGCTACAGCCGCGTGGGCATGACGCTCGCGGGCTCGATCTGCGTCGACGCCGCGACGGGCGAGGTGCTCTCGCAGGATCGCCCGGATGCCGCAGGCCATCCGGCGAGCGTGACGAAGCTGATGACGATGCTGCTCGTCCTCGAGGACGTGCAGGCGGGCAGGACGACCTTGGCGAGCCGCGTGACGGTCACGAAGGCGGCGGCCGGCGTGGGCGGGTCGCAGGTCTGGCTCGCGCCCGGGGAATCCTTCCCGGTCAGCGAGCTGCTCTACGCCTTGATGCTGCAGTCGGCCAACGACGCCGCGGTCGCCCTGGCCATCGACCGGGCGGAAACCGTGCCGGCCTTCGTCGCCCGCATGAACCGCCGGGCCGCCGAACTGGGGATGACCCGCACGCGTTTCGTGACGCCGAACGGGCTGACCACGGGCGCGGGCCCGCACGACACCACCACGGCCCGCGACCTCGCGAAACTCGCCATCGAACTGTGCCGGCGACCGGAAGCGCTGCGCTTCACCGGGACGCGGGCGCACAGCTTCGCGCGCTTCCTGAAGCCGGTCGCGATGGTGAACCACAACCACCTCCTGCCGACGTTCCCGGGTTGCGACGGGCTCAAGACCGGCTGGACGGTGGCCGCCAAGGCGTCCATGGCCACGACGGCGACCGACGGACCGCGGCGCGTGATCGCGGTCGTCCTCGGTTGCGATAGTCCGCAGGGCGCCAAGGCCGCCCAACGCTTGCGCGACCAGTTGGCGGGGGAATTGATGCGGGACGGCCTCGGTAAACTGGCCGCGAAAGAGCTGGCGAAATCCAGGCTACCGAAGCCGGCCCCGGTGGCGGTGGCGGCGTTGCCGGCGACCCAGGCGGGCAAGGCCGAGCCTGGTTTTTGGGACTGGGTGGGGGATTTATTTAGTTTCTAACCCTTTGCCAAACATAGGGTAAGGCGGATTAGTGAACATTTGTTCATTTTGCTTGCTTGCGGGCGGCGATTAAACACGTTCCTGCTCACCAACGCACTACGCCCATGTCCGCCAAACCCGAAACCACCGCCAAGGAAACCACCGCCAAGGAGAAAGCCAACGTTCAGGCCGCCGAACGCAAGACCCTCGACCTCGCCCTCTCGGCGATCAACAAGCAGTACGGCGACGGCACCCTGATGCGCATGGGCGACGCCACCAAGATGGCGGTCTCCACCGTCTCGACCGGCTCCGTCGCCATCGACCTGGCCCTCGGGGTCGGCGGCCTGCCCCGCGGTCGCATCGTCGAAATCTTCGGCCCGGAGTCCTCCGGTAAGACGACCCTCTGTCTCTCCATCATCGCCGAGATCCAGCGCCAGGGCGGCAACGCCGTCTTCGTGGACGTCGAACACGCCCTCGACCCCCGCTACTCCAAGGTCGTCGGCGTCGACCTCGACAACCTCCTGGTCTCCCAGCCCGAGTCCGGCGAAGACGCCCTGAACATCGCCGAGACCCTCATCCGCTCCGGCGCGGTCGACGTCATCGTCATCGACTCCGTGGCCGCCCTCGTCTCCAAGCAGGAGCTCGACGGCCAGATGGGCGACTCCACCGTGGGCGTCCAGGCCCGCATGATGAGCCAAGCGATGCGCCGCCTGACCGCCGCCATCAGCCGCACGAACTGCGTGGTGATCTTCACCAACCAGATCCGCGAGAAGATCGGCGTGATGTTCGGCAGCCCCGAGACCACCCCCGGTGGCCGCGCCCTCAAGTTCTTCTCCTCCGTCCGCATCGACATCCGCCGCATCGGCCAGATCAAGGAGCCTTCCGGCAAGGTCATCGGGAACCGCACCAAGGTGAAGGTCGTGAAGAACAAGGTCGCCCCGCCCTTCACCGAGTGCGAATTCGACATCATGTACACCGAAGGCATCTCCCGCACGGGCTCGGTCCTCGACCTCGGCATCGAGCATAAGATCCTCGAGAAGAAGGGCGCCTGGATCGCCTACAACGGCCAGCTGATCGGCCAGGGCCGCGAAGCCGCCAAGGATTACCTGCTGAAGAACCCAAAGGTCCTCGAGGAACTCCAGAAGATCATCCTCGAGAAGGTCCAGGTCGTCGGCGGCATGACCCTCGCCTCCGGCGCGGGCGAGAACGTCTCGGCCGAATAAGAGTTTCGTTGTTGGCTAGCCATAGCCCGGGCCGCACGCGAGTGCGGCCCGTTTCTTTGGTGGAGTCGGTCAGCGGACCTCTTCGAGGAGGAGGGAGGTCTCGGCCGGCGCGTAGGCGGCCTTGAGCGCAGCGACCATTTTGGCGTGCTCGAGTTCCGAAGCCTTGACGACGGCTTCCATGTCCTTCTTGGCCTCGGGGCTGCGGAAGAGCGTCTTGATCTGCCGCGTCTCGAAGGCCTGCTTATCGCCGACGGCCTTCCAGATTTTGTCGAAGGCGGGCTTGAGCGGGCCTTGGGGGAACTCGGCGGCGAGGTTCACCCCCGCCTCCAAGGCGGCGCGCTCGAAGACCTTCGACTGCCCGCCCCACGTCACCTTGACCTGGGCGGTCTGGGCACCCTTCACCTTCAGCGTCAGCCGGTTGAATCGCTGATGGAAGTCGGCCAACGCCAGACCGGCGGCGATCGTGCCATCCTTGGCGACATCCCCAGCCTCGAAGACGCACGGGATCCGGTCGCTGATCAGCGTGAGAGCACCGCCCTGCCCTGGGACGATACGTTGACCCGCGGAGCCCTTCGCGGTCCGGGCGGCCAAATCGACCTCGACCATGCCGAGGTCGCCGTCCAAGCCAAGGGCCTTGAGGTAGGCGGCCGCCATCATCACGTGTCCGGCCCAGCCAGGGTGGACGCCATCGCCACCCTCGAGCTTGAAGGCGTCGCCGTACTTCGCGCGGGTCTCGAAGCCCTTGGCGAGCATCGGCCAGTAGACATCGGCGAAGGTCACCTGCTCGGCCTCGGCCACCTCGATGTTGATGTTGCGGAACTGCAGGAGCGCCAGGTTAAGGGTCTCCCAGGTGCCGCGGGCCGACTTCACCCACGGCGGGACGGAGTGGATGGTGCCGGAGGAACCGAGCACGACGCGCGCACCGGCGGCCTTGAAGGCCTGCACCACCTTGGTCTGGTTCTTGCGATAGTCCTCGCCGATCGACTTCTCGAACGGCACGTAGCGGAAGTCGTTCATGCCGTAGCAGGTGGAGGCGATGGTCGGACGGAAGCGCAGCACATCGTTCTTCATGCGCCCGAAGAATCCGCCGGCGGTCTCCCCGCTCCAACCGTACTGGCGGCATTCCACCTGGAGGTCGGGGCGCGCGGCGGCGAGGTACGCCTCGAGCAGCCGGCTGTACATCTTCTGCTCGGTGATGGAATCGCCGCAGATCGCGTAACGGTCGCCGGTCTTGAGCAACAAGCCCTTCGGCTCCGGCGCGAGGTGGCCGACGTAATCGGCGGGGACGCCGG
>JBEBDN010000100.1:0-19882 GCA_041156945.1 Verrucomicrobiota bacterium | reverse complement strand
CCTCCCCGCCGACGTGGGTGTGCGGATTGAAGCGCGTCTCCGGGGCCCAGCGGACCAGCGCGGTATGGCGGGTCAGGTCCTGATGCAGCGAGGCGACCTTGAGCCCCGGCACCATGCCTTGACGCCATTCCAGCTTAGACCCGGCCACCGCATAGGAGTCGTTCGCGGGCTCGGCCGGGTTACGCTCGTTGAGGTAGAGCAAGCAGCCGTTTTCGGACCGCAGGGTCGCCGACAGGCCCGGGGCCAGTCGCGCGTAGGACGACGGGCCAAGGTCCAGGCCGTCCAGCGCGACGCTTCCGCGGACGACGAGCAGTTCGAGGAGGCGTTCGCCTTCGTGGGGCCAGGTCTCGCCGGCGCGCAAGGCGAGGAGGCGGATCCGGCCTTGCTCCTTCGCCGCGCGGGTTTCCAGGGGGCTTTCGCCGGCGCCCGCGGCGAGGAGAGCGTTCGCTTCGATGACGATACGTTGCGAGTGGTCGGCGTGCAGGCTCATGGGCAGGGGGGTGGTCGGGTGTGGTCGGCGAGCGCTTGCCGCCACTCGGCGACCTCGCCGGCGACGCCGTATCGGCCTAGGCCGGCGCTGATCTCCGCGTCGGTCGGTTCGACGACCGCGTGCTTAGGGTCCCCGGGTAGGTCCGGGCGGGCTTGCCGGACGATGGCCCAGGCGGCCCAGGCCCGCCACTTCTTGATCTCCGCGCGTTCGCCCCGCACGCGGTCGGCGAGGTGCTGGTAGTGGACCCGGGCGTTGCCCGTGAAACCGTCGGTGGGTTGCGCGACCATCCAGCCGATGGCGCGGTAGGGCATCGGGTAGGCGGTCAGCGCCTCGGCATCCGCCGGGACGTCGCAATAGAGCGCCCGGTCGACGGCCAGCAAGGCGCGGGCCGGCCATCCGTCGAGCCAGAGTTGCTGGCCGTATTCCAGGCAGGTCCGGTAGAGTTCGGGGCCGCGGTCCACGCGCAGGGCCGCCAGGTCGCGCCACGAGAGCGGCCGGCCGCACGAAGGCAGGTAAGGGCAGGGCGAAGGGACCAAGGGACGGCTCAGGGCTTGGCGTAGGGATTGGTGCGCTTCTCCGCGCCCACGCTGGTCTGCCCACCGTGTCCGGGCAGCAAGGCCACGTCGTCCGGCAGCGTGTAGATGCGGGTCCGGATCGAATGCAGCAGCTGGTTCCAGTCCCCGTTGGGCAGGTCGGTGCGGCCGACCGAGCCCTTGAAGATGGCGTCGCCCGTGAAGGCGACCTTCTGGTCGGCGGCGTAGAAGAGGATGCTGCCGGGACAATGGCCCGGGACGTGCCGGACCTCGAAGCGATACCCGCATGCCTCGACGACTTCCCCTTCGTCCACCCAGCGATCGACCTTCACCGAGCGGAAATCATCGTCGTCGAGCGTCGGGATCATGGAGCGGTAACGGTCGCGGTAGGCTTCGATGTTCTCGATGAGCTGCTGGTCGGCCCGGTGGGCGACGACCTGGGCGCCGGCGGCGGCGAAGCGGTGGCCGTCGCACATGTGGTCCCAGTGCCCATGGGTGATGAGCAGGTGCGTCAGGTGGAGGCCTTGGCGCTTGATCTCCGCCAGCAGCAGCGGCCCCGCGTCCTTGGGCGCGTCGACGACGCAGCAGTCGCGTCCGTTCTCCGCGACGACGAGGTAGGCGTTGGTCTCGAAGGGTCCGAGCGGGGCGGCGGCGATCTGCATGGGAATCAGGCGCCGAAGACGCGGCGGAAGGCGGCTTCGACTGCTTCCGGCGGGCGGATCGCCTTGAAGTCGCGGCTCACGAAGGCGTGGACGGTGAACCCTTCGACCAGCAGTTCGCCGTCGCGTTCGACCCGGTAGGTGAGCTTAAGCCGGGCCTTGGGTTTCTCCGCGAGCGTCACGGTGATGCGGACGCGGTCGTCGAAGCGGGAAGGGCGGTGGTAGGTCAGGCCGGTCTCGAGGACCGGGAGGAGGAAGCCGGCCTCCTCGAGCGCGCGGTAAGGGGTGCCGAGCTGGTCGAGCAGGGCCACCCGCGCCATCTCGAACCACGGGAGGTAGTTGCCGTGGTAGGTCACGCCCATGGCGTCGGTTTCGGCGAAGCGGACGCGGGTCTCGACGGTGGCCTGCAGCATCCCCCCTTTCTGGCACGAAAGGGGGATTTTCCAACGTCAAACGTCGCCGCGGAGGCTTCTCCTTGCTCCCCGCCGCGACCTCGGCTGGACTGCCGCCATGGGACAGCGCGAGCGGTTCATCCTTTTCCTGGTCGGGGCGGCGCTCGGCGTGGCCTTGCTGATGGCGTTCAACGCCCGCGGCAACCCGCAGCGCGACGAGCGCAAGCGCGTGGCCGACGCGCTCAGCCTCCCCGGCATGTACTACGACCATGCCGTGCAGGGGAAGTCGCTCTTCGGCCACTTCGTCCTCGGCGAGCGCCGGACCAAGCTGCCGGACGGCGGCACCCGCCGCGAGATCGTCACGGGCGGGCGCAATCGTTTCGACGCCGACGGCCGGGCCTTGCCCCAGTACGCGTTGCTGGTCGTCGAGCAGTACGCGCCCGGCGTGGAGCCGGCCGAGACCGCCCCGGTCGCTTCGGTGGACTTCTTCTTCGCCGATCGCGGCGAAGTCCGGCTCAAGGCGGGCCGCGCCTTGCCCCCGGGCGCCTTGCCGGCGGACGTGAAGCCGCAGGCCGGCGACCCCGGACGCGTCCAGGTGACCGTCGATCCGCAGGGGCTGAAGGGCGCCGCCGCCTTCCTGCTGGCCGATGCGCTGGCCGGCCTCGCGAAGGGCGCGGACGACGTCGAGTCGGCCGCGTTGGCGCACGTCGACTGGCGGCGCGAAGTCGAGCAGATCAAGGCGAACTCCTCGCGATGACCACGCGGCTCCAGCGCGAAGGCGGACTCACCGTGGCCTGGAGCCTCGGCGTCAACATCGTGCTGGCGGTCGCCAAACTGTCCGTCGGATTCATCGCCTCTTCCCAGGCGCTGATCGCCGACGGCATCCACTCGCTGGTCGACATCGCGAGCGACATCGCCGCCATCATCGGGCTGCGGTTCGCGCACCTGCCGAAGGATGCGGACCACCCCTACGGCCACCATCGCGTTTCCACCCTGGCGACGATGTTCATCTCCGGGTTGGTCATCGCGTTCTGCGTCGGCCTCGCCTGGACCTCGTTGCGTTCCCTGATGGCGGGCGCCGAACTCGCCCAGCCCGGCATCGCCGCCGCGTGGGTCGCGGGCTTCGCGCTCCTGCTCAAGGAGGGCTTCTACCAGTACGCCCGCCGCCAGGCCGAACGACTCGGCTCCCGCCTGCTGCTGGCCAACGCCGCCGACCACCGCGCCGACGCCATCGCCTCGCTGCTGGCCCTCGTCGCCGTGGTCGTCGCCCACCTGCATCCGGAATGGCGGGCCCTCGACAAGGTCGTGGGCCTCATCCTCGCCGGTTGGCTCGGCGCCGAGGGCCTGAAGCTCTTCAAGGTTTCCTGCGAGGACCTGATCGACACCGCCCCGGCCGAGCACGTGCTCCACGACCTCAGCGAACACATCCTGGCCGTGCCCGGGGCCAAGGGTTTCCACGCCTTCCGCGCCCGTCGCCTCGGCGACCGCTTCGAGGTCGACTTCCACCTGCAGGTCCCCGAGACCGCCACCGTGGCGGAGGGGCATGCCATCGCGGGTCAGGTCAAGGCCGACATCCTCCGGCTGCACCCCGAGGTCATCGCCGTGCTGGTCCATGTGGAGCCGGATGAGCCCCAGCACCGCAAGCAGGACGGCCACCATGGCCGCTCCGACGAGGGGGCCTGAACGCGGGCTTGGATTGGGCGGACGAGCCGATTACAACGTCGGCATGGACCCCCTCCGCCACCCCCGGAATTTCGTCGGCCTGCTGCTGGCCGGGTTGGCCACCGCGCTCGGCGCCGCCGACCGGCCGAACGTGCTGTTCATCTTCGCCGACGACCAGCGCGCCGACACCATCGCCGCGCTCGGCAATCCGGCGATCAAGACCCCGAACCTCGATCGGCTCGTGGCCCGCGGCCTCGCCTTCGAGCGGGCCTACATGATGGGCGGCAACAACGGCGCCACCTGCGTGCCGTCCCGCGCCATGCTGCTCTCGGCGCGACCCTTGCCGCGCATCGACGAGAAACTGTCGCGGGACGAGACTTGGCCGCACGCCTTCGGCCGGGCCGGCTATGCGACCTTCATGGCGGGCAAGTGGCACAACGGCCCCGCTTCCGTCGGCAAGTCCTTCCAGCAGGCCCGCTCGCTCTTCGTCGGCGGCATGACCAACCCGCTCAAGGCGAAGATCAACGACCTCCTGCCCACGGGCAAGCTGAGCCCGGATCGCCCCTGCCCGAAGCACCTCTGCGAGGAGGCGACCGACGAGGTCCTGGCGTTCCTGCGCGACCGGGATCCGGCCAGGCCATTCTTCGCCTACCTGGCCTTCGACGGACCGCATGACCCGCACGTCGTCCCCGAGGGCTTCCCGGTGAAGTACGACCCGGCCGCGATCCCGCTGCCGCCGAACTTCCTGGGTCAGCACCCGTTCAACAACGGCGAGATGGTCATCCGCGACGAGCAGTTGCTGCCTTGGCCGCGGCGCCCCGAGGCCATCCGGGCGATGCTGGCCGATTATTACCGTTACATCAGCTACCTCGACGCGCAGGTCGGCCGGGTGCTGGATGCCTTGGACGCCTCGCCGGCGGGCCGGAACACCTACGTGGTCTTCGCGGCGGACTCCGGCGTGGCCCGGGGCTCCCACGGTCTGATCGGCAAACAGAACCTCTACGAGCATAGCCTGCGCGTGCCGCTCATCATCGCGGGCCCGGGCGTACCCGCGGGCCGACGTACGCCGGCGTTGTGCTACACGTTCGATGTGCTGCCGACCTTGGGTAAGCTGTGCGGGGTGGGGGCGCCGTCGACCAGCGAGGGACGTGAACTGACCGCCGTCCTCCAGGATCCGGCCCAAGCGGCCCGGTCGGAATTGGTCTTCGGCTATAAGCGCATCCAGAAGGCCATCACGGATGGGCGTTGGAAGTTGATCCGCTACCCGCAGGTGGACCGGACCCAGCTGTTCGACCTGCAGGCCGATCCGCACGAGGTCCACGACCTGTCCGCCGACCCGGCGCAGGCGGAGCGCCTGAAGGCGATGCTCGGCCGCCTGGAGGTCGGACTGCGGGCCAGCGGGGACGTCGACGCCCTCACCGCCCAAACGCCCCTGCCGGCGGCATGGACGCCGCCGAAGAAGCTCCCGCAGCCGGGTGACAAGGGGTTCTGAACCGGGTTAGCCCGGCAGCAGGTACGTCTTGCGGCCGTACTTGGCCGTCAGCCATTCCTTGAGCTCCCGGAAGTCGGCGGGCGGCTCGACGGTGATCGTCAGCGGCTTGCCGGTGTGCGGGTGCGTCAAGGTCAGGCGGTGCGCGTGCAGCATCACGCGCGGCATCGGCCAGCCGGTGAACGCGGGGATGTCGAACTTGCCGTAGGTGCGGTCGCCCAGGATCGGGTGGCCGAGGTGCGCGAGGTGCACGCGGATCTGGTGGGTCCGGCCGGTGTGCGGGAAGGCGCGCACGAGGGCGGCCTGCGGGCCGTACTTCTCCTCGACGCGCCATTCGGTCACGGCGTCGCGGCCATCCTCGCGCACGGCCATGCGGACGCGCACGGTGCGGTGGCGGTCGATCTTGGCGTCGATCAGGCCCGACAGCAGGCGCGGGGCCTTGTCGACGAGCGCGAGGTATTCCTTCTGCGCGGTCCGCTCGGCGAACTGGGCCACGAGCGCGTGGTAGGCCTTGTCGGTCTTGGCGAGGACGATGACGCCGGACGTCTCGCGGTCGAGGCGGTGGACCACGCCCGGGCGCGGCGCGCCGCCGGCGGGGGCCAGCTTGCCCTTGGTGTAATGCAGCAGGCCGTGCACGACCGACACCTCGTCGGACCCCTGCACGGGGTGCGTGAGCAGCCCGGCGGGCTTGTTGATGGCGATCAGGTGGGCGTCCTCGAAGAGCACTTCGAGCGGCATCTTCACCGCGCGGGCGGTGGGCTCCTCGGGGGAGGGCAGGGCGACCTTCACGTGGTCCCCGGGGTTGAGCACCGTCCGGCGGTCGGCGACGGCGCCGTTGACCTGCACGAGGCCCAGGTCGAGGGCGCGCTGCACGCGGGAGCGGCTGACGCCGTCGAGCAAGGCCGAGACGACCTTATCGGCGCGGCCTGGTTCGAACTCGGACGGGATGCGCGTCGACAGGACCTCGTCGGGCTTGTGCGCCTCGACGGGCGCCTTCGCGGGGCGCGCCGCGTAGGGGACGTGCGGGACCGGCTTGGCCTTGCGCTTCGTCGCCTTGGCGGTGCGCGCCTGGGGGCGGGAACCGAGACGGGTGGGCTTCACCTTCTTCGGGGCGGCCATCTTAGCGGGCCTTGCCGAGCAGGTAGTCGGGATTCAGCTTCTGGAGGGCCTTGGGCACGAAGAGGCCGTCCTTGCGGATGACCTTGCCGTCGAAGCGGATCTCGCCGCCGCCGTACTCGGGGCGCTGGATGCAGACCATGTCCCAGTGGATGGTGGAGGTGTTGCCGTTGTCGGTCGTCTCGTAGCACTTGCCCGGCGTGAAGTGGAAGGAGCCCGCGATCTTCTCGTCGAAGAGGATGTCCTGCATCGGGTTGAGGATGTGCGGGTTGAAGCCGATGGCGAACTCGCCGATGAACCGGGCGCCGCCGTCGGTGTCGAGGATCTCGTTGAGGCGCTGGGTGTTGTTCGCGGTGGCCTCGACGATCTTGCCCTTGCGGAAGACGAGGCGGATGTTCTCGAACGACACGCCCTGGTAGATGGTGGGGCAGTTGTACTGCAGGATGCCGTTGACGGAGTCCTTGATCGGCGCGGTGAAGACTTCGCCGTCGGGGATGTTGTATTCGCCGCCGCAGGGGATGGCGTTCATGCCCTTGATGCTGAACTTCAGGTCGGTGCCCGGGCCGGTGATGTGGACCTCGTCGGTCTTCATCATGGCCTGTTTGAGGGCCTCCATGCCCGGGATCATGCGGGAGTAGTCGAGGGTGCAGACGCGGAAGTAGAAGTCGGCGAAGCCCTCGGTGCTCATCTTGGCCTGCTGGGCCATCGACGGGGTCGGCCAGCGCAGGACGACCCACTTCGTCTTGTTGACGCGGTGGTCGAGCACCGGGCGCATCAGCTCGCCGTTGAGCTTGGCCTGGGCCGCGGGGATGTCGCTGCCTTCGAAGATGTTCTCGGAGCCGCGGATGGCGATGTAGGCCTGCATCTTCTTCATGCGGGCGAGCTCATGGTCGGCGGCCAGCTTGAACTGCTCCTTCGTGCCGCCCTTGGTCATCTCGCGGGAGATGCGGGCGCGCTGCACGTTGACCATCGGGGTGGCGCCGCGTTCGCGGGCGGCCCGGATGAGCGCGATGACGAACTCCTCCGGGATGTCGTAGGCGTCGATGAGGACGTTCTCGCCCTTCTTGAGGCGGGTGGAGAAGCCGCAGAGGACTTCGGCGAGCTGGCCGTAGCGTGGATCCATCCCCCCAACGTGCGGAGCCCGTCCCGCTTTCCAAGCGCGAAAGGAGCGCTTGCGCCCCGTCCGCCGCGCCCCACCGTGTCGGCATGGAATCTCCCGCCGCCCGCGCCCTGGCCCTGGCCGAAGCCGCGGCCTTCGACTTCGCGGTCGGCGACGAGCCCGCCGCGCTCGCGAAGCTGGCCGAGGCCGTCGCGGCCGACCCGACCTGCTTCGAGGCCTGGCTCGCCAAGGCGTAGGTGCACTTCGCCGCGCGCCAGCTCGACGAGGCGCTCATCGCCGGCGAGCGCGCGGCGGAACTCCGCCCCAAGGACATCCACGCGCAGACTTCGCTCTCGCGCATCTGGATGGAGCGGGGCGACAAGGCCAAGGCCGAGCACCACGGCGCCCAGGCCCGAATCCTCGGCTGGGGCGACCAATTGAAGCAGCCCGATGGAAAGCAGCCCGGGGAGATTGGTTAAGCGGGGGAGGGCTCGAGGTCAGGAGGGCTCGAGTCCTCCTGTCCTCCCGCCCTCCAGCCCTCGCCCGTTGTCCATCCCTGTCCCACCGCTGTGACAGCGTGTCCCGGCCAAAAGCGGGACAAAACGCTCCCATTCGGGTCCGGCGGGCGCTTTACCCCTGAAAAACCCCTAAATTATTTGCTAATCCCCGCCAAAAGCCTTTTGGCATCTGTTCTGCATCAAACCCCACGTCCACCCGGACATCTCTCTACACCCAAAATCACCATGGCCAAAAACACCAAACCCTCCGTCAAGCCCCTCGCCGACCGCGTGCTCCTCCAGCGCATCGAGGAAGCCGAAGAAATCAAGGGCGGCATCATCATCCCCGACTCCGCCAAGGAGAAGCCGCAGGAGGCCAAGGTCATCGCCCTCGGCACCGGCGCCCTCGACAAGGACGGCAAGAAGATCGCCTTCAACGTCAAGGTCGGCGACAAGGTCCTCATCGGCAAGTACGCCGGCACCGAGGTCAAGCTGAACGACGAAATCTACCTCCTCCTCCGCGAAGAGGAGATCCTCGCCGTCGTCGAATAATCCCCACCGCAACCCTCTCAATCCACCACCCACATGTCCAAGAAGCAGATCCTGTTCGATGAAGCCGCCCGCCGCAAGGTGCTGAACGGCGTTTCGACCCTCGCCCGCGCCGTCAAGGTCACCCTCGGTCCCAAGGGCCGCAACGTGATGATCGACAAGAAATTCGGCGCCCCGAAGGTCACGAAGGACGGCGTCACCGTCGCCAAGGAGATCGAACTCGACGATCCCTACGAGAACATGGGCGCCCAGATGGTGCGCGAAGTCGCCTCGAAGACCGCCGACAAGGCGGGCGACGGCACGACCACCGCGACCGTCCTGGCCGAGGCCATCTACAAGGAAGGCCTCCGCTTCGTCGCCGCCGGCGCGAACCCGATCTTCGTGAAGCGCGGCGTCGACAAGGCCGCCGAAGCCATCGTCAAGGAGCTCGCCGCCATCTCCAAGAAGGTCAAGGACCGCAAGGAGATCAAGCAGGTCGCCACCGTCTCCGCCAACTGGGACGAGTCCATCGGCGACATCATCGCCGAGGCCATGGACCGCGTCGGCAAGGACGGCACCATCACCGTCGAGGAAGCCAAGACCATCGAGACCACCCTCGACGTCGTCGAAGGCATGCAGTTCGACAAGGGCTACCTCTCCCCGTACTTCGCGACCAACGCCGAGACGCTCGAGGCCATCCTCGAGGACACCTACATCCTCCTCTACGAGAAGAAGGTCAGCGCCATGAAGGACCTGCTGCCCCTCCTCCAGGAGGTCGCCAAGACCGGCAAGCCGCTCCTGATCATCGCCGAGGAGATCGAGGGCGAAGCCCTCGCCACCCTCGTCGTCAACCGCCTCCGCGGCACGATCAACGTCTGCGCCGTCAAGGCCCCGGGCTTCGGTGACCGCCGCAAGGCCATGATGGAGGACATCGCCGTCCTCACCGGTGGCCGCTTCATCACCGAGGACCTCGGCATCAAGCTCGAGTCCGTCAAGGTGGCCGACCTCGGCCGCGCCAAGCGCGTCGTCGCCGACAAGGAGAACACCACGATCATCCAGGGCGCCGGCAAGTCCGCCGACATCCAGGGCCGCGTGAAGCTCATCCGCCGCCAGATCGACGAGACCACCTCCGACTACGACAAGGAGAAGCTCCAGGAACGCCTCGCCAAGCTGGCCGGCGGCGTCGCCGTCATCCACGTGGGCGCCGCGACCGAGACCGAGCTCAAGGAGAAGAAGGACCGCGTCGACGACGCCCTCCACGCCACCCGCGCGGCGGTCGAGGAAGGCATCGTCCCCGGCGGCGGCGTCGCGCTCCTGCGCACCGTCAAGGCCATCGACGGCGTGATCAACGCCCTCTCCGGCGACGAGAAGATCGGCGCCCAGATCGTCCGCAAGGCGATCGAGGAGCCGCTCCGCACGCTCTGCTTCAACGCCGGCGTCGAAGGTTCCCTCATCGTCCAGGAAGTCCTGCTCAAGCACAAGGGCGCCGAAGGCTACAACGTGGCCACCGGCGAGTACGAGGACCTCATCAAGGCCGGCGTCGTCGACCCGACCAAGGTCACCCGCACCGCGATCACCAACGCCGCCTCCGTGGCCGGCCTGCTGCTCACGACCGAGTGCCTGATCACCGACCTGCCGGAAGAGGCCAAGCCGGCGGCCGGCGGCGACCACCACGACCACTGAGCCCCGGGACGCGAGTCCCGCCCGCACGACGGCGCCCCTCCGGGCGCCGTTTTTTTGCGCCCGACGGCCGCCGTTCTTCGGTATTTTTGCGACAAAGAGGGCTTCGGCGGGTGCAAACGCCCCGAGGTGAGCGGCTCCGGGTTGCCCTCGCCGGAACAAACGGTTGTTTCCCCGTATCACCCCGCCCATGCGCACCTTGTTCGCTTCCCTCTGCCTCGCGTTCCTCGCCGCGGCCGCTTCCGCCGCCACCGGTCCCGTCCGCATCCTCTACCTCGACGCCGCCGGCGCCGAGCAGACGACCAAGGGCCACCTGCATCCCCTTATGGCCGCGCTCGGTCGCGACGCGATCTGGTTCGACTACGCCAGCGGAGAGACGCCCTCGGCCGCGACGCTCGCGCGCTACGACGCGTTGCTCGTCCGCCCGCGCGCCGATGGTTCGCCGGCGCTGAACACCTCGGTGAAGCTGCCTTCGGGGGCGACCGTCGAGGTCTTCGTCGCCAAGGAGGCGGTGGACCCCGCCGCCTTCGCCAAGGAACTGTCCACCCGCCTGAGCCCCGCCCGCGTCGCCGACTGGCGCAAGTACGCCGAGCAGCGCGAGCCCGAGGTGCGCGAGGAGAGTCCCTGGGTCGCCAACTACGAGAAGCGCCCGAAGCCCCTGACGCTCCAGAGGCCCTTCTCGGTCAAGGGCAGCATGGAACGCACCCAGGTGCCGGCCGACCTCAAGCTCGTGCTCTTCGCCTCCGAGCCCGACATCATGAAGCCGATCTCGTTCGCCTGGGATGCACGCGGTCGCCTCTGGGTCCTCGAGACCGCGGACTACCCCCACGGCGTGGTCAATGACCAGCAGGGGCAGGACCGCATCAAGATCTGCGAGGACACCGACGGCGACGGCAAGGCCGACAAGTTCACCGTCTTCGCCGACCGCCTCAACATCCCGACCGGCATCGTCTTCGCCAACGGCGGCGTCATCGTCTGCCAGGCCCCGACCTTCGTCTTCCTCAAGGACACCGATGGCGACGACAAGGCCGACGTCCGCGAGGTCATCATGACGGGGTGGGGCATCCGCGATACCCATGCCCAGACCAGCAACCTTTCCTACGGCTACGACAATTGGCTCCGCGGCGCCGTCGGCTACAGCGGCTTCGCCGGCGAGGTCGGCGGCCAGAAGCTGAACTTCGCGATGGGCTCCTTCCGGTTCACCGCCGACGGCAAGGCCCTGCAGTTCCTGCACCAGTTCACCAACAACACCTGGGCCCAGTCCGACAACGACGTGGGCGACGAGTTCGGCGGCACCGCCAACGGCGCCCCGATCTTCTTCGGCGGCATCCCCCAGCACCTCGTGCCGAAGGGTCCGCGCGCGATGACGGCCAAGAAGATCAACGCGGTCGAGCAGGCGCACACCATCACCCCGAACTTCCGGCAGGTCGACGTGATGGGCGGCTACACCGCCGCCGCGGGTTCCAACTTCATCTATTCGTCCGCCCTCCCGGCCCGCTACCAGGGCAAGGCCATGGTCTGCGAGCCGACCATGAAGCTGATCGCGCTCATGGACGTCCAGGCGCAGGGCGCGGGCTACGTCGCCAAGGACGCCTTCAACCTGGTGGCATCCTCCGACGAGTGGATGTCGCCGGTCTACTCGGCGGTCGGTCCCGACGGGGCGATCTGGTTCGCCGACTTCCAGAACTTCATCATCCAGCATAACCCGACGCCGAGCGTCGACCGCGGCGGCTTCAAGGGCACGACCGGCGTGGGTGGCGCGCACGAGAACCCGCTCCGCGACCACGCCCGTGGCCGCATCTACCGCCTCGTCGCGGCCGACGCCCCCGTCGGCGCCAAGGCCGTCGCGCAGGGCACCGCCCCGGCCGACCTCGTGGCCGGCCTGTCCGGTCCGACCCAGTACGGTCGTCTGCAGGCCCAGCGCCTGCTGGTCGAGGGCAAGGTGACGGCCGCCGTCCCCGCGCTGGTCCAGCTCGTGACGCAGAAGTCCGACGACGTCGGCGCGATCCATGCCCTCTGGGCGCTCCAGGGCCTTGGCGCCCTCGACGAGGCGACGCATCAGCAGGCCCTGCTGGCCGCGTCCGCGCCCCTGCGCCGCAACGCCATCCGCGCCCTCGGCGTCGACGCCGCCGCGCAGAAGCGCTTCTTCGGCTCGGGCGCCGTCGCCGACAAGGATCCCGCCACCCGCCTCGCCGCGCTGGTGAAGTTGCTCGAGTTCCCGACCACGCCCGAGATCAAGACCCTCGTGCGCGGCCTGGCCGCCGATCCGTCCGTCCAAGCCGACGAGTGGCTGAAGGAAGCCTCCAAACTCCTCGCCAAGAAGCATCAGACCCAGGTCTACGTCGAGGGCCCGAACCTGCTGCCCAACCCCGGCTTCGAGGAAGTCGCCGCCAAGTTGCCCGTCGGCTGGAAGCGTCGCGACTACGGCAACTCGGCCGCCAACAAAGGCGCCCAGTGGGAAGTCGTCACCGACCCCAAGCTGGTCCGCAGCGGCAAGGCCGCGATGCGCGGCGTCACCCGCGACAGCGGCGACACGAGCTTCTTCGCCGACGTCGCCCTCAAGCCCGACACCGAGTATCGCCTGAGCGCCTGGATCAAGACCCACGCCTTCCGCGGCAAGGCCAGCCTCAACGACCACATCGGTCGCGCGGAGACCAGCACGGTGACCCGCGACGCGGACTGGACCGAGGTCGAGGTGGTGTTCAACTCCGGCAAGCGTCCGAAGGCCTCCATCAACCTCCTGCACGTCGGCAAGGGCGACGTCCTCTTCGACGACGTGAAGCTCTGCGAGCTGACCGTGGCGGGCGAGGCGGCCCTCGTGGCCGGGGACGCCAAGCGCGGCGAGGAGATCTTCTGGAAGCACCCGGTCGCGGGCTGCGTGAACTGCCACATGGTGAAGGGGAAGGGCAGCGCCATCGGGCCGGCCCTGGACGGCATCGCCACGCGCGGCACGCCGGCCTACATCGCCGAGTCCCTCGTCGAGCCGAACAAGGTCCTCGCGAAGGGCTTCGAGAAGCTCGGCGTCTCGCCGATGCCGCCGATGGGCCTCATCCTGAAGCCGCAGGAACTCGAGGATGTGAAGGCGTTCCTCCTGACGCTCAAGTAAGCGGGGTTCGGCCCGCCAATTGGATTGCCTCGGAAAGCGGAGCGCCTATCCGTTGCGCATGGCCGTCAAACTGCAGAAGGAGACTTCCCCCCTCGCCACCGTCGCCCTGCTCGCCACCGTCACCACGGTGACGATGCTGGTGATGTACCTGGGCATCCCCGGTACGGGCTTCCACGGCCTCCGCGCGGGCGTGCACTTCGACCTGGAGGCCGGCTTCGAGGACGCCCGCTTCATGGACAACCGCATCAAGTGCGAGTCGAACGAAGCCCTCCGCGAGGTCCAGGCCGCCCTCGCCGCGGTCAAGCCCGGCTATCCCGTCGAGCGCGTCACCGTGAAGCTCGAGAACTACGCTTCGGGCTACAAGTTCGCCGTCCGCTACGTCACCTACTACGCCCAGCGCCTCAACATCGGCGGCGAGGGCAAGTTGTTCCGCCGTGGCGCGCAGGTCGGCGATCCCGAGCTCGATCGCGAGGTCAAGGCGAAGGACGACGAGCTCGAGAAGGCCATCCGCGACGCCCTCGAGAGGTACTTCAAGTCGAAGGGCGCGCAGTAGGGTCCGGCCCGCCGGACCGGCGGCGAACCCCGCCAACGGCAAGGCCCGGATCGCTCCGGGCCTTGGAAAGGTGGGGTGATTGAGGGGACTTGAACCCCCGACCCCTGGTACCACAAACCAGTGCTCTAACCAACTGAGCTACAACCACCGTTCGCCCCTTCCTTGCGGAAAGGGAGTGCAATGCAGGGCATCCCGGAAGGATTGTCAAACCCAGACAAATCGGCCGGATTCGCGGCGGGCCGACCCCGAACTTGCCCTTTCCCCGGGATTTCTTCCTTTATCCTTTCCCTTTACCCCCGGCTGCCGCTTTCTCCAACCCTCACATGCCTACCTTTTCCGAACTGAACCTGCCCGAGTCGGTGCTCCGCGTCCTCGGTGAGTGCGGCTACGTCAACCCGACCCCGATCCAGGAGAAGGCCATCCCCGCCGTCCTCGCCGGCCGCGACATCATCGGCGCCGCCCAGACGGGCACCGGCAAGACCGCCGCCTTCGCGCTGCCGACCCTGTCCCTGCTGGGGCCCGCCGCCGGCAAGCCCCGCTGCCTCGTCCTCGTCCCGACCCGCGAACTGGCGGTGCAGGTCGACGAGAATTTCCAGAAGTACGGCAAGTACCTCGGCACCAAGACCGCGCTCCTCTACGGCGGCGTGGGCTACGGGGTCCAGGTCAAGGCCCTCGAGGAGGGCGTCGACGTCGTCATCGCGACCCCCGGCCGCCTGCTCGACCTGCATGAGCAGAAGATCCTCGACCTGAAGTCCATCCAGATGCTGATCATGGACGAGGTGGACCGCATGCTCGACATGGGTTTCATCGAGGACGTCACCCGCATCGTCAACTACTGCCCCAAGCAGCGCCAGACGCTCCTGTTCTCGGCCACGATCTCGGACGCCATCGGCCGCATCGCCGGCTGGGCCCTGAAGGACCCGGTCACCGTCGACGTGCGCACCGGCCTCGGCGCCGCCGACACCGTCGACCATGCGATCTACCCGGTCGACGTGTTCCAGAAGTACGACCTGCTCCTCGCGCTGCTCAACAAGAGCGGCTACAAGTCGGTCATCGTCTTCACCCGCACCAAGCGCGACGCCGACCGCATCGCCGAGTGGATCGAGGGCCACGGCACGCCCGTCGCCACGATGCACGCCGACCGCACGCAGTCGGAGCGCGCCGCCGCCCTGGCCGGCTTCAAGTCCGGCAAGTTCAGCATCATGGTGGCGACCGACATCGCCTCGCGCGGCCTCGACATCCGCGGCGTGACCCACGTCATCAACTACAACGTGCCGGAGCACGCCGAGGACTACGTCCACCGCATCGGCCGCACCGGCCGCGCCTCCGCCGAGGGCGAGGCCTTCACGCTGTATTCGCCCGACGAGATGCACCACCTGCAGCAGATCGAGCAGCTGCTCGGCCGACCGATCGAGCGCCGCAAGCTCGAGGGCTTCCGCTATTACTCGGAGCCGCAGCTGACCCCGGGCGGCCCGAAGGCCGCCGTCGGTCCGCGCAAGCGCAACCGCTGACCGTGTCCGCCGCGTCCGCCGAGCCCCCGATGCGCCGAGCCTTGGAGCTCGCGCGACGGGCGTGGGGCCGGACGCACCCGAACCCGATGGTCGGGGCCGTGGTCACGGAGGGCGGGGTCATCGTCGCCGAAGGCTTCCATGCCGCCGCGGGCCAGCCGCACGCCGAGGTCATGGCGATCCGCGCCCTCGGGCGGGCCCCCGGACCCGACGCGATCCTGCACGTCACGCTGGAGCCTTGCTGCACCCATGGACGCACGCCGCCCTGCGTCGACGCCATCCTCCGGGCGGGCTTCCGCACCGTGGTGGTCGGCGCGACCGACCCGAACCCGGCCCACGCGGGCAAGGGCCTCGCGCTCCTGCGCCAGGCGGGGGTCGCGGTCGTGGAAGGCGTCCTGCGCGACGAGTGCGCGGAACTGAATTTCCTCTTCAACCACGCCATCACGACCGGGCGCCCGCTGCTCGCCCTCAAGGTCGCGGCGACGCTGGACGGCAAGCTCGTCCCGGCCGCGGGCGAGCCGCGGACGATCACGGGGCCGGAGGCGCGCGCCGACGTGCACCGCTGGCGCCGGCTCTTCCCCGCGATCGCGGTCAGCGCCGATACGTTGCTGGCCGACAATCCCCGGCTGACCGCCCGCGAGGCCGAGGGCGAGCATGCGCCGGTGCGGTTCGTGCTGGACCGGCGTTTCCGTTCGGCGGGCCGGTCGGGCCTGAATCTCTTCACGGACGCCTTCCGGGGCCGGACCATCGTGGTCGGCTTGGCCGCCGGCGCCCGAGCCTCCGACCTCGCCTGGTTCGAGGCCGAGGGCGTCCGGGTCTGGGCGTTGCCGGGCGAGGAGGCCGACTTCCTCGATGCCTGGGCCGAGCGTTGCGCGGGGGAAGGGTTGAACGGCGTGCTGATCGAGGCCGGCCCCCGCCTGGCTTCCGCGCTCTTGCGCGACGGCGTGGCGGACTACCTCTTCGCCTATGTCGCCCCGCGGCTCGGAGGCGACCCGGACAGTCCCGCCTGGTTCGAGGGGGCGGAGTCCCTCTTGAGGGCCCGCACGACCACGCTTTTGGGCTCAGACGCCCTTTTCCGGGGGTATCTAGGGTAGGGCGGCCTTCGGGGGTATCCCGGGCGCAAGGGGCAAAAACGGCGGCGGAGCGGCCTCCAGCCCACGCTGGTGCCGGTCGGTCGGCCGCTTGTCGCTTTTGGCTCGACTTTTCAAGAAAATCTTACATATCAGCGAGTCCGCCTCCCCCTGCCCAACAGGACGGCTCTAACCTTCTAAACTCGAACACCTTATGACCGAAAAAATCGTCGAACATCGGAGGAAGGAAAAGCCGTCCTTCACGTCTCTCATCGAGAAGAAGCGGGATGGCGGCGAGTTCTCCGCGGAGGAGATCCGGCAGATCGTCGATTCGATCATGGACGCCGAGATGCCGGAGGCCCAGCAGGCCGCCTTGGCGATGGCGATCTTCTTCAAGCAGATGTCCGCCCAGGAGACCGCGCTCCTCGCGGAGGAACTCCGCCTCTCCGGCGACGTCATCGACCTCGACCGGCTCACCCAGCCCAAGATCGCCAAGGTCTCGACCGGCGGCGTGGGCGACAAGACCTCGATGGTGCTCGGTCCGCTCGGCGCGGCCGCCGGCGTCATCATGCCGGGCATGAACGGCAAGGACGAGGAATTCTGCCTCTCCACCGTCGAGAAGCTCGGCTCGATCCCGGGCTTCAGGGGCAAGGCCAGCATGGACCAGTTCCGGCAGCAGCTCGAGCGCGTCGGTTGCGCCGTGACCGAGCAGTGCAAGGAGATCGCCCCGGCCGACGACATTCTCTACGCCCTGCGCCAGAAGACCGGCACGATCCCGTCCCTTCCGCTCATCACCGGAAGCATCCTCTCCAAGAAGCTCGCCGAAGGCTGCGAAGGCCTCGTCATCGACGTGAAGTGGGGCAACGGTTCCTTCATCCGCGACCTCGAGCAGGCCAAGCAGCTCGCCCGCATCGTCACCCGCGTGGCCCGCTCGCTCAACCGCAAGTGCGTCGCCCTGGTGACCGACATCAACCAGCCCCTCGGCGACTCCGTCGGCACCGGCCTCGAGGTCCTCGAGGCGGTCCGCCTCCTCAAGGGCGAGGGCCCCGAGGACCTGCAGGACCTCGTGCTCAAGCTGGGCATGGAAGTCGTGCGCCTCGCCGGCGTCGCCGGTTCGACCCTCTCCGCCAAGCAGACCGTCGAGAAGCACCTCAAGGACGGCTCGGCCCTCGAGAAGTTCAAGGCCATGGTCCGCGCCCAGGGCGGCAAGACCGATTGGATCGACGATCCTTCGAAGTTCCCGAAGGCGAAGTTCATCCGCAAGCTGCCCGCCCCGAAGCGCGGCTACGTGCACACCATCGACGCCGGCAAGATCGCCCAGGGCGTCCGCCTCCTCGCGACGCTCAAGGACGGCACGCTCGACCCGTCGGTCGGCGTCACCGAGATCCGCAAGGTCGGCACGCAGGTCAAGCAGGGCGAGCCGCTGATCATGATCCATTACAACGACGAGGCCAAGGTCGACGCCGCGCTGCCGTACTTCCGCGACGCCTACCGACTCGCCCCCAAGCGCCCGAACATGCCGCCGCTCGTCGTCGAGCGCGTGGCCTGAACCCGTCGCCCATGGACCGACCGGCCCGCGGAGCGATCCGCGGGCCTTTTCGTTGCCGGTGTTTTCGGCCCCTCAGCGCGCGAACGACCGCTCGAGGAACCCCAGCATCTGGAACCAGGAGTCGCGGTCGGCCTCGGCGTTGTAGGCGGCGCCCTTGGAGTTGTCCGCGCCGGCCGCCTTATGCGTGAAGCTGTGGACGGCGCCCGGGTACTTCACCAGCTTGTAGTCCACGCCGGCGGCCTTCAGCTCGGCCTCGAAGGCCGCGACGTCCTTGGCGGGGACGAAGGGGTCGTCGGCGCCATGCAGCGCGAGGACCTTGGCCTTGATGTTCTTGCCGTCGGCCGGCGTGGGGGAATCGAGGCCGCCGTGGAAGCTGACGACGCCTTTGACCGCGGCGCCGCTCCGGGCCAGTTCGATCACGGCCGTCCCGCCGAAGCAGTAACCGGTCGCGGCGAGCTTGGAGGCGTCGGTGCGGGGGTCGCGGGCGAGCACGTCGAGCGCCGCGTTGACGCGGGCGCGGAGGAGGCCGCGGTCCGCCTTGTATTTGCCGGCCTCCTTGCCGGCCGCGGGCGGCTGGGGGCGGATGCCCTGGCCGTAGATGTCGGCGAGGAAGACGTTGTGGCCGGCCGCGGCGAGTTTCCGGGCGGCTTCCTTCTCGTGGTCGCTGATCCCCGTCCACTGGTGCACGACCAGGACGCCCGGACGCTTGCCGGTCACGGCGTCATCGATGACCTGCCAGCCTTCGCAGGTGACGTCGCCGACCTTGTATTCGAGGGGCTGCTCGACGATGGCCGCGGCGAGGTGGCCGTAGGATCCAAGGACGATGAGCAGGGCAAGGGAGAGGGTTTTCACGCCCACCACGCTAGGTGGCTTCGGGCTCGGTGCAAGCGACATGCAGGTAGCCCGATGCGACCTAGACTTGTCAGTCGTCGGTGCCTCCGCATGCTGGGCTGGATGATGCGGCTACCCCTTGTATTGCCGATCGCCGGTGGGTGCTTGGCGCTCGCGACGCTGTCGGGTTGCATGCCTTTCAAGGGCGCGCTCCACGACCAGGAAGCCAGTTCGGTGAACCCGAATTTCGCCGGCTCCATGAAACTGGAGCCCGGGCTCTTCACGTCGCCTCCGCCGTTGAGCGAGACACCGGGGTCCCGGGTGCGCGAGGGCGACTGACGGAACCTTAGGCGAGGCCGCGCTTGGTCGCCGCGGCGAAGCCCGCGAAGGCCTGCACGATACGTCCGGAGGCCTCGGGCAGGGCGCGGGCCTTCTCGAGCGCCTGCGAGGCGTTCAGGCCCTCGCGGTAGAAGAGGCGGTGCAGCGTCTTGGCGGTCGCGACCTCGTCGGGCGTGAAGCCGGCGCGGGTCAGGCCCACGACGTTGATCATCTTGGTCTCGCACGGGTTGCCGTCGGCGATGACGAAGGGCGGGACGTCCTGGACGCACTTGGAACAGGCGGCGACCATGGCGTGTTCGCCGATGCGGCAGAACTGGTGGATGCCGGCGTTCCAGCCGATGTTCACGTGGTCGCCGACGTGCACATGGCCGGCCACGGCGGAGTGGCTGGAGATGACGAGGTGGCTGCCGATGACGCAGTCGTGCGCGATGTGCGAGTAGGCGAGCAGGGTGTTGTCGTCTCCCAGGATGGTCCATTCGCCTTCCTGCGTGCCGAGGTGCACGCTGACGTATTCCCGGAAGACGTTGCGCGCGCCGACCTTGAGGCCGGGCTTGCCGGGGCGGGCCTTGAGGTCCTGGGTGCGGCCGCCGATGACCGCATAAGGGAAGACCTCGCAGTCGGGCCCGAGCTGCGTGTAACCTTCGACGGTGGCGTGGTGATGCAGGACGCAGCCGGCGCCGAGGGTGACGTCGGCCCCGACGAACGCATAAGCGCCGATCGTGACGTTCGCCCCGAGTTGGGCGCCCGGTTCGACGATCGCGGTGGGGTGGATGCTGGCCAT
>JBEBDN010000099.1:0-2585 GCA_041156945.1 Verrucomicrobiota bacterium | reverse complement strand
AAGAAGAAGACCAGGGTGTCCTGGGCCTGGTCGCTGGCGGCCAAGGCTTGGGTGACCGTGCCGACGGCGTCATCGAGCAGGCTGATCTGGGCGAGGCATTTCCGGCGGACCGGGTCGGCGATGGCCGCGAACTTCCGCTCGCGCTCGGCGCTCGGCTGGTGCGGCGTGTGCGGGGCGTTGAAGGCGAGGTAGAGCATCCAGGGCGCGCCGGCGTTGCGGCGGATGAAGGCCGCGGCCTCCCGGCCCAACGTCTCGGTGAGGTGGGTGGGGACGTCCGCGGTGGCTTGGCCGTCGCGGGTGAGCGGGACGTTGTATTCCTTCTGTGGGTTGATGGACCAGCCGGAGAACATATGACCCCCGCCGATGAAGCCGTAGGTTTGCTCGAAGCCCCGATTCCAAGGCGCGTGCGCCGGGGTGGCGCCTAGGTGCCATTTGCCGACCCAGCCGGTCCGGTAGCCCGCCTCGCGGAGGAACTGCGGCAGGAGTTTCTCGGACAGGGGCAGGCCGGCCTGGGCGTTGGTCGGGTCGTAGGCCGGATTGTTCTCGTGCCCGAAGCGTTGCTGATAGCGGCCGGTCAGCAGGCCGGCGCGCGTCGGGGAACAGAACGGGTGGGTGACGTAGCCGCTGGTGCAGCGCACGCCGGAGGCGGCCAGTGCGTCGAGGTGCGGCGTGGCGACGGCTCGGCCGCCGTTGAAGCCGATGTCGGCATAGCCGTGGTCGTCGCTGACGATGACCAGGATGTTAGGTCGACGCTTCTCGGCCCCGCCCAGGGCGGCGGCCAGTAAGGTCAAGAGCAGGGCGAGACGCATCGGTGGGTTCAGGGTTTCTGGAAGCTCTCGCCGTAGGCGGCCGGGCGGAGGGATTGCTGGTCGCTGGAGTGATCGAGGTAGGCGCGGACGGTTTCGCCTTTCTCCAGGACCTTGGGTTGGCCCGGGCCTGGCATCGGGATGACGGTCTCGATGATCGTATAGGCGATCTTCACCTGATCCCCGGGCTTGTGCCCGGCCTTGGAGCGGAGGACCGACTGGATGCGGGCGCTCACCAGAACGTCGAGCTGCCGCC
This sequence comes from Verrucomicrobiota bacterium, assembly GCA_041156945.1. Classification (GTDB taxonomy): domain Bacteria; phylum Verrucomicrobiota; class Verrucomicrobiia; order Opitutales; family UBA953; genus UBA953. Next base: position 1,523 of record JBEBDN010000099.1, on the reverse strand, counting down.
CGTCCTTGCCCAGCGTGGTTTTCACCTCGACCTGGTCGGCCTGGATGACCAGCGCCTCCGCGGCCGCCTCTTGCAGGCGACGGGTGTGTTCTGGTGAGATCGCGGCGTGGAGGCTGCAGACCCCGAGCAGGAGCGATGTGAGGAGGGTGCGCATGGGTAAATCAGCGTTGGGCCGCGATCCAGGGGATGAGTTTCTCGGCCCAGGCGTGGGCGTGCGCCTTGAGCCCCTCGCCGGAGAAATGCACCCCCTTGCCGCCCCCGTCGCGGAGCTCGCCGCGCAGGGCGTCGCTATCGGGGCCCTCCAGGGCGACCTGCGCCTTCCAGAGGCTCGCCTGCGCGCCGCGGATATCCTCGGACCCCACGTCGGTGGGACCGTGGTAACTCACCTGGGCGACGAACCACGGGGCGGGCCGGCGGCTATCCTGCTGGGCCCGTTGGATCAGCTGGGTCAGGTAGGTGGCGTAGAGTTTGCCCGGCAGCGTGCGCGTGGTGTCCTTCTGGTTGGCGTCGCTCTCGCCCTGGTGCCAGAGCACCGCGCGGAACGCCGGCACCGAGCCCATCCGCTTCACGAGCATCGCATAGGCCTTGCCGTCGGACTCCCACTGTCCATCGGCGGTCTTCTTCACGCGACTCAGAATCGTGGGCGGGTTCGGGAAGGTGATCCCGGCCGGCAGCCATTCGCGGACGCTGGTGGCGCCGATGCCGCAGGGGATGAAGCCGATCGGTACGCCGAGCCGCTTTTGGAGTTCGTCGCCGAGCGCGGGCAGGATGCTGCCGCCTCCGCCGGAGGCCCCGGGCTGGGGGTCAGCGCAAGGTTGCCAGGTGCCTTGTGGAGTCAGCGTGAAGACCTGGTCGGAGGCCGCCTTCATCTTCACCGCCCCGTGGTTCGCGGAGTTGGATTGGCCGGTCACCACGAAGACCTCGCCGACGAAGAAGGCGACGGCGGGCGCGGCGGCGAGGGGCTTCCCGTCGCGGAGCGCCCGGACCTCGACCTGGTGCGCGCCGGGAGCGGTGCTGAAGCGACCACTGAAAAGGACCTTCGCATCCTGGGGGTCTTCCGACGCGAGTTTGAGTCGGGTCCAGGTGCCGCCATCGAGTCGGTATTCGACCTGCGGGCTTCGGTAGTCCGGGCCGGTCTCGGCGATGACGCCCGCGACTTCGACCGAGCCCGCCTGGGCGTCGGCGCGCTGGAAGACCTCGCGGACCCGCGGGCTCGTGAGGCGCAAGGTGGGCTCCGCCGCGACGAGCGACGCGAGGCCGAGGAACAGGGCGAAGAGGGGGCGCATGGTTTTACTTGGTGGTGGGGAGCAGCTTGGCCTTGATGAAATCGATCTCCGTCGGGTGCTTCACGTCCTGCGCGCCCGGGTAGACCAGCGCGCACGCCACGCCCACCGCGTCGCAATGCTCCTTCAGCTTCACGCCGAAATTGGCCGTGTGCGTGGGGTCCTTCTCCTCCTTGCCGAGGTTGGGCGGGGTGCTGTAGTAGAGGCCGATCGCCGGGTCGTCCTTGGAGACGAGTTCGT
>JBEBDN010000098.1:0-3437 GCA_041156945.1 Verrucomicrobiota bacterium | reverse complement strand
CCCGCGTCGTAGGCGACGGAGGCGCCGAGGTCCAGTTCCTGGTAGACCGAGCGGCGATCGTTGCTGGAGGTGTAGTAGGCCAGGGCGCTGACCGTGGTCTTGTCGGACAGCTTCTTGGAGGCGCCGAGGTTGTACCAGGCGTTCTGGTTGGAGAACCAGAGGCCGCGGTAGTAGTACTCGCTGTCGTAGCCCGCCGTCAGGTCGTAGGCGACCGGGGAGGCGGCGGGAGCGGCGGCGGTCTGGGCAAGACCGGTCGCGGCGAGGAGGGTGGTGAGGGTGAGTGCGGTGATGTGCTTCATGGCGACTCCCCTTATGCTGACCGCGTGCCAAAGTCGCCGGGAGGTCCCGAACCCGTGCCAAACCCGTGAATTAGGCTTTTTTTGGTCAACCCTTCCGCCGCCTGTCGCTTTTTGGGCTCGGCGGCGTGCTGGAATCTACGCGGACGCCGTAATGGCGGAGGTGTTCCTCGGCCGAACGCCGCCAGCTGAAGTCCTGCCCCAGGGCCGCCTGCCGCAAGGCGGCGAACAGCTTGGGCTGGGCGTACAGTTCCAGGGCGCGGCGGAGGCCCCATTCCACGCCCGGGGCGTCGGCGTGCGTGAAGACCACGCCCGTACCGCCCGTCCCGCCATCCCAAGGCGCGACGGTGTCGGCCAAGCCGCCCGTGGCGCGGACGATCGGCAGGGTCGCGTAGGCCATCGAGTACATCTGGTTGAGTCCGCAGGGTTCGAATCGGCTCGGCATCAGGAAGAAGTCCGCGCCCGCCTCGATGCGATGGGACAATCCGTGGTCGTAACCGATGCGCACGGCGCAATGGCCCGGGAATTCCTTGGCGAGCCGGCGGTAGCCATGTTCGAGCGCCGCATCGCCGCTGCCCAGCAGCACGAAGCGCAGCGAGCCTTCGCGCAGCAGGCGCGGCAGCACCCCCAAGGCCAGGTCGAGGCCCTTCTGGTCCCAGAGGCGGGAGACGACGCCGACGAGCGGCCGGTCCGGCTCCGTGGGGAGGTCCAGTTCGCGGAGCAGCGCCGCCTTGCAGGCCGCCTTGCCGGCCAGGTCGGCGGCGGAGAAGGGCTGGGCGAGGTGCGGATCGCGCGTCGGATCCCATTCGTCGCGGTCGACGCCGTTGAGGATGCCGTGCAGCGCGCCGGCGCGCCGGCGGACGACGTCGTCGAGGCCGTGCCCGAATTCGGGCGTGAGGATCTCCCGGGCGTAGGTGGGGCTCACGGTGAGAACCGTGCCGGCGTGCAGGATGCCGCCCTTCAGGTAGTTGACGCCGCCGAGGCACTCCAGTTCATCGGGCCGGAACAGGTGCGCCGGGAGCCCGGCGAAATCCAGCGTGCGGCGCGGGTGCAGGCCCTGATGCTGCAGGTTGTGGATGGTCAGGACGGTGCGGGCGCGTCCGAGCGGGCTTTCGCGGAGCGTCGTGTTGAGCAGGGCGGGGATCAGGCCGGTCGTCCAATCGTGGCCGTGGATGACGTCGGGGATCCAGCCGGTGGCGAGGCAGGCGTCGAGGCCCGCGCGCGCGAAGAAGTGGGCGCGTTCGCCGGCGTCCTCGCGCGCCGGATAGATCTCGCGGGCCCCGTAATAGTCTTCGTGTTCGATGAACCAGGCTTCCGCGCCGGGCGCCACCGCCTGGGTGCGCACGCGGCACGCGGCCTTGCGGGGATCCCCGCCGACGCCCACCGGGAGCGCGGGGAGGAGCGTGCCCATGCGTTCGACGCCGGGCACCGAGCCGTAGAGCGGGGTGACGACGCGGACCTCGTGGCCCAGCGCCCCCATGGCCTTGGCGAGGGCCGCGACGGCGTCGCCGAGCCCGCCGGCCTTGGACCAGGGCGCGAGTTCCGGGGAAAGGTGCAGGATCTTCATGCGGAAGGGGAGGGACGGGGCGCGCGGCCGAGGCGGTTGAGCAACGGCAGCAGGGCGAGCAGGGTGAGCAGCGCGAGGACCATCGCCGCGTTGCCGGCGAGGTCGTGGACCGTGCCGAGCGCGGAGAAGCCCGGCTGCCCCGGCGCCACGCCCTGCAGGTCGAGCTCGAGCGACTTCGAGCCATGCCGCAGCGCGTGGAAGGCCAGGTAGGTGTTGCGCCCGATGTTCAGCAGGAGCGCGGCGCCCGCCGACAGCGCGAGCATCGCGGCGCCGCGCAGGAGCCGGCCGCGCGGGCCGCCCTCCAGGAAGAGCGCGGCGAGGAAGGCGCCGGCGAAGACGCAGGCCGAGAGCGAACGGATGCCGGAGCAGGCGTCGGCCACGCCGACGGCGTCGCCGTTGGCGAAGACGATGGTGTTGCCGCTGACGCGGATGGCCTGGTCGGCGGCGCGCAGGAAGCCGGAGACGATCTCCGTCACGTTCGCGAGCAGCTCCAGCTTGATGCGGTTGTCGACCAGGTACAGGAAGGGGCCGGAGATCAGCCAGACCGCGGCGGGGAAGACGACGAGCCCGGTCAGGCGCCAACGGGCCTCGGCCGCGGGTTCGGCGCCGCCCGGGCCGCGCGCGGAGAGGAAGGCGGTCGCCAGCGCCAGCGTGGTGAGCCCGCCCGCCATGAGCATCGTCGCGGCCGCGCCCGTGCCGTAGACGATCCGGCCGGCGGCCCCGAGGACGAAGCCCAGCAGGGCGGCGAAGGCGGCGAGCCCGGCGAGGCGCACGACCCACGGGTGGCTCGGGGCGGAGACGAAGCCCCGCTCGCCGGTCAGCAGGGCGCGGAGCTCGGCCCAGCGGTCCCAGAGCACGTAGGCGGCGAAGACGGGCACGAGGTAGCCGAAGGTGTAGTCGTCCTTGGTGCTCCAGGTCGCCCACTGGTCCCAGGTCGTGAGGGCCGCCAGCGCCGTGAGCAACGCCCCAAGCCCGACCGTCGTGCGGTCGAGCGGGAGGGCGGGGCGCGGGGCCGCGTCGGTCATTCTCAGAACTTCGGGACGGCCGCCAGCAGGCGGCGCGTGTAGTCCTCGCGGGGCGCGCCGAGGATGTCGGCCGGCGCGCCTTGCTCGACGACGCGGCCCTGGGACATCACGAGGATGTGGTCGCTGACGTGTTCGATGACGGCGAGGTCGTGGCCGATGAAGAGGTAGGTCAGGCCCAGCTTCGCCTGCAGGTCCTGCAGCAGGTTCACCACCTCGGCCTGCACGGAGACGTCGAGCGCCGAGACGGGTTCGTCGCAGATGATGAGCTCGGGCTGCACGGCGAGGGCGCGCGCGATGCCGATGCGCTGGCGCTGGCCGCCGGAGAATTCGTGCGGGTAGCGGCGGAGGAAATCCGGCGAGAGCTGCACGCTGGTGAGCAGCTCGGCGCAGCGGGCCTCGCGGTCGGACTTGGAGAGCTCCGGGAAGTGGATCTCCAGCGGCTCGGAGAGGATGCCGAGGATGTCGGCGCGGGGATTGAGGGAGTTGTAAGGGTCCTGGAAGATCATCTGGATCTTCTTGCGCCAGGGCTTGAAGGCCGCGTTGGACAGG